>JALHOE010000397.1 GCA_022843175.1 Deltaproteobacteria bacterium
ACGTACGAGTACGACGCGCTCGGGAACCTGCGGAAGGTGACGCCGCCGACGGGAAGCGCAATCGAGTACGTGATCGATGGGGCGAACCGTCGCGTCGGCAAGAAGGTCGGTGGGGTGTTGGTGCAGCAATTCCTCTACTCGTCGGCGCTGCGCATCGTTGCGGAGCTGAATGGCTCGGGCGCCGTGGTCTCGCGCTTCGTCTACGGCACGCGCGTGAACGTGCCGGAGTACATCGTGAAGGGCGCGAACACGTATCGCGTTGTGACCGATCACCTCGGCAGCGTCCGGAAGGTCGTCGATGCATCGACGGGGACGGTCGCCCAGGCGATCGAGTACGACGAGTTCGGGGTTATGCTCAGTGACTCGGCGCCGGGGTTCCAGCCGTTTGGTTTTGCGGGTGGGTTGGTGGATGCGGCGAGTGGGTTCGTGCGGTTCGGGAAGAGGGACTACGAGGCGAGGGCGGGCCGGTGGACAAGCAAAGATCCGGTGACGTTCCGCGGTGGATTCAATCTCCACGGCTACATCATCAACGATCCAGTGAACCTCAATGATCCGCGGGGCTTGTTCCCCCCCGCGGCGGCGTTCGCTGAACCGATCCTCGCGACCCCTGTAGCTACTGGTGGCGCGTTCTCACCAGTTTCTGGTGCGCTGGCGGTTGCATCGATTCCGTGGGCGGGCAGCATCATCGAGCCGAGCCTCGGAGAAGAGACGGCCGGTGTACCGGACGATGACGACGGGATTGCCGAGGACTCGGCCGACGACGACGCGGACGGTGGCGTGTGTGAAGACTCGAACGAGGATCCGTATCTGAAGAAACACTGCATCGACCTGCACTTCCGCTGTGAGCAGTTCCGCTGGAAGGGCCCATGTGGGCTGTGCTTGCAGAAGTGCATCGTTCAGGGCGAGTGGGACTTCTCGATGTGCCGTGCGGGGAGGTTCAAGTGACCGGTGTTTCTTCTGACAGCGATGATCCGAGTCTTTTCCCCGCCGAGGGTGACTGGGAGCGGCTGCGGACGCTCATCGACGAAGCCGACGCGGGCGATCGCTTGCAGCTCAGCGACGAACTTCGCGAGTACGTCGCGCGAGTCGCACGTCAAACGGGTATCGACAAGCAGACCATCTCGCAGATGGCGGAGGAGCCCGAGCGAGTACTCGAAGTAGCGCGCGAGGCCCGTAGGCGGATCCGCAGCGGCTCTCAACGGCTGATGATCGCTCTCAACACTGCGTTTGATGCGGCCGACCGCGGGAACCAGGCCGAAGCGATCAGCGCACTGCGGGCGGTGATCGAAACGGAGGTCGTTCCGTTCTATCGAGAGCAAGCCCGCATAAATCTTGAACAGCTCGGCGACACGAGTGTCGGCGACGACGAATGACCGGTCCGTTTGAGAGGTAGGGCGACACATCATGAAGCTAGCGAGGGTTCACATCACCGAGTTTCGATCGATCTGGGACTCCAACGAGTTCGAGACAGGACAGGTGACGTGCCTCGTCGGCAAGAACGAGGCGGGCAAGACGTCGGTCTTGCAGGCGCTCTACCGACTCAACCCGGTCGTCGATACTGACAGTGAGTTCGACGTGACCGACGACTATCCTCGATCCGAGGTCGAGGACTACACACAGGACGTCGAGAACAAGAAGCGGGATCACGCGATCGTCGTGACGGCGACGTTCGCTCTCGATCCGGCGGAGCTTGCTGCCGTCGAAAAGGAGGTCGGACCGGCAGCGCTGAAGCTTCCCGAGGTTGAGCTGTCCAAAGGTTATGCGAAAGCGGCGAACGGCAAATGCACCCGCTTCGTCTCGGTGCCGGTTGAAGAAGCCGCTGTCGTCAAGAACCTGATCGGAAGCTACGCCATACCAGAAGAGGTGCGCGGGTCGGTCGCATCGGCGACGACGCTAACGCAGCTCGCGAGTCTCCTCGCAAAATCGGCAACACAACAGGATCAGGCTGCTGCGTCCGCGCGAGCTGATGCCGAGAAGCTCGAAGACGACGCGGAAAGCGCCGCTGCGTTGGAGAGAGCAAAGATCCTGGGCGAGAGCGAGCAGGCGAAGGCCCTTCGCGAACGAATCACGGTCCTCCAGAAGCACAACGGTCTCGGCCTGTATCTCTGGCACGAGGTGCTCTCACCATCATTCCCGAAGTTCCTCTACTTCGACGAGTACTACCAAATGCTGGGCCACGACAACGTGGAGGCATTGAAGGCTCGCAAGAAAGAGGGTCGACTGGAGAAGTCTGATTATCCCCTGCTCGGCCTGATCGACCTCGCGCGGTTGGATCTCGATCAGCTCCTCAATCCAACCCGCACGCAGGAGTTGAAGAACAAGCTCCAGGGTGCGAGCAATTATCTAACGAAGCAGATCCTCAAGTACTGGTCGCAGAATCGGCACCTACACATGAAGTTCGATGTGCGGCCGGCGCTGCCGGGCGACCCTGATGGGATGCGGCAAGGAACGAATATCTGGGGTGAGGTCGAAGACAAGAAGCACCTCGCATCGACGGGCCTTGGGACGCGCTCCGCCGGCTTCGTTTGGTTCTTCTCGTTCCTCGCGTGGTACTCGTCGGTCAAGAAGAATGACCAACCGCTCGTTCTCCTGCTGGATGAACCGGGGCTTTCTCTACATGGCCGGGCGCAGGCCGACCTGCTCCGCTTCTTCGAGCACGAAATCGTCTCGAACCCGAAGCATCAGTTGATCTACACGACGCACTCGCCGTTCATGGTCGATGCCGAGCACTTCGATCGCGTCCGCATCGTGCAGGACAAGGGCATCGACACCGACGAGCAACTTCCGCGCAAGGAGGATGGCACCAAGGTCTTCACCGACGTGTTGGAGGCGGGTGAAGACAGCCTCTTTCCTTTGCAAGGCGCCCTTGGCTACGACATCCACCAGACGTTGTTCGTCGGCCCGAACAACCTCGTCGTCGAGGGCGTGTCAGACCTCCTCTACATCCAGACCGTCTCGGCGGTCCTGGGCGCGGCAGGACGCACTGGCCTCGATCCTCGCTGGACGATCACGCCGGTCGGCGGCTCCGAGAAGGTTTCGACGTTCGTCGCTCTGCTCGGCGCTCAGAACGGATTGAAGATCGCGACGCTGATCGACTTCCAGAAGAGTGATCAGCAGACGATCGAGAACCTCTACAAGCGGAAGCTGCTCACCAAGAACCACGTCCACACCTTCGCCGACTTCACGGGGACGACCGAGGCGGACATTGAGGACATGTTCGACGTCGACTTCTACCTGCGGCTCGTCTCCGACGAATATGGCGTGAACGTCACGGCGGCGGATCTCCAGAGCCGGCATCCTCGGGTCGTCGTGCGCCTGGAGGAGCACTTCACGGCAAAGCCCTTGCCCGCGGGGATGAAGTACAACCACTATCGTCCAGCTCGGAGGCTCACCGAGAAGATCAGCAACCTCACCATCCCGGACACGACCCTCGATCGGTTCCAGGCGGCCTTCTCGAAACTCAACGCGCTGCTGCCATGATCGAGTGGAAGAACGCTCAGCCGCTGCCGCCGCGCCAGTACGTGTGCGGCCACTGCGGCACGAAGGTCGCATCCGAGAAGGGCCTGAGCGGTGCGGCGGTTGACTACTACAACTTCGAGAAGATCGAGTTCCCTGCGTCGTTGCTCCTCTGTGTTCACTGCGGGATGCCCACCGTCTTCGTGGCGCAGGATGATCCGACAGAGGAACCGACGCAGATCCCGCATCCTGCGTCGGTCGGGGTATCGAAGCTGAGCGGACCTGTCGATCACTCAGAACCGCGGTTCAAGATCACCGAGGGTGCGCAGCAGGTGATGTGGATCTGTCACCGGTTCTCGCGGTTCGCCACGCAGCTTGCAAAGCGCTGCCGCGATCGCGACACCTTGAAGATCGACGACGAGTACGACGTGCAGGACGCGATGCACGCCCTCCTGCGGATGCACTTCGATGACGTTCGACCCGAGGAGCCGACGCCGAGCCATGCGGGAGCATCGTCACGGATGGACTTCCTCATGAATGCCGAGCGGGTGGTCGTCGAGACGAAGCACACTCGCCCCGACCTCCTCGACGGGCAGATCGGGAAAGAACTGATCCTCGACATCGAGCGCTACCGAAGCCACCCCGACTGCGACTACCTCGTGTGCTACGTCCACGACCCCGAGCATCTCTTGAAGAACCCCGTCGGGCTTGAGCGTGATCTATCGCGAGAGGATGGACGGCTGACCGTGGTGGTGATCGTCGGGCCCCGCCCGTAGCCCTCGGTGGCCTTCATCAACCGGGCTCACGCTGAGCTCCTCGAGCTCACGCACCGCGACGCTCGCGACCACGGGGAATCCCTTCAGCCTCACCGCGCTGCAGGAGCAGACGCTGGTCAATGGCGGCAGCGCCGCGGCCGACGGGAGCACGTTCACGAGCTTGTTCGACGCCGCGACGCGCACGTGGACGTTCACGTCGTCGACGACGCCCGCCCGCGTGTCGACGCTGACGCTCGACGCGGACTCGCACGTGGTGCAGACCAAGCACGCCGCGCTGACCGCTGTCGACTACGGCTACGACGCCCGCGGCCGGCTCAAGACGATCACGCAAGGCCTGCGCGTCACGACGTTCGACTACGCGCCCAACGGCTTCCTCGCGAGCGTGACCGATCCGCTGCTTCGCACCACGACGTTCGAGCACGACGCGGTGGGGCGGGTGACCAAGCAGATCTTCCCGGACACCCGGGAGGTCACGATGGGCTACGACGCGGTAGGCAACCTGACGTCGGTGACGCCGCCGGGCCAGCCGACGCATGCGATGAGCTACTCGCCGGTGTCGCAGATGGCCAGTTACGATCCGCCGGTCGTTACCGGCGTGCCCGCGCCGAGCACCACGTACGAGTACGACTTCGATCGCCGCTTGAAGAAGATCAACCGGCCGGACGGCGTCGTGGTCGACTACGGGTACGACACGGCAGGCCGGCGCAAGACCGTCAGCCACCCGCACGACACCATCACGTTTGGCTACGACCCGGCGAGGGGTACGCTTACCAGCGTGGCCACGCCGGCGGTGACGATGCTCCACGGCTACGACGGCGCGCTGCGTACGAGCACGTCGTGGTCGGGCGCCGTCTCGGGCACCGTGGTGCACGGCTACGACCACCGCTTCCGCGTCAACGCCGAGAACGTCAACGGCGGCTCCGCCGTGAGCTTCGGGTACGACAAGGACAGCCTGCTCACGTCGGCGGGCGCGCTCACGCTGGTGCGTGGCAACCACGGTCTGGTGACGGAGACCGCGCTCGGCGTCGTCACCGAGACGCTCACGTATTCGGCGTT
>JALHOE010000398.1 GCA_022843175.1 Deltaproteobacteria bacterium
CGACGCCGGCCGCGATCGCGGCGCCGACCCCGCGCGGCGTGTCGTGTCGCACCACCTCGACCCGCGGATCGGCGGCGCGCGCCCTCGCGCCGGTGTCGTCGCGGCTCCCGTCGTCGACCACGACGATGCGAGCGATCCGAGCCGGCATCGTGGCGCAGACGGCCGAAATCCGCTCCGCCTCGTCGAGCGCAGGAACAATCGCGACGATCACCCGGGACGCATTACACTGCCAGCGGCCAGCCAGGGTGGCGGAACGGCAGACGCAGCCGGCTTAAAACCGGCGGCCCGCGAGGGCGTGCGGGTTCGAAACCCGCCCCTGGCACCAGAAAAAGTCGTTAGATCGAAGCGGCGGCTCGTCCGTCGAAAGGGGACGATGACGACCATGGAGCTCGAGGCGGGCGCCGTTTTCGGCGGGGACTTCACGATCGTTCGGCCCCTGCGGGTCGGAGGTATGGGCGCGGTGTATGTCGCCGAGCAGCGCAGCACGGGCGCCAAACGCGCGCTCAAGCTGATGCAGCGCGAGCTGGTGACCGACCCCGGCCTGCGCGAGCGGTTCGAGCAGGAGGCACGCATCGGCGCGACGATCGAGAGCGATCACGTCGTGCAGGTCGTGGCGGCGGGGATCGACGTCGCGACGGACGTGCCGTGGATCGCGATGGAGCTCCTCGAGGGCATGCCGCTCGACGAGTACCTCGCGCACAAGGGCGCGCGGCCCGCGGGCGAGGTCCGCTTCCTCTTCGAGCAGCTCTGCCACGCGCTCGCCGCCGCGCACGCCAAGGGCGTCGTCCACCGCGACCTCAAGCCCGCCAACGTCTTCCTCTGCACGCCGCGCATCGTCGGCCTCAGCTACGTGGTGAAGGTCCTCGACTTCGGCATCGCCAAGGTGCTCGCCGAGGCGCAGACCGCGCGCACCGCGGCGGTCGGCACGCCGATGTACATGGCGCCCGAGCAGTACGAGGCCGGGCGCGTCACGCCGGCGACCGACGTCTGGGCGCTCGGCCTCATCGCGTTCGAGCTGCTCACCGGCAAGAGCTACTGGAAGGGCGCCACCAACAACCCGACGCCCGCGTCGATCATGTACGAGACCTGCCTCGGCGAGCTCTCGCCCGCGTCGCAGCGCGCGAGCGACGCCGGCGCCAAGCTGCCCGAGGGCTTCGACACGTGGTTCGGGAGGTGCGTCGAGCGCAAGCCCGAGGCGCGGTTCGCCGATGCGCGCGCGGCGTGCGACGCGCTCGCCGAGGTCCTCGGTGCGAGCGCGCCGCCGACCGAGCCGCTGCTCGCGCCGCCGGTCTCGATTCGCACGCCGCAGACGAAGGCGATGACGGCCGCGATGACCCCGCCGAAGACGGCGGCGATGACGCCGCCCACGGCGGCGATGACCACCGAGGCCAAGGGGGCGACGGTGCTGTCCGCGCCCGCGACGGCGGTGGCGCCGCGGCCGGGCGAGGGGGCGCCGCGGGAGAAGAAGTCACGCACGGTGGCGGCCGCGATCTACCTCGCGGGCGCGGCCATCGTCGCGACGATGATCCTCGTCGCGGGGCTCCGAAAATCCGACCCGCCGCCCGACGAGCCCGAGGCGCCGGCGAAGCACGCCACGCCCGGCTCCGCCTCGGCCCCGCATGCGGTACCGACGGTCGAGCCGCACCATTTCACGACCGGCTCCACCGTCGTCATCGACGGCCGCACGCTGCACTCCACCGTCCCCGCCTCGGCCCGCACCGAGACCTACGTCATGCTCGACGTGCGCGGCACCGACAAGGCCCCGGGGACGAGCGGCCCGGTGCACCTCGCGCTCGTGCTCGATCGCTCCGGCTCGATGAAGGGTGGCCGCCTGGACAAGGCGATCGCCGCCGCGAAGACCGCGATCGATCGCTTGCGCGACGGCGATCACGTCACCGTCGTCGCGTTCGATCAGACCGCCGACACCATCGTGCCGACGACGGTGCTCAGCGCGGCCACGCGCGCCGCGGCGCTCGAGAAGGTGAAGAAGCTGACCCTCGGCGGCGACACCTGCATGTCGTGCGGGATCGCCACCGCGGTGGCGGCGCTCTCGTCGTCGACCGACACCCGGCGCGTGCTGGTCCTCAGCGACGGCGCCGCCAACGTCGGCGTCAAGGACGTCGCCGGCTTCGAGAAGCTCGCGCGCGAGGCGCAGAAGAGCGACATCAACATCACGACCATCGGCGTCGGCGACGACTACGATCCGCGCGCGCTCACCGCGCTCGCCCGCGAGTCCAACGGCCAGCACTACTACGCCGAGAACGAGGCCGCGCTCCCCGCGATCTTCGATGCGCAGGCCACCGCGATGGCCAACGCGGTCGCCACCGCCACCGAGGTTACGCTTCGCTTGTCGCCCGGCGTCGAGCTCCTCGCGGTGCTCGACCGCGCGCACCGCAAGGAGGGCTCCACGGTGCACGTTCCGCTCGGCCAGCTCGTGAAGGACGAGCGCAAGACCGTGCTCCTCAAGGTCGCGGTGTCGCCCGGCAGCGAGGCGACCGTGCCGCTGTGCGACGTGAGCGTCGTCTACAAGGATCTCCTCTCGGGCAAGGACGGGAGCGAGAAGGGCGCGCTCGCGATCCGCACCGGCGCACCCGGTCCCGTCGACGCGATCGTCGAGGCGCGTGTGCACCGCAGCGAGACCGCGGCGGCCCTCCTCGAGGCCAACAAGCTGTTCGCCGAGGGAAAGACCAAGGCCGCCGACGACGTGCTCGCCGCGCAGCAGAAGAAGCTCGAGACCAAGAAGAAGACGTGGACGGTGGCGCCGCCCGCAGCCACCGCGGCGCCGGGGGTGAAGAAGGACCTCGACGACCAGGCCGCCTCGGTCGCCGCCGCGCAGAAGGGCTACAACGACGCGACCAAGTCCCCCGCGCCAGCGGCCGCTCCGCCCGCGAAGAAGGCGGCGAACAAGGCCGCGGCCGAGGCCAACGCGTACGGCTACTAACCGCCGAGAACTTAGCCCGCGGCGCGGGGCCGGCCGAGCATGTCCGGATGGCCCGTCTCCCGTTGGTCCTACTCCCGCTGTCCGTCCTCGCGTTCGCGTCCTCCGCGCTGGCGCAGCCGGCGACGACCGAGGCACCCGCTCCGGCGCCCACGCCGACGGCTCCGGCCGAGAAGCCGGTCGCCGCGGGAGCCGCAGGGACGACGACGAGCGCGACCGTGACCACGAGCGCGACGACCACGACGCCGCCCGCCGCGGCTGCCCCCGCGGATACCGGGACCGACTTCTCGAAGATCGTGAAGACGATCGGCGTCGGCTACTTCGGTCAGTTCGACGTTCCGCTCGGCGATCCGAACACCGGCACCCGCACCGTCGGCACCCAGCTGATCGGCGTGCGCTACTTCTTCAGCGATCGCGCCGGCATCGACCTCGGCGTCGGCATGGGCGTCGTGACCGGCTCGGACAAGACCGAGGGCGCGGGCACTGCATCGACCACCATCGATCGGCCGAGCAGCCTCGCGATGTCGTTCAAGGCGGGCGTGCCGATCGTGATGTTCTCGTCGCAGCACTACTCGTTCTTCTTCGAGCCGATGGCGCTCCTCGGGTTCGCCGGCGAGACCCGCAAGCCCACGACGGCCAACACCGCCAACACCAAGCACAACGGCAGCCGCTTCTTCCTCGGCGGCAACGCCGGCGCGCTCATCCAGTTCGGCTTCATCGGCATCCCGCAGCTCACGCTCGACGCGACGATCGGCCTCGGCCTCGACGTGCAGGGCGGCAAGACCGAGGAGCCGATCCCGGGGTCGCCGAGCCTGGTGAGCAAGCGGAGCTTCTCGCAGACGGCGTTCGGCACGCTGACGTCGCATCAGCCGTGGAACATCTTCCACACGAACGTGGCCGCGATTTACCACTTCTGACAAGCTGCGAGAGATGAACGCGCTCCGCGCCGCAGTCGCCTGTTCGGTTGTGCTCCTCGGGTGCGGTGACGGCGGTCCCGGCGCTCCCGGTTCGTTCACGCCGCCCACGCGCGGTGGCGGCGGCACCGTGTTCGCGGGGAGCGGCACCGATCGCAGCGGCGGCGGAGATCGGGGCGGGGGCGGGACGACCGCGCTCGGCGGAGCGTCGGGGGCGGGCAACCCATCCTCGCTGTCGTCTTCGCCGAGCACCTGCGTGAGCAACGAGGACTGCATCGGGGGCCGCTGCGCGCGCGCCTCGAGCGTGGCGGTCGGCTATTGCATCCAGGCCTGCGGGGACGTCGCGTGCACCAGCGGCTACGAGTGCGTCGCGGGCGACACCGGGCGCCTGTGCCTCGCGCCCTGCACGACGAGCGCGGAGTGCCCGAGCCTCGGCGGCTTCTCGGCGGCCTGCGTCACGGTCACCGAGCTCGGCCGCTTCTGCATCTGGACGGCGAGCCAGCAGTCGTAGACACCACCGCGGCGCTCGCGTAACACCGCTCTGTGCCGCCGCGCCGCACGCGCGCTCCCACGCGCCCCGTCACGATCCACCTCGACGGCACGAAGGTCGTCGCCGACGCCGACGCCTCCATCGCGAGCGCGCTCGCCGGTGCGGGCGATCTGCTGCTCGCCCGCAGCCCCAAGTTCCACCGCCCGCGCGGCCCGTCGTGCTTTCGCGGCGGCTGTGACGGGTGCCTGATGCGCGTCGACGGCGCCCCCAACGTCATGACGTGCATGCAGCGCGCGTCCGAGGGCGCGCGGGTCGAGCGGCAGAACGTCATCCTGACGGCGAAGGTCGACATCCTCCGCGCGGCGGACTGGTTCTTTCCCCGCGGCATGAACCACCACGAGATGTTCGCGGGCGTGCCGGGCGTGCAGCAGGTGATGCAGGCGTTCGCGCGCCGGGTGTCCGGGCTCGGCGAGCTCCCCGACGCGCCGGCCGACGCCGCGCCGCCGATGCGCGAGGTCGAGACCGACGTGCTCATCGTCGGCGGCGGCCCGTTCGGACTGGCGGCGGCCGGAGCGCTGCGTGGCGCGGGACTCCGCACGCTCCTCGTCGACGACCGGCTCGCGCTCGGCGGCACGCTCCTCTGCTTGCCGCAGGGCGCGGTGCTCGAGGGCGTCGCGGTCGAGCAGACGCTCGAGGAGCTCACGCGCAGCGCCGGCGAAGTGCTCACCGAGGCGACGGTGCTCGGCGTGCTCGAGGGAGACGACTGGATCGTGGCCACCCGGGGCGGCCTCGTCCGCGTCCGGGCTCGCGCGCACGTGATCGCCGCCGGCGGCCACGATCCGACGCCGCTGTTCGAGGGCAACGATCTCCCGGGCGTCCTCTCCGCGCGCGCCGCCGGCCGGCTGCTCCGCGACGGCGTGC
>JALHOE010000399.1 GCA_022843175.1 Deltaproteobacteria bacterium
CGCCGGCGGCACACTCGCACGCGCCCGCCGCGACCGCGCCCAGCAGCCCGAGCCCGACACCCGCTGGCGCGACGCAGAGCGCGGCGCCAATCCCCGCGCTGGCCGGTACGTCGTCGCAGGCAAGCACCTCACCCGGGCCCATCCATCTCCCACGTCCGCACACGCACACCGCGCGGCCTTCGCGCGCATCACCCCCGCGCACCTGACGCGTCTCGGCGGCGGCGAGCTGCTCGCACGAACCGAACGCATCGAGTGGTCCAAGCTTTTGCGCCGAACCCTCGCCGCAGACGTCCTCGCCTGTCCCCGATGCAGCCGCCGCGCACGCATCATCGCAGCCGTGCAAAGACCCCGCCGTCGCCCGCAATTCCTCAGAGCGCTCAACGAAGGCTCAACCCCAATCCGCTCCAACGCGCGCACCCGCGACGACGACGACCCCGTGCTCGACCTCGAGCTCCTCGAAGACGGCACGAACCTCGGCCTCAGCGATGTCGCCGACGACGCCGCGCAGCTCGATCCCCGGTCACCAGGCGCCCAATTAGAGCGAGCGCCCGGGCGCCGTAGCCGGGCACCGAGAGCTCGCCCGGGGTCGAGGTCGTCCGGGGCGTAGGCCGAGACCCTCGGCGCTCCAGGTCCAACGGAGCCGGTCGCCGAACCACTCGGTGATCAGATCGACCCTCCGCGCGAGCGGCTCGCGATCGGCCGGCACGAGTATTCCACGCTCACGATCGGAGCGACCGTCTCGTGGAAGTGCACGAGCATGTTGGTCAGCACGTCGAACGCGGGGCCGGGGTCGTAGTCGAACTGGTTCCACTTCGCGAGGACCGCGCTCTTCTTGCGCGCGATCTTCGGGCCGATGTCGCCGAGACCGATCATGCCGCGGTCGTTCTCGGCGTTCGGCATCTCGGACCGCACCGCGCCCCACACGCCGAAGATCTCCTCGAGCTTTGCTGCGATCTTCGGACTCGCGTCGCCGCGCAGCTGGATGGTTACCGTGGCGCCACGGGTGGTCGAGGCGCGGGTGATGGGGAAGCCCGGCTTCGGCCAGGCCTTTGGGTAGGCGGCAAAATCGTCGAGCCAGGCGATCATCTTCTTCTCGTCGACGGAGAGCGCGTCGCCGGTCGGCGCGACTGAGCCGGCGATCGTCAAGCTGTCGACGTGCACGTCGGTCCCGCCGCTGTTGGCCAGCGCGTCGACCATGACGCGGAGAAAGGCGGGCGAGATGCCCGCGACCTCGAGCGTCCAAGCGAAGCTCGGACCCGCCCCGCCAGCCTTGTCCGGATCGAAGGTGCCCTTGACCAGCTTCGCGCTCGAGTGCGCGGGCGCGAACTCCTCACCTGCTCCCGCCCCGAGCGCCATCGCCTCGACGAGATCGCTCATCACCCCTCGCGCCAACGAGTCGACGGACTTGCGCTTCATCCGGACGGCGACTTCGAGCTTCTGCGGGTCGGCGCTCGCGCGGTAGCGAATCGCGAGGCCCTTGAGATTCATGAACATCGTCGACGGAGAAGTGGGCATCGATCGTCTCGGGGGTGGTGCAGTCCACGAGAGACAAGCGGACGGCTCTCGCGGTACCCGGCGGGAATCGCGATACGGCGGGGAACAGGGTGTGCTTCTTCGTATAAGAATTGTTATGCATCTTCGAGCACTGATAGCCGATCGAAGGATCCCGCCGCCGGCACGTCGGTCAACCTCCTCGAGTTCGCGAGGTCGCGGGAGACGGTTCGGCACGCTTGGAGCGTGCGCGGCCCAGCGGGAGGCTCGAAGGCGGATCCGCTTGGACCTCTTATCCCCTCAGCCACAACCTGCTCGCGCTCGCCGAGCTGATGCGCGACGCGCACCCGCAGCTCCTCTTCGTGGAGAGCGGCGGCGACAACCTCGCCGCGCAGTACAGCCGCGAGCTCGTCGACTTCACCATCTACGTCATCGACGTGGCGGGCGGCGACAAGGTGCCGCGCAAGGGCGGCCCCGGCATCACCCAGAGCGATCTCCTGGTGGCGTGATCCCCCTTGTGCCGTCGCTTCGCCGGACCGATTCTCGGGCAATGCGCAGCGACTACCGGGCCGCCGAGACCTGCGCGCGGTGCGGGCTCGGGCTCGAGCAGGCGGAGGCGAATCTCACGCCGGAGGGCGACGTCGTGTGTCGGTCGTGCAGCACGAAGCATCAGCTCGCGCAGCTTCCAAAAGCCACGATGTCGTTCCCCGACGGAAGCCTGCTCCTGGGTCTGCGCCACGTGTTTCGGCAGGCCACGGGGGGGCCGCTGCGCCTGTGGGCATGCATCCTCGGCGCAGGGGTGCCGGCGCTCTTCATCGCAGTGGGCGATTCGACCAAGCGCATCGTTGCGACTGCGTGGTTCACTGCGTGGGGCGTCGCGTTGTTCTTCGCCGCACGCAAGCACCGCCACGTTGTCGGGTGATCGTCAGCCGAGCGTCGTGCCGCCGACGCCGACAGGCGGGCTCTGGCCGTCCCTGCCGCAGGTCCAGATGCCGTCGGGAGCTCGATGTCGTTGTCGACGCCCGACAGCCAGGCGCAGCCCGGCCGTCCGGGTGGAGATCGGAGAGCGGATCCCACGTCAACTCTCGCCGACTGGAATCCCTCCCGTCCGAGGTGCGCGTCGCGACGACGCCGCACGCGCGAGCGTGATCGCAGCGTCAGCGAGCACGCGCTCGGCGCGCTTCGCGGTCAGGCCCTGCGCGTCACGCATCCGGTCCCACACCTCGAACGAGAGCAGCGCGTCGAGCGCCTCGAGGGCGTCACCGCGCACGTCGGGCCCGAGGTGCGCCTCGAGGGCGGCGCGGAAGAAGCGCGCCGTCATCGCGTCCTGCTCCTTCAGGAACGGCGACTGGTGCCGCACCAGCCGTCCGGCGCGACGGAACGGCGTGAGGTGCTCGAACACGCGCGCGCGGCGCGCGACGAGCGCGCGCAGATCGGCTTCGAGCTCGCCGGAGGGCGGCGCGAGGGACACCATCGCCAAGATCTCGCCCTGGAGTCGGTCGTTGAGGCTCCGGTAGAGCGACTCGAGGTCCTCGAACTGGCGGAAGACCGTCCGTGTGCCGACGCCGGCGCGCCGCGCGACCTCCTCGACGGTGGGCGGCAGGTGCGTCATCCGGACGAGGTCGTACATCGCCCGCGCGATCGCCTCGTGGTTGCGCGCGCCGCGGCGCACGCGGCCATCGGTCGTCGGTGCCTCAGCGCGCGGCTTCGCCTTCCCGACATTGGTCATGGCGTCACTGTCGCGCGACCCGCGCGCGTTTGACAAGTGGCAGCGCGACTGCCACTAAGTTGTCATGCTGGAGGTGCTCATGAGGAACTCAGCGCTGGTGTGGCTCTCGTTGGCCCTTGCGTGCGGCTGCGGCTCCGACGGCACCTCCTCCGGCGTGCCCGCGACCGATGCCGCCCCCGAGACGACTCCGGTCCGCGAATGTCGCGCGGCGCCCGAGGTGCTGACCACGGCGGCGGGCGTTCGGTTCGTGCGCACGCCCGACAGCTGCTTCGACTCAATCACCGACTTCCCCTACGCGCCGAAGCACGTCGAGATCGACGGCCTCCGTCAGGCCTACGTCGACGAGGGCCCGCCGGGTGCCGATCCGATCCTGCTGCTGCACGGCCAACCGTCCTGGAGCTACCTCTATCGGAAGATGATCCCCGTGCTGGTGGCGGCCGGTCATCGCGTGATCGCGATGGACCACGTCGGCCTCGGGCGCTCCGACAAGCCGATCGACATCGGGTATTACCAGTACCTCGGCCACATCAATCGTCTCGAGCGGTTCATCGGCGCGCTAGGCCTCAAGAACGTCACGATGTTCTGCCAGGACTGGGGCAGCCTCATCGGCCTGCACGTCGTCGGCAAGAACCCCGACTGGTTTGCGCGCGTCGTGGTCGGAGACGGCAACCTCCCCGTCGTACCCAGCGGATTCGTCCCCTTTCCCCCGGTCGAGAACCCCGACCAGCTCGACGCGACGATCGTGCCGCCCTTCGCCGCCTTTCCGCCGCAGCAGGTCCCCTTCTACGACGCCGACGGCAACCTCATCGGCGGCGGCGATCCGATGAAGGCCTTCGCCACCTGGATGGCGTACGCGATGAAGTCGCCCAAGTTCCACCCGGCCGAAGTGCTGGAGGCGATGACGTGGTTTCCGCTCCCCGCGGCGGCCGGCGCCGCCTACGACGCGCCGTATCCAAGCCGAGAGTACATGGCGGGGATCCGGGTGTTTCCGTCGCTCGCAAATCAGCTCGGCGGCGCCAACCAGGCGGCCTGGGCCGGGCTGACGAAGTACACGAAGCCGTTCCTCACCATCTGGGCGAGCAACGATCCGGGCAACCTCGGGTCGAAGGCCGTGCAGGCGAACCTCGTCGACAACATCCCGGGCGCGAAAGGTCAGCCTCACACCCGCCTGCCCGCGGCGAGCCACTTTCTACAGGACGATCAAGGACCGGAGATCGCGCGGCGGATCGTCGAGTTCATCGCGGCAACCCCGCGCTGAGTTTCGCCAGAGAATGCCCACTCGCCGGCTGGAATCCCGCCGCCACAACGCGCTGCCGAGCGGGCGTGGCGAGCTGACCATCGCGTGCGAGGAGGGGCCATAACCGTAGCCCGCGTGCGCCGTCGGCCCGCTCCGCGCGAGGAACGGTTCGAGGCCGTACGCGCACGGGCTCCTCGAGGCGCGACGAGCTCGCGTGCGCCGTCGCCGCGTAGAGCCATGCACCGCCCGTCGTCCAGACGGCTTGGCCCGAGGCGCCGCCCGAGGAGCGCTCGCCCCAGCGCGATCCAGGTGAGCCGCGGACCGAGCACGAACTGGGGGTCGCGCGTGAGGTGGGCTCCGAGGACGAAGCCCGGTGCCACGGTGTGCACGGCGGTTGTCACGGCGACGGGGTGTCCCCGGATCGGGCTCGCTGCACCTGGACGCGCGCTGGCAAAGCAACGGCGAGGAGCGCCATCACGGCGGCGATCCGAATCAGCAGCATCATCGTTGGTCCGTGCGCCGCCGGCCTGTGGCTGCACGCCGTCGATCCCCTGGGCGAACGCGGCGCCGTTCGGTTTGAGCGCGTGGCGAAGAGCTGCAGCCCATCAGCATCAATGAGGGAGGCGAACGACACTACGGGTCAGGCGCTCGCTGACGCGCGCGCCTATGTGCAGGCAGCAGGCGCAGGCGCAGGCGCAGGCGCGAGCGCAGGCGC
>JALHOE010000400.1 GCA_022843175.1 Deltaproteobacteria bacterium
GCCGCGCAGAGATACTGCCATTGCTGCCGCGCCGAGGGGAGCGCCGAGCGTCGTCGCCAGCGACGCGTCGCCGATGGTCTCCGCGCCGCGGCCGCGTACGAAGCGTGGGCCGAAGGCGATACTGCCACTGCTGCCACCGAGGGTGCCGAGCGGCGCGGCGAGGGCGAGGCCGACCCACGGGCGGGTCATCGCCGTCGCGTCGATCGGCGCGCCGCGCACGTCGACCGCGGTGACTCCGAACGCGACGGGGCCCACGCGCGCGATCCCGTCGAGGTGGTCGTACGGGCGCGCGAGCGGCTCGAGGTCGAGGGTGGTGCGGATGCCGCGCGCGCCGCGGATGGCGTCGATGTCCCAAGCGAACACCGACGCCGTGCCGCGCGCGTCGATCGCGAGGCCCGCGCCGCTCGGCACATCGCGCTCGCCGACGTCGCGCGCGCGACGGAAGTCGAAGCGAACGAGCGTGGAGCTGCGCTCGGTCGCGAGATCGCCGGTCATGGCGAAGCCGCCGCCGGTGTACACGCCGGCCCCGAGCTCGAGGCCCTTGCCGAACGGCAGGTGCACGCCCTGACCGAGGAACAGTCCGTCGGGCCCGCGGAAAGAGACGTCGGGTGTGGTGAGGCCGACCTTCCGCGGGCTCCGCAACCACAAGTAGGGGAGCCACAGGATCGGCACGCCCAGGACGCGCAGCGTCGGGTTCTCGACGATCAGCTCATCCGGGGGTCCGGCCCACCCGCCGGTGAAGCCGACTGCCACCGGCGGATCCTCGCAGGGACAGAACGTGAGGAGCCCGAACCCCTTCACCCGCACGCCCCACGTGCCGAGCGACAGGTGGATACGATCGGCTCGCAGATAATACGGAGGAAGTCGCACCCGCACGCCGTCGCGCAGATCGAGCTCGCGGAGCCGCAAATCAGCCTCCGCGCTCCCGGCCTCGAGGTCGAGCTCCTTGAGCCAGCGCGCCGGATCCTCCTCCGGCCCCGGCTCTCCAGCGGCTGTGCCGCCGGGTATTGACTGGGCCCCAGCAGGGAGCGCGACGAGCGCGCCTGCGAGCGCGACCCCCCAACGAGAGTCCATGGAGGTCTCTTCGTATCACGCTAAGCTCTTACGCTCGCGGAGGTCTTTTCTATGCTTGGCCGCTTTTCGCGTGGGTCTTTCTTTGCGCTCGTGGTCGCGTTCGCGGCGTGTAAGTCGGGAGAAGAGACCGAGGTGCCGGTCGACGCCGGCCCCACCGACCTCTGTCAGGAGCCGTCCGAGGACAAGAACTGGAAGGTGCGCATCACACCGCGCACCATCGTCCTCGCCCCCGGCGAGACACGCGACGTCACGATCTCCATCGAGCCGGACGTCTGCAAGCCGACGCCGATCCCGCTCGCCGTGCAGAACCAGGCCACCGCGAAGGTCGACGGCACCTTCACCGCGAACATCCAGTCGGCGCAGACCACCGTGAAGGTGACCGGCACCGCCGCCGGCAAGACGACGATGACGGCCACCTGGGGCCCGTCGGTTGCGACGCTCGACATCGACGTGCGCGCCAAGGACATGCCGGCCTGCGCCGCGCCCGCGAAGGGCAACCTCGCGCCCGGCGGCACCGTGAAGTCCGGCACCGCGATGCTCGGGCTCTCCGCGGGCGCCGCGAAGGACGAGGCGAGCATCGATCCGCTCGAGCTCGCGTCGGTGGTCGCGCCGTTCGAGGCCGACATCAACTGCAAGGCCGACAACAAGATCCCCGATGGCTACCTCGCCCTCGGCCCCGCGGTCAGCTTCGGCCCGCAGGAGAAGCGATTCCTCCGCGAGATCAACTTCGAGATCCCGGTGAACCCGGCGGTCATCCCGCCCACCGCCAACATGCGGCACGTGCGCGTGCTGTGGAGCTCGCTCTCGCTCAAGGAGCCGCGCTTCGTGCCGGTCACCAACCCGCGCTTCGAGCCCCGCGGCAACGACTGGGTGCTCCGCTTCGAGGCGCCGCGCCTCGGCACCTACCAGGCCACCGTCATGAAGAACGGCGGCACGGTGAAGAAGAAGCGCACGCTCACGCACCGCGCGGTGTTCGGCTTTTCGATGGGCGGCATCGGCTCTTCGATGTTCGGCATGAACCACCACGACATGTTCGACGCCGTCGTCCCGCTCGGCGGCCCGATGGATGCCGGCTTCTTCATGCCGTACGCGATGGAGTACCACTTCGGCGGCTTCTGCGAGCGCAAGGCGGGAGACCCGGTCCCCACCACGCCGTGCAAGGCCGAGCCGCGTCCGCCGAGCGAGATGTACCTGCACGTGCAGTCGTTCGAGAACTGGTGGCACCAGAAGGGCGTCGACGGCACGGGCGGCACGTTCGGTCGTGACTCGATGGTGAGCATCTTCCGCGACGTCGCCTCGGCGTGGGGCGATCCCGGGTTCAACAACCCGCTCCACCCGCACGTCGCGATGGGCATCGACACGCCCTCGCCGATGATCGAGGACGCGCCCGCCGACTACTGCGGCGATCCCGCGAAGGCCACCATCGCCGCCACCGGCTTCTACGACCGCCGCTACAACCCCGACGGCGCGCTCCCGGTCATCAAGTTCTGCGACGGCCGCAGCCAGCCCGGCTTCCCCGGCAAGTGGGCCCCCGACGGCAACAAGCCGCTCGAGATGGCGCTCGCGGTCGACCTCAACAAAAACGGCAAGCGCGACGAGGGCGAGCCGGTCATCGTCCAGCCGCACGAGCCGTTCTCCGACTTCGGCAAGGACGGTCAGTCCTCGTTGAACGAGGCCGGCTACGACCCGGTCCTCAACCCCGACCCGGCGGGCGACGACTACGACCCGCAGTACAACCCGCTCGGCACCGAGGGCAACCACATCTGGGACGAGGGCGAGCCCTTCGAGGACCTCGGGCTCGACGGCGTGAAGTGCCCCGCACCGGGCACGTGCAAGTACGACGTCGGCGAGGGCAACGGCAAGTTCGACATCAGCAAGGGCCTCGAGACGTTCTTCGCGCGCGACGCGCGGATGCAGATCGAGGGTCACCCCTTCTCGAAGACGCCGGCCGGCGGCCCGTGGACTGATCAGGCGCTCGACAACCTCGACGTCTACAGCGACGGCGGCATCCGCGACATCTTCAACTGGGGCACCGTCGGCTACCACTACATGGGCGCGTTCGCCGCCAAGAACCGCCCCATGTCGTACTACAACGACTGGGAGTACCTCCCGAACATCAACATCAAGAGCTGCGTCGCCGGCATCCCGAGCGACTGCTTCGATCCGAAGGACGTCGACTGGTCCGCGATGGGCAAGACGGCGTACCTCCGCTACGGCAACATCGACAGCAAGACGCGCATGATCGAGAAGGGCGACGGACAGCACGTCGGCTACACCGACCAGGTGCTCCGCCGCGTGCAGACGGGCCTCTTCTACATCGGCTCGCGCTGGCCCGACGCCGACAAGAAATACGCGGAGGATCCGCCGCGCGCCGACGAGACGGTGCCCTGCGCCGCCAACAGCTCGTGCACCTACACGTACACGGACAAGAGCGGCCGCGCCGGTCCGGTCACCGTCATCCTGCCGCCCGGCTACCACAGCGAGGCGTCGAAGGGCATGAAGTACCCGACGGTGTACTTCCTCCACGGCTACGGCCAGACGCCCGAGGATCTGCAGGCGTTCGTCCTCCTCGTGTCCCCGCTCATGGGCCACGGTCTCTCCTCGCGGGCCACGCGCCTCGAGAAGATGATCATGGTCTTCGTCGACGGCCGCTGCCGCGGCGACAGCAAGGACCCGGAGTGCGTCCGCGGCACGTTCTACGTCGACAGCGTGCGCGACAAGGGTCCGAAGATGGACCGCTATTTCCTCGACCTCATCAACCACGTCGAGACCACCTACCGCACCATGGGCCCGAGCGAGGTAGAGGTCACCGAGTAGGCGTGGTATCGACCGGCGCGATGGAGCAGATCGTCACCTATCTGTCGGCCGAGCAAATCGCCGAGCGCGTCCAGGCGCTCGGCGCCGAGATCAAGCGCGACTACGAGGGCAAGCGCCCGGTCGTCGTCATCGTCCTCAAGGGCTCGTTCGTCTTCGCGGCCGACCTGGTGCGCGCGATCGACCTCCACTCGCTCCGCGTCGACTTCCTCGCCGTGCGCTCCTACGAGGGCACCGAGTCGAGCGGCGTCGTGCAGATCGTCAACGACCTGAGCAAGCCGATCGAGGAAGAAGACGTCATCCTCGTCGAGGACATCGTCGATACCGGCCTCACCATCAACTACCTCCTCGACCTGCTCCAGACCCGCAAGCCCAAGTCGGTGAAGGTCTGCGCGCTCCTCCACAAGCCCGCGCGCTCCAAGGTCGCGGTGCCGATCGATTACCTCGGCTTCACCATCGAGGACCGCTTCGTCATCGGCTACGGCCTCGACTTCGCCGAGAAGTATCGCGGCCTGCCGTTCCTCGGCGTCCTGCAGCGAGCCACGTGATTGGGCGACGCGCGCCTCCTCGATCCCGCGGCGCTCGATAAAAAGCGCTCGCCGAGGGGCCGCGTCTCGATCGTCGTGCCCACGGCGTGGCTCCGCGAGGGCGCGCGGCTCGACGTCGCGGTGCCGGCGAAGCTCCGCTGCGACTTGTGCGACGGCGGCGGCTGCGACGCCTGCGAGCGGAGCGGGGCCTATCGCGTCGAGGAGACGAAGGTCGCCGTCACCCTCCCGCGGGTGACCGACGACGTGCTGGCCCTGCGAGTGACCAACCCGTTCGCCGAGCGCGAGCCGACGATGCTCGTCGTGCGCATCGCCGCGGGGAACGAGGCGTCGGCGGGCGTCACCTATGTCGGCCCGAACCACGACGTCGAGCCGCGCATCGGCAACCTGCCCCCGCTGCCCAAGGTCCCGTTCTGGCTGCCGTACGTGTTCCTCGCCGTCTTCGCCGCCATCCTCGGCCTCGCCACCCGCCACTGCTAGGGCGCCCCGGATGGGCGCGCGCGTGAGCGAGCGCCTGACCGGTCCAAACGTGCGCGTGTTGGGGTGAGGCGCTCGCTGACGCGCGCGCCTATCTGAGCCCGGCTCTGGGCGCGCCCCGGATAGGCGCGCGCGTAAGCGAGCGCCTGACCGGTCCAAACGTGCGCGTGTTGGGGTGAGGCGCTCGCTGACGCGCGCGCCTATCTGAGCCCGGCTCTGGGCGCGCCCCGGATAGGCGCGCGCGTGAGCGAGCG
>JALHOE010000401.1 GCA_022843175.1 Deltaproteobacteria bacterium
CCGCCGCCGGCCCTGCCCTCGTCGCAGGATCCCGAGACGGCGACCGCGCTCGCGCTCGCGCGCGCCGAGCTCGCGCCTCCCGGCTCCGACCCGACTCGCCGCGAGGTCGCGCTGCGCGGGCTCGCCGATGTCATGGAGAGCTCGTCGGCGACGCTGCACGAGATGGCCGCGTGGTCGGCGCTCGCGCGTCGCGACTACAACAGCGCACGCGCGTTGTTCGCCCGTTCGCTCGAGCTCGCGCAGCTCGCCGCCGAGGAGCCGCGCTCCGCCCTCGAGGGCGCGATCGAGACCGAGCTGGCCGGCGCGGGCGGAAGGCCGACGCCGTCGTGGGCCGAGATGGTCGAGCGTCTCGCGCGTCACGTCGAGGCGCGCGGCGACGTCGACAGCGCGGCCGATCTCTGGGAGCAGGTCGGCCACGCGTGGTGGGACTCGCTCGGCGACACCCAGCGCGGCGAGCGCGCGTTGGACGAGGCGTTCGCGCGCGACAAGTCGCGACGCGCCGCCTTCGATCGCGTGTTCCGCGCCGTCCGGTCTCGCAAGGAGGACGACCGCCTCCTCGCGCTCGTCACCCGCCGACTCGAGTCCACCGACGATCCCCCCGAGATGGCGAAGCTCTTCTGGGAGCAGGCCCGGGTGCTGCGCTCCAAGGGCGACCGCGACGCCGCGCTCTCGGCGCTCGAGAACGTCACCATGCTCGAGCCCGATCACGTCGGTGCGCTCGCGCTCTCGGCCGAGATCTATGTTGGCCGGCAGATGTACGCCGAGGCGGCGTCGGCGCTCGACCGACTCTCGCGGCAGAACGTGCCGGCGCAGCAGAAGCTCGGCGCGGGTCTCGGCGCCGCCGATCTCTACGAAGCGAAGCTCGATCGCGCCGACGCCGCGCTCGACGTCCTCGTCGCGCTCGACAAAGCGGGCCTGTCGGACGTGGCGATCCATGAGCGCATCGCGCGCGCGGCGGCCAAGGCCGAGGCGTGGATCCCAGCGACCGCGTACCTCAGCAAACTGATTCGGGAGCGGACCGATCCCAACGGCCGCATCGAGGCGGCGCGGCTCTGCGCGGCGATCTACCGCGACCGCCTCGACGACGCACCGGCCGCGGTCCCCGCGCTCGTCGCGTGGCTGCGCGAGGACCCGCACGACTTCGAAGCCGCCGAGCAGCTGCTCGACGCCGGACCGAGCGCGTCGCAGGTGATCGACACGCTGCAGGCGATGCGACGCACCGCGCTCGCGCACCTCGCCAGCCAGCCAGCAGACGCCCGCGCCGCGCGCATCGTCGCGCGCACCTCGGCGCTGCTCACCGACTCCGATTTGCAGCAGGTCGCGCTCGGTGTGCTCGTCGCGCTCGGCGACGCCAGCGCCAACGAACAGCGCGTCGCGGCTGCCCTGTCGGCCCGGCTCGGGAGCGCCCCCGCGGTCGCGCTCGACAAGGAGAGCGCGCGACGGCTCGCCGCGTCCGAGGAGCTCGGGCCAACGCTCGAGCTGTTCCGCGTCATGGGCCCGACGATCGCCGAGGCGCTCGGACCGACGCTCGAGAGCATCGGCGTCGGCCGTCGCGAGCGCGTCGACGCGCGGGCCGGCAGCGCGCTCCGCAACGAAATCGCGGCGTGGGCCGGCGCGCTCGGCATCGCCGAGTTCGAGCTCTACGTCGGCGGCAAGGATCCGAACCTGATCCAGGGCATCCCCCAGGAGACCCCGGCGATCGTCGTCGGCAGCGCGATCAAGACGCCCCTCTCACTCTCCGATCGCGCGCGCCTGGTCCGCGAGCTGGTCGCCCTCGAGCGCGGCACCACGATCGTCCTTCTCCGCGACGACGTCGCGGTCGCCGCAGTGATCGTCGCCAGCTGCGCGATCGCCGAGGTGCCGCTCCAGACGCCCGCCTACGCGGTGCTCGCCGAGACGCAGCGCCTCATTTCCAAGGCCATCGCGCGCAAGACCAAGAAGGTTCTGCCCGAGTACGCGCAGGCCGTGGCGCGACAGGGGGGCGATCCCCGCAGCTTCCGCGCGCACGCGCTCCGCACGCTCGACCGCGCCGCCGCGATCGCCGCGGGCGATGCAGCGGCCGCGCTCTCTCACGTCGCAGAGCTCTCGCGCAATCCAACGGATCCGCGCGCGCTCGCGATGCTTCGGTTCGTGTGGAGTGACGACTACTTCGCGCTGCGAAAGCAGCTCGGCCTCGGGATCGGGTCATGAGCGAGAAGAAGCCCGGAGGAAGCGATCCGTTCGAGGGGCTCGATTGGGATGCCGAGCTCGAGAACTGGGACGAATCGACCGCCAAGCCCGGCGGGGCCGAGGTACCCGAGTCGTTCTCGCGCCCGCCGCCCGCAGTGGTTCCGACGTCCGCCAACCCGACGGTGCGAGGCGAGCCGGAGTCCTCCTCGCGGATCGGCACGCCGAGCTCGGCGCGCTCGAGTCGCCCGCTCTATCGCCCGCCGCCGGCCGCGGGCCGCTCGGCCGCGCACCCGCCCGCCGCGCCTCCGCCGAAGAAGAAGGACGACCGCGCGCTCCCGTCGCTGCTCGACGAGGTCGACGAGTCGAGCACCATCGGCAAGAAGACGACGTCCTCGAATCCGCCGCGCCAGAGCGACGACGACGACGACAACCGCACGGTGGTGGCGCCGGTGTCGCGCGATCTGCTGGCGCAGCTCGAAGCCGCCGGGATTCGTCGCAAGCAGAAGGAGCCCGAGCCGCCGAAGGCCGCCGAGGCGAAGCCCGTCGAGATCGACATGGGCGCGCTCGGCGACGCGCCCGAGGAGCGCACCGAGGAGCACGTCGAGCACCCGGCGCACGAGGAGCCCGATCCCTCGGTCGTCACCTCCGCGCCCGACTTCGTCCGGCAAGCCCGACCCGGACGCGGCGCACCCGACGTCCACGCGCCGCCGCGCGTCGATGCGCCGGGCCGCGACGGCAAGTTCGATCCGTTCCACGGCATGGACCTCGAGCCGCCGGTGTCCGAGACGATGGGTCCGCGCAAGCTGATCGAGCCGGAGGACCGCAAGCACAGCCCCGAGGAGCCCACCGCCATCCTCGACAAGCGGGTGCTGTTCGGCAAGCCCAAGCAGGACGACGCCGATCGCACGATCGAGACGACCCCGATCGTCGCCGAGGATCCGTTCGCCACCAAGGATCCGTTCGACGCCGGCGGCGACGACGGAGAGATCTCCGCCTCCGAGGAGGACGCCGAGGCAGCGGGGCTGATCGATCTGCTCCACGGCGAGGAGCACAGCAGCGACGCGCTTCCGCGGATCGAAGAAGAAGCCATGCCGGCGTCCGACTGGGTCGCCAAGGACGTCGAAGCCTGGCGCGCGCGCGTCGAGCGCGTGGCCAACGACGCGCGGCTTCTCGAGAAGGGCAAGCGCGCCCGCGGCCTGGTCGTGGCCTCGGAGATCGCCGCGATCGTCGGCGACCGCGCGCGCGCGATCGAGCTCGCCGAAGAAGCGTGGAACGAGAGCCCGAACGAGCCGCTCGCCGCGCGCCAGCTCCGGCAGCTCCTCGCCGCCGAGGGTCGGTGGGAAGAGGTCGCCCCGCTGCTCGACAGCGAGGTGAAGGCCGGCGGCAGCGCTGCGATCAAGGGCCACGCCGCGCTCCTCGCCGCCGACGTCGCGCGCATCGCGCGCAGCGCGCCGGACGAGGCCATGAAGCTCTACGAGGCGGCGCAGCGCACGGCCGCCCACGACGTGCGGCCCTCGATCGCGCGCGCCACGCTGGCGATCGCGCAGGGCAAGCCGCTGCCGCTCTTGCGGTGGCCTCAGCACGTCGGGGCCGAGCCTCTCGCCGAGGCCGTGGTGCGTCGCGCACGCGGCGGCGAGGCTGCCGAGGACGTGGAGCTCGCCGAGGTGCTCGAGGGGATCGCCGCCTACGCCGAGACCGGCAACGTCAGCAACGACCTCGGCGAGGCGCTCGACAACCTCGGCGCGTCGCAGAGCCTCGGGGCGGCGGCGAAATGGCTGCGGATCGCGCTCGATGCGAGCAAGACCAAGACGCGACGCGCGGCGTTCGACCGCCTGGCGTCTGCGGGCGACGGGCGCGCCGTCCAAGAGGCGCGCTTGCTGCTCGGGCTCGACCTCGGCGAGATCGCCCCCGCGCGTGACGCCGCTGCGACGCTGGCGCGCGAGTATCCGTCGTTGGCGACGGTGACGATGCACCATGCGGTGAGCGCGCTGTCGGGGCAGACCCCACGCAGCGAGGACCTCGTCCCGTTCGCCGAGGCGCCGGGCTGCAAGACGATCGGGCGCGCGCTCGCGCTCGCTGCCAACGAGGACGTGAGCCTCGCGTTCGCCGGCGACGATCCGCTCGACGCCTCGACCCGCGTAGCGCGGCGCCTCGCCGTGGGCGGGCACGTCGAGCCCTCCCTGCGCGAGAAGACCTCGCGCGGCGCGCAGTTCGGCTTCACGCTGTCCGACGCGCTCGGCGGCGGCGGGCCGCGCCTGACCGTCGACGCCCTCACGCCCCTCATCTCCTGGGACGGCGCCGCAGCCGACGAAGCGCTGCTGCGCATGCTCGCCTCGCTCGCCGAGGGCGACGCCGCCGCCGCGATCGAGAGCGCACGTCAGGCCGGAAACCTCGATCCAACGGCGTTCCCGGCCGCGCTCGCCGCGCTCGGCTTCGTCACCGAGGACTCCGAGGCGATCGCGCTGGCAACGGCCGAGGGAAGCAGCGCCGAGATGCGCGGCGCCATGATCGCCATCCGCCTCGCGCTGATGGCGCTCCGGCGCAACGATCTCGAGGCCGCGAAGCGCGCGTGCGACGTCGCGCTGCAGAACGCCCCGCTCGACGCGGTGGCCCCGTTCCTCGCCGAGCTGCGCGCGCGCCGAGGCGGCGACTTCGACGGTGTCATCGAGGCGATCCGCGCGCGCGCCGAGGCCGCCAACGACCCGATCGCGAAGGCCGGAAACCTCGTCCGCGAGATCTTCCTCCTCCTCGGCAGCGATCTCGCCACGTGCATCGAGCGCGCCCAAGAGGCGTGGGAGCAGGTGCCGCACGACCTCACGGTGCGCGCGCTCTACGAGCGCATCGCCGGCGAGGGTGCGCAGGGTCGCGCCGAGTGGCGCGCCGAGATCGCGAGCGGCCTCACCGGCGAGGCCAAGGCCGAGACGTTGCTCGACGCCGCCCGCGAGGCCGAGCGCCGCGGCGAGCTCGAGAACGCCGAGCGGTTCGC
>JALHOE010000402.1 GCA_022843175.1 Deltaproteobacteria bacterium
CCCCCCAAGCCCACCCTCGCCGAGCTGCAGAAGACGGCGATCTCCACCGACGTCGCCGCGTGGAACGCCCACGACGCCAAGAAGCTCTCGGCCCTCTACGCCGACGACGCGGTCATGGCGTCGCCCGGCATGAACGGCATGGAGGAGACCAAGGGCAAGGCGGAGATCGAGAAGATGTTCGCGGGCCTCCTCGCCGGCTTCCCCGACATGAAGCTCGCCTACACCCGCGTCTTCCAGCGCGGCGACGTGCTCGTCGCCGAGTGGGTCGCCTCCGGCACCAACACCGGCGAGTTCATGGGCGGCAAGGCCACCGGCAAGAAGATCGGCTTCAACGCCACCAGCGTGCTGTGGTTCACCGACGACGGAAAGATCAAGCGCGAGCACGCGTACTACGACCAGATGACCATCTCGGGCCAGCTCGGCATGGGCGACCCCAAGATGCCGACGCGTCCCGTCGCCGAGGTGCCGAGCGGCGAGCCCAAGTGGATCGGCGACGCCGAGAACCCGAAGGCCATCGAGGCGGTGAAGAACCTCTACGCGTCCTTCGAGAAGAAGGATCAGAAGCTCTTCCTCGACACGATCGCCGACGACGGCGTCCACGTCGACTACACGATGCCCGCCGACACCAAGGGCAAGGACGCGGCGAAGAAGGAGTTCGCCGCGATGAGCAAGTCGTTCCCCGACATGAAGATGTCGGCCACCAACACCTGGGGCTTCGGCGACGTCGTCGTCACCGAGTACGTCGGCACCGGCACCTTCAAGGCCAACATGGGCCCCATCAAGGCGACCAACAAGTCCGGCACGATGCACGGCCTCGACATCAACGAGACCAAGGACGGCAAGATCGCCAAGTCCACGTCGTACGGCAGCGGCCTCGAGTTCGCGTCGCAGTACGGCCTGCTCCCCAAGCCCAAGGCCGCGCCCGCCGACAAGAAGGCTGCTCCGGCCGCGCCCGCCGACAAGAAGGCCGCTCCGGCCGCCGGTGGCGACAAGAAGGCCGCTCCCGCCCCCGCCAAGAGCGAGGCGAAGCCCGCCGGCTCGGCCGCCGCGCCCAAGAAGTGATGTGAGCGAGGGCGTCTTGATCGACACTGTCGTCTCGATCGAGACGCCCGAGCACATCGTCTTTCAGCACCGTGTCGCCGGTCCCGCGCGACGCGCGATGGCCCACCTCGTCGACCTCGTCCTCTGCTACGGCGCGGTCTTCGTGGTGGGCGTCCTTATTGCGATCGCGGCGCTCGGCGCGTCCTCGATCGGCGCCGCGATCGACGACGCGCTCAAGCTGGGCGTCGGTCTGCTCCTCGTGCTGCTGTTCGCGGCGCAGTGGGTGTGGTTCGCCGCGTGGGAGTCGCTCCGCGGCGACACGCCCGGCAAGCGGGCCTTCGGGCTCCGGGTCGTGACCACCACCGGTCGCCCGATCGGCTTCACCCAGGCCGCGCTGCGCAACCTCCTCCGCGCCGCCGATCTGCTGCCGAGCGCCTACCTCGCGGGCGTCGTGGCGATGGCGATCTCGCCGCGGTTCCAGCGCATCGGAGACCTCGTCGCCGGCACGCTCGTGGTGGCCGATGCGCGCGTCGCGCGCTCGCAGCAACGGTTCGCGCTGTGGCCCCCGCCCTACCCGCACGAGCTCGCCGCGCTCCCGACCGAGGTCGTGCTCGACGCCGACGAGCGCTCCGCGATCGAGCTGTTCCTCCGGCGCGTCGGCGCGCTCGGCGTCGCCCGCGAGCAGGAGCTCGCCTCGATGATCGTCGAGTCCTTCGCGCGAAGGCACGGCTTTCAGGGGCCGATCCTCGATCCGGTCCGCACGCTCGCGCTCCTCTACGACCGCGCGGCCAACACCGGACGGGTCGACGCGCCGCCGTCCTCGCGCACGGGGCTCGCCGCATGAAGACGTCCGCGCCCAAGGAGTCGGCGTTCGTCGAGCGCCGCCGCGGCGACTGGGACGAGCTCGAGGCGCTCATCCATCGCGCGCCACGCGGGCTCAAGAAGATCGAGCCGCTCGCGATCGCGCGCCTCTCGCCGCTCTACCGCGACGTGTGCGCCGATCTCGCCCGCGCGCGCGCCGCCAAGTACAGCGCGCCGCTCCTCGAATACCTCGACACGCTCACCGCCTCGGCGCACGCGCTCCTCTACGGGCGCCCCACCCG
Organism: Deltaproteobacteria bacterium; assembly: GCA_022843175.1. Lineage (GTDB taxonomy): Bacteria > Myxococcota_A > Polyangia > Polyangiales > JADJMO01 > JALHOE01. The sequence continues at coordinate 2,145 of JALHOE010000402.1, forward strand.
CGCGCTCGCCACGCGCCTCGACAAGACCGAACGGCTGCCGGTCCTCGCCGCCTTTCCCCGCGCGGTGCGGCGCCGCTGGCGCGCGGTGCTCCTCGCGTCAGCGCTGTTCTTCGTGCCGATGCTCATCGGCGTGCTCGTCAGCACGCTCGACCCGACGTTCGCCTTCAAAATCGTCCCCCAGGCGATGCTCGAGCCGCTGACCGAGGCCTACGCCAAGGGCTTCGCCGACGGTCGCACCTCCGGCGACGGCGCGTTGATGGCGGGCTTCTACATCAACAACAACGTCGGCATCGCGCTGCGCTGCTTCGCGCTCGGAATCTTCGGCGGGCTCGGCTCGGCGATCTACCTCGTGCACAACGGCCTCTCGATCGGCGCGATCCTCGGCTACGTCGCCTCGCAAGGAGCTGGCGGCAACATCGTCACCTTCATCGTCGGCCACGGATCGCTCGAGCTCGGAGCGATCGTGCTCGCGGGCGGCGCCGGGCTGTCGATCGGCTGGTCGGTGGTCGCGCCCGGCGACAAGCGCCGCGTCGACGCGCTGCAGGACGCCGCGCGCGACGTGGTGGTGATCGTGCTCGGCGCGGCCGTCATGCTGCTGATGGCTGCGGCGATCGAGGCGTTCTGGTCGGGCTCGAGCGTCCCCACCGCGATCAAGCGCAGCGTCGGCGGCGCTCTCGCCGTGTTGGTGCTCGCCTATCTCGGGCTCGCGGGGCGTCGCTGATGGATCTCCGCGACGCGCGGGTGGTGTTGCGGGAACGGCGTCTGCTCGACGTGCTCGACCTCACCGTGCGCTTCCTCGTGACCCACGCGGCGCCGTACGCGGCGCTCTCGGCCATCGTCCTCGTGCCCGCCGGCGTCCTGTCGCTCGTCATCGCCGTGCACTCGGGGTGGGCGCTCGGTTGGGTGGTCGCGATCGTGCTCGCCACCGTCGCCGAGGTGCCGTTCACGGTGCTCGGCTCGCGGCTCGTGTTCACGCCCGAGGTGTCGCTCGAGACCGTGCTCCACGCCTCTCTCAAGAAGCTGCCGCGGGTGCTGCTCGCGCGCGTGCTCCAGGGGCTCGCGGTCCTCGCGGGCCTGAGCGTGATGCTGTTGCCCGGCGTGTGGATGGCGGTGACGACGGTGTTCCTCACCGAGATCATCGTCCTCGAGGAGGCGACGGTGGGCGGCGCGTTCTCGCGCGCGCAACGGATGCTCAACAGCCGCTTCGGCGACGCGCTGATGGTCGCTCTGCTGCTCTCCGGCCTGCACCTCGGCGCGGTGTGGATCGGCGATCGCGCGATCGCGACCCTGCTCGTCGACGTCTTCCAGATCACCCCGCCCCCCAAGCTCGGCGAGCCAGACGGCGGAGTCCTCGGCCTGTGCGCGTACTGGTTGTTCGTGCCCTACGCGGCGACCGCGCGCCTCTTCGCATACCTCGATCTGCGCACGCGGGGCGAGGGCTGGGACGTGCAGGTGCGTTTCGCCGCGCTGCGGGGCGAGCCGTGAAGCGCATCCTGTTGGTGCTCGCGTTGTTGCTCGCGCCCTCGCTCGCCAGGGCCGACCTCGACCCCTCGCGCGCGGGCAAGGACGCGCGGACCGCGACCGAGAAGCTCGCGTTCTGCCGCACGCCGCCGAAGTCGCTGTCGCCGCGCGCGGTGCTGCTCTGCCCTCACGCCAGGGCGACGCCCGGCTGCGAGGGCTTCGCCGCCGCGTGCGCCGCGCTCGACAAGGACGAAGCGCCGAAGAAGAGCCCGAAGTGGCTCGAGGAGCTCCTCCGCCTCCTCGCGCCGGTCGCGCAGGTCGTGCTCTGGGTCGTGGTCGCGGCGGTCGTCCTCGGGCTGGTCGTCCCGCTGGTCCTCGCGTGGCTGCGCTCGCGTCGAAACCGACAGATCGCGGACGACGAGGAGCCGCGCGTCGCGCGCGTCGAGGTGCCCGCGGCCGAGGAGGCCCTCGAGGTGTCCGACGCCGAGGTGCTGCTCACGAGGGCCGCCGACCACGAGCGCCGGGGCGACTTCTCGCGCGCCCTCTCCACCTACCTCGCGGCGGCCCTCCGCGGGCTCGACATGCGCGGCTCGATCCGGCTCGAGCGGCACCGCACCAACGGCGAATACGTCCGCGCGTGCTCGGCGCCGGCCGAGAAGGAGTCGCTCCGAGCCATCACCCGCGAGGTCGATCACGTCGAGTACGGCGGCCGCCCCGCGACCCCCGACGCCGTCGCGGGCGCGAGCAAGCGCGCCATCGCGCTCGTGCGCAACCTCCCGCTGTTGCTCCTCCTGCTCGTCGGTTGCGGCGGCGACGTCCTCGCCGAGGGGCGCGATCCGGCGGGCGACGAAGTGCTCGCGCACGTGCTGCGCGCCCAGGGCATGACGATCGCGCGCTCCGGCCCGATCGCGAACCTCGCCATCCCCGCGAAGCTCGACGAGGCGTTGCTCTTCGACGCGTCCCGGACGCCGCTCGACGAGGACAGCGAGCCTCGCTTGATCCGCTGGATCAAGTCGGGCGGCACACTGGTGCTGGTCGGCGCGCCCTACCGCTGGCCCAAGGCGCTCGCGGCCAAGTACGTCGGGTCCACCTCGAGCGAGGTCACCGTCACGTTCACCGACGACGACGAGGAGCAGAAGTATCCGGCACACATCGCGCGGAGCGGCGGGTTCGATTGGGGCTCGGGCTTCCCGCTCGCGCGCACCGCCGACGAAGTCACCTGGGCCGCGACGCGCGAGCTCGGAAAGGGCCGCGTCGTCGCGTTGGCCGACATCGATCTGATCACCAACGTCGGCCTCGCCCGCCCCGACAACGCGGCCGCGCTCGTCGCGATCATGTCGCTCGTGAACAAGCCCACGCTGCGGATCGCGCGCCCCGAGGACGGCACGACGCCTCCGTCGAACCCGTTCACCGCCCTGGTGCGCGCCGGCCTCGGGCTCGGGCTCGGTCACGCGCTCGTGGCCACGCTGCTCCTCTTCGTCGCGTTCGGCGCGCGTCGCACGAGGCCCGCGCCGTCCGTGCCGCC
>JALHOE010000403.1 GCA_022843175.1 Deltaproteobacteria bacterium
CCGCCGGGTGGAAAACTCCCCCCGCTCCCGCCGCTGCGCCCGCTCGGCAGCGCGCCCGCGCCCGCGAAGCCCTCCGTCTCGCCGCGCGTGAACTCGCTGGTGACGAGCACCTCGGGCGCGACGAGCGCGAGCGGCACCATTCACCGCGAGGAGCCGGCGCCCTCGCCGCCCAAGCCCATGCCGTGGGACGAGCCGATGCGCGGCGACGAGGGCGAGGACGAGCCCACCAACCAGATCGCGCTCCCCGACGAGCCGGTCCCCGCCGACCTCGATTCCACCGCCACCCGCGAGATCGCGGTGATGGCGATGCAGCCCGCCCGCGAGGACCACCCGCCACGCTCCACGCGCGACGCCGAGGCCACCTCCGAATACGACGTGAGCTCGCGCGATCTCGCGCCCCTCACGCGTCGCGCCGCCGAGCTCACGCTCGCCGTCGGCGTGCGCGTTCGCCTCGTGCAGTCCGACCACGGCGTGCACGTCTACCCCGAGGACGAGACCACCGAGGGCATCGCCGCCGTCGTGGTCCCCCTCCACGCCGACGACGATCTGCGCGCGCTCTTTCAGCGACGCGAATAGAACTGGTGGTCGACCATCAGGCATCGGTCCTGGACGACCCGGATGCCTGCGCGGGCGAGCGCCTCGGCGGTCTCGTCGTGGCGGATCCCGCTCTGTAGCCACACTGCGCGCGGCTTGGCCGCGAGCAGATCGTCGAGATGCGCGGGGACGTCGGCCGGCCTGCGAAACACGTTGGCCACGTCGATCGGCCCCGGCACGTCGGCGACCCTTCGATACACGCTCTGCCCGAGGATCGTGGTCACCTCGGGGTAGAACACCGGCACCGGGACGACCTCGAGCCCCGCACGCATCAGATACTCGGGCACGTAGAACGCCGGCTGCCCGGACTGCGCCTCGGTCTTGATCCCGAGGACGGCGACCCGTCTCAGCCCGCGAACCAGCGCCGCGACGTCATCCTCGAGCTCGACCAGGTTGCTCCGCCAATCCGCCATCGCCGCCCTCGGATGCCACGAACCGTGCCCCCGCTTCGAGTTCGCATCTACTCGCTATACGCGTTAGATCGGCAAGTCCCGGCCCGAACTAACGCGTATAGCGAGTAGTTCGGAATTTCGTGAAGGGACGCCGGGGGGACCGGCATGGAGGGGGAAATGACCTCGGCCGCCGTGTTTCGCCACTCCGCGCGGGACGCCCTCCTGCCCGCCGTCACGGTCGCGCAGAGTTTGGTCCTCGTCGCCCTCGCCCGCGCGCCCTGGTCGGTCGCCATCGCCGCGATCGCCGTCCACGTGTGGTGGACCTCCAACACGATCGCGCACATTCATCTGCACACGCCGATCTTCGCCCAGCGCGCGCTCGACCGCGCGTTCGCCGTCTGGCTCTCCGCGCTCACGTTCATCCCGCAGACGATCTGGAAGCAGCGCCACCTCATGCACCACGCGGGCGATCGCCCTCGCCGCGTGCGGCTCGGCGTGCAGGGCCGGCTCGAGGTCCTCGCAGTGGCGCTCGTCACGCTCCTCGTGCTGCTCGCCGCGCCGCGCTTCGCCCTCACCGGGCTCGCCCCCGGGGTCGCCGCAGGCCTGTTGCTCTGTCAGCTTCAGGGTGCGATGGAGCACACCCCCGACGGCGGCGCGGTCAGCCACTACGGCGCGCTCTACAACTTCTTCTGGTTCAACGACGGCCACCACGTCGAGCACCATCAGCGCCCGACCGAGCACTGGACGCGCCTTCGCCCGGCGCCCTCCGCACAGACGAGCGCGTTCCCGCCGTTCCTCCGCTTCCTCGATCGCACGCCCGCGCTCCTCGCGCGGCTCGAGAAGCTCAACTTCGGCTCGAGCTGGCTCCGCGCGCGCGTCGTCGCGGTTCATCGCGAAGCCCTTGGGCGAGCGCTCGGCGGCCGTAGCCCCGCGCGCGTCGCGATCGTCGGCGGCGGCCTGTTCCCGCGCACCGTCCTCGCGCTCCAGCCGCTGCTGCCCCGCGCGACGCTCACGGTCATCGACGCGAGCGCGGAGTCGATCGCGATCGCGCGCGCCCACCTCGGCGCGCGCGCGGCCGAGATCGAGTTCGTCGAGGCGTGCTGGGACGAGCGCCACGATCGCTACGATCTGGTCGTCTTTCCCCTCGCCTACGTCGGCGATCGCGCGCGCATCTATCGCGGCGGCCGCTCGCTCCGCCTCGTGCACGACTGGCTCTGGCGCGGGCGCGGACCGCTCGTGTCCTGGCTGCTCCTCAAGCGCGTGAACGTGGTCGAGCCGCAGTGAGCCCGCACCGACACCCGGCGTTCCTCCGCCTCTACCGGTTTTTGCCCCATCGCCTGCTCAACGCCGCGATGGGCGCGATCGGCTCGGCGCGCTGGCCGCGGTTCGCCATCGACTACGCGATCCGCGAGTGGGTGCGGCGCGAGCAGATCGACCTGACCGACTTCGAGGACGGCCCGTGGCCGTCGCTCGAGGCGTTCTTCCTCCGCGGCCTGCGCGCGGGTGCACGCCCTCTCGGTGAGGGCCTGGTGTCGCCGGCCGACGGCGTCGTCGTCTCTTCCGGCATCTGCGACGCGGGCACGATCCTGCAGGTGAAGGGCAAGCCGATCTCGGTCGACCGACTCGTGCACGGCGCGTCGCCCGCGACGATCGAGCTCCGCGGCTTCGCCCGCTACGTGACGATCTTCCTCACCCCCCGCGGCTACCACCACGTGCACGCCCCGCTCGACGGCGTCCTCCACGACGTCCGCTGGATCCCCGGCCGCTTCTTCCCCCAGAACGAGGACGCGCTCCAGCACCTCGACGCCATCTACGAGCGCAATGAGCGCGCGGTGCTGCGGTTCGGCGAGCTCGTGATGGTCATGGTCGGCGCGTCCCTCATCGGCGGCATTCACCTGCGCGACGCGCCCCGCGAGCGCTGGGTGAAGCGCGCGCCCACGACGCTCGACGTCGCGCACGAAAAGGGCGAGCCGCTCGGGCACTTCAGCTTCGGTTCGACGGTGGTGATGCTGCTCCCGCCCACTCTCCGCGGCGCTCTGCCCGAACCGGGCACCGTGGTGCAACTGGGTTCCGCGTTACTGGACAACGCCGCTCCGAACGGACCCGACATGCGCGCCGTCACGCGCTGGTGACGCATTTGTGGGAAGGGGCGCAAACTTCCGCGCATGCGCGGACTCCCCCTCTTTCTTGTGCTCGCCCTCGCTGCCTGCGGGGGTCAAACCAACAGCGACCCGGTGGTCAACAACGACACCGGCACGACCGAGGAGACCGCCGTCGACAGCGCGGCGCCGGGCGATGGCGGCGGCCCCGTCGAGGACGCGGCGCTACCGCCGCCGGTGAAGGATCCGATCACCGCGCCAGACGACGCGTGGACGTGGGTCCCGGTGAAGGGCACGCGCTGCGCCAACGGCTCGGAGACGGGCATCGGCGTCAACCTCACCAAGAAGAGCAAGAAGGCCGTCGTCTACCTGATGGGCGGCGGCGCGTGCTGGGACGCGGCGTCGTGCGGGTTCGGCCTCGCCGCCAACCTCAACGGCTACGCCGAGGGGAACTTCAAGAGCGACATCGGCAAGTACGGGGCGACGGGGCCGTTCGATCGCACCGACCCGGCGAACCCGTTCAAGGACTACTCGTTCTTCTTCGTGCCCTACTGCACCGGCGACGTGCACGCCGGCAACAAGATCAGCAAGTACGGCGACAAGACCTACGCCCACGTCGGCTACGTCAACATGACCTACAACCTCGAGCGCATCGTGCCGACGCTGAAGGCGGCGGGCACCGACTACGCCATCATGAGCGGCTCGTCGGCCGGTGGGTTCGGCGCGCTGTGGAACTTCCCGCGCTTCCAGGACGCGCTCGGCGCCGCGACCCACGTCGACGTCATCGACGACGGCGGCCCGCCGCTCCGCCCGGCGTACATGCCGACCGAGCTGCAGGAGCAGTGGAACGGCGCGTGGGGCCTCGACACCACGGTGCCCGAGGGCTGCACCAAGTGCAGCGCGAAGGAGGGCTACCACAACGCGATCGAGTTCTTCACCGGCAAGTACCCCGGCCACCGCGCGTCGCTGATCTCGAGCTACCAGGACAACGTCATCCGCAACTACTTCCGCCTCAGCGGCGCGAAGATGGAAGAGGGCCTCAAGGACTTCGCCGACAACGTGATCAGCAAGGCGCCCGATTGGCGCGTGTACTACGTCACCGGCAGCAAGCACGTGTTCCTCGGCGACAAGCTCTCGGGCGTGAAGAGCGCCGACGTCGTGCTCTCCGACTTCCTCACCAAGCAGATCAGCAAGGATCCCACGTGGGCGAACGTTCGACCCTGAGCGCGCACGTTCCGGCCCTCGCGGCGGCGCTGACGGTGGGCGGGTTCGTTCTGTGGGGCTGTAGCTCCGAGACCACCCCCGCGACCCAGCCCGCCGCCGAGACCGGCGGCGAGACCGCGGTGACCGTCACCAACGCGTGCACCAACGCGAAGGATCAGGTCGGCGTGTTCCGCTCCTATTGCGCGCCCGACCCGTACGAGAAGGACGCGGCGATGCCGACCCTCACGTACAAATCGTTCGCCGAGGTGAGCTCGGACTGCGCGAAGTTCTGCGTGCTCGACCCGGTCGAGCGCGACAACCCCAAGTGCGTGATGAACTGCCTCAAGACCGCGACGCAGGGCGCGATCTCCGACACCTGCCTCGGCTGCCGCGAGCAGATGGTCGCCTGCGGTCGCAAGTACTGCATCGCCGAATGCGCCCCCGGGCCGCTCGACGTGAAGTGCCTGCGCTGCATGTGCGGCGACAACTACACGATGGAGCACCCCGAGGGTTACAACTGTTACAACCCGTACAACGCGTGCAGCGGGTTGGACCTCAAGTACTGCAACCAGCTCGACGCCGGCGCCTTCGACGGCTTCCCGCCCCCCAACGACGCCGGCGCCTGCGACTGAGCTCGGTTGGGAGCCGCGAGCGTGAGCGAGCGGGTGCTCTCGACAACCCGCTCCCTGACGGTCGCGGCTCCCGGAGCCGCGCGCGTGAGCGAGCGGGTGACCTCGACAACCTCGACAACCCGCTCCCTGACGGTCGCGGCTCCCGGAGCCGCGCG
>JALHOE010000404.1 GCA_022843175.1 Deltaproteobacteria bacterium
CTCGAGCTCCGCCGCCGCGCGCAACAGCTCGGCGGCGCGCGAGCCGCGCAGCGCTCGGAGCACCCCCGGCTCGTCGACGTCGGCGTCGGTCAGCTCCGCGAGCGTCCGATCGCTGCACGCCGCTGCCCCCTCCGCGCTGCGCCACAACCAGGCGAGCAGCTGCACGCGCGCGAGCTCGTCGTGCGACGGCGCGGCCGCCGCGATCAGCCGCGCGTCCTCATCCAGTGTGCGCTCGGCCGGAGACGAGTGCGCAGCGACGAACGCGACCCACACGCGATCGAACGCCGAGGCGGGCGCGTCGACCGGGACGTGGGCGAGCACGTGGAAGACGAGGTCGGCCCAGCGCATCGCTGGCATCTTACTGTAGCTACGCCGGGTACTTCTTCTTGCACAGCACCGCGCCGCTCTCGCCGATGAACTCGATCTCGAGCGTCTTGCCGATCGGATCGGCGCGGAGCCGCGAGTAGCTGCGCACGTCGAGGAACACCTCGCGCTGCCCGGTGCCGTTGCACACCGTGGCCTCGGGCCGCGGATCGCCGCCGCTCCCCGAGGGGCCCATGTAGACCTCGCGGTAGCGCGCGGCCTCGCCGGTGGGCTGGATCTTCTCGATGATCCCCTTGTGCACGTCGCCGGTGAGGAACCACACGCCGGGGATGTCGTTGTTCACGAGGTGGTTCAGCAGCTCGTTGCGTTGGGCGGGGTAGCCGGGCCACGAGTCGTCGTTGTCGACGTCGTTCGGGCCGGAGAAGTACTTCGACGTGACGACGAACTTGAACACCGCCTTCGACGACTTGAGACCGGTCTTGAGCCAGTCCATCTGCGCCTGCGAGATGATCTCCGCGTCCGGGTTCGCCGCGCCGCTCGCGAGGAGCCGGGTCTTCTTCTTGCGCTCGCCGCGCACGTCGAGGATGAAGAACTCCGCGGTCTTCCCCCACTTGAAGCTCCGCCACAGGCGGTCGGGCGCCGTCGGGTGCTTGCGGAACGCGCGGTACTCGAAGAACGCGCGACGCGCGGCGTCCACACGCGCACCTCCGACGGTGTCCGAGGCCCAGTTGTTCACGACCTCGTGGTCGTCCCAGATCGTGTAGAGGCCGGTCGAGCGGTGGACGGCGGCGAGGTTCTTCACCGCCCAGTATTTGTCGTAGACCCCGCGGTACTCGGCGAGCGTCTCGGCGGCGTCGGCGTAGACGTGATCGCCGGTGTGGAGGAAGAAGTCGAGCTTCGCGGTTGCGGCATGGGCGAGCGACGCGAAGGGGACGCCGTTGATGTGGTTGCACGACGTGCCGCCGAACGTGAGGACCTTGAGCTCGTCGTCGGCGATCGCGGTGCGGAAGCGACCGAGATAGGTGCGCCCGACGTACTTCGCGCCGTCGTGCTCGAGGAACGCGTACTGATACTCGGTGTCCGGCGAGAGGCCCTCGGCGTCGAGGTGCACGTAGCCGCCCGCGGCCGGCGTCACCGCGCGCTCGAACACCACCTTGCTGGGCATGCCGGAGACGACCTCGGTGACGCGCGCGAAGAGCTTCCGGCTGCCGGTGTACCGCGTCCAGATCATCGCGCGCGATGGCTCGGCGTCGCCGGCCATCATGCCGACGGCGAACGCCGTCGCGTTGTACGGCACCGCGCTGATGTCCGGGTCGAGCGGCGGCGCGGCGTCGGCGACCTCTTCCTCCGCGCTGTCGACGACGCCGACGTTCTCTTGCACATCGGGCGTGCCCTCGTCGGGGAGCGGCGATGCGCCGTCGGTGTCGGCGTCGACGGGGTCGGGGCTGCCCTCGGCGGCGCCGCCGCAGCCGACGAGCGCGACAACGACGGTGAGGGCGAAGAATCCTCGGCGCGAAAAGGGCATGTGGCGGATGCCTACAGCAGGAACGATGCCGCCCTGTTTCGCCGGTGATCGCGGCGTCAGCCCCCGGGCCGCGAGCGCCCGCTGTCACACACGCGATACCCCGGGCTCAGGGGCAATCGACCGCGCCGCCCACCAAACCAGCGGTCGCGAAGGCGTGCTGGCCGTCGTTGAGCCGCACGCACCACGCCCGCACCTCCGCCGGCGCCTCGCCCGTCGCGGGGTCGAAGTCGAGCGGTCCCGAGGCCCCGCTGTAGTCGATCCCAGCCCCGAGCATCGCGCCGAAGCCCTGGTTGATCTCGTTGAAGCCGGCGTTGATCGCCACAGCGCTCGGCGCGGGGACGGTCTTCTTCAACCCCTCGTTGAGGAGCGCACCGGACAGCGACGTGCCGCGCGCGGCGGCGCTCGCGTACGCGAGCAGCAGCGTGGCGTCGTAGGCGCGCGCCGCCTGAATGTCCGGCGCGACGTTGGAGAACGCGGTGGCGTACGCGCTTTTGAAGGTCTCGTAGTTGGCGCCCGGGACATCCGCGCTGACGCCGAGCACTCGCTTCCGCAGGGCGTCGTCGCGCCCGATGAGGGTCAGCAGCTCGGGCACCCGCAGACCGTCCGACAGCAGGTGGCGCGGACGCGCGCGGCTCGCCGTGGGCCAGCGCGCCTCGACGTCGGCGAGGATCTCGGTGACGGCCTCGGTCGCTCCGATCGTGATCACGACGTGCGGCTGGAACGCGACGGTGTCGGTCGCGATCTTCCGGTACCCGGCGGCCCGAGCGGCGGCGGGGAGCTTCGACGGATCCCCGTAGTCGAAGCGACGATAGTGCTCGGAGGAGGCGGCGCCCTGCCCGTCGTTGAAGCGCAGGAGCTTGAACAAGGTGGAGGCGACGCTGCTCGCGCGCGCGTCGCCCCGGTGGATCACCGCGACCCGGATCTTCTCCTTGGGCTCGAGCTCGGAGCGCTCGCGCACCTCGGGCTCGAGCTTGTTGGCCACGAGCTCCGCCATCGCCGCGGCGACGACGGCGTCGGACGGGGCGGTCCGCCACACCAGGCCACCGTCGGCGAGGTCGGTCAGCGTCGAGCTCGTCGCCGTGGGGCTGATCAGCAACACCCCCGCGGGGATCGTGATCTGGGTCGCGATCTTGGTCACGAGGTCATCGGAGCTCGGACCGACGATGGCCGGCACGCGGACCTCGTGCACGAGGTGGCGGGCGGCGCGTGACGCGTCGCGGGACTCGGTGCACCACAGCACGACGAGCGGTCGCGACGGACCGCCATGAAGCCCCGGAAGCCCTGCGTTGGCGAGGTGAACGTGCCGGCGCGCGAGCTCGACGGCGCGCGCGCTCGACGAGGTCGCGGCCGCAGCACCGGTCTCCGGGAGGAGGAGCCCGACGACGACCGCGTCGTCGCGCTCGAGCGCGCCGGGCTCGGCGAGGATGGTCTCGCAGTCCGGCGACAGGAGCTCCGCGCACGCGCCGGTGCTCCGCACACAGACGGAGGGCACGCCCCCGTTCTTGTTCGTGCAGGCGACGTTGCTCTCGCACCGAAGGACGCAGACGCCGTCCGCGCCGCACGTGCTCCCCGCGAACGCCCCGCCCCGCGACGTGCAGTCGGCGTCGGAGCTGCACTGCGCCGCCGCGGTGTCGACGAGCAGCGAGCACCCATCCACGGTGGCGCCGAGCGCCGTGAACGCGAGGAGTACGACGGCCGAACGCGCGATGCTTCGCACGGTCGCGAGAGAACGCATCTTGGTGGGACAACTACCCTCCGCCGGCGCTGCCCCGTCTTACTGCGTCTGTCTCGTGCGCTCCCGGCGTCGAAGCACAGCGCCGACGGACTACACCTTTCACAGCAGCTGCTCGCTGCGCAGCCACGAGTAGCAGTCGCTCAGCATGTCGGCGATCGGAACCTTCTTGAACCCGAGCTCGGCGATCGCCTTGTCGGAGCGCACGGTGCGGTGCGCGCAGGTGACGTGCGCGATCTCCGGCGTCACGTCCGGCGCGCGGTGGGTGAACCGCGAGGCGAGATCCTTCGCGTGCGCGAACGCCTTCAGCGCGAACGCCGGCACCCTCGGCGGCGGCTTCTTGCCGAGGAGCCGCGCGATCTCCGCGAACACCTCCGCGTAGGACGCGTCGACGCCGCCGAGCAGGTAGTTCTCGCCGACGCGCCCGCGCTCCGCGGCCGCCACGTGCGCCCTCGCGATCTCCTCGCCCCAGCCCCACGTCCCCGTGCCCGGCGGGATGCCGGGGATCTTGCCGTCGCGAAGGAGGCGAAAGGAGCGACCCCAGCTCCGCTCGTCGTAGCGACCGAGGATGTGCGCGGGGTTGACGATCACCGCCTGAAGCCCCCGCTCGACACCGCGGCGCACCTCGACCTCCGCGAGGTACTTCGTGCGGTCGTAGTTGATGGAGGACTCTCCTCCGCGCTGCGGCTGGGACTCGTCGAGCGGCTGGCGCAGCGGATCGCCCCACGCCGACTCGCTCGAGGTGTGAACGAAGCGCTTGGCCCCCGCGCGGAGGGCGGCCTCGACCATGTTGCGCGTGCCGTCGACGTTGTCTCGCTCCTGCTGGACGCGGTCGCCCTTCCAGAAGCTCGTGTTGCCGGCGACGTGAAACACCGCGTCGCAATCGCGCGGGATCGCGATGGACTCGACGACCTCGAGCGAGCCCTCGACGAAGGTGGGCGCATAGCGCTGCAACCGCGAGAGGTTCGAGCCCTTGCGGTGAAAGACGTGGACGCGAAAGTCCGCTCGGGTGAGCTGCTCGACGACGTGCTGCCCCACGAACCCGGTCGCGCCGGTGACGAAGGCGGTCCTCATGGTGTCCTCATGCGATGAAGAACAGAGGGTAGGCGTCCCCTCACGCGAAGGACACGATACGCTCGCGCCTCACCCGCGGAGCTGCCGAAAGCCATGAGCCTGCCCTTCGACGCCGCGGACGACGACCTGGTGGAGGCAGCGAAGGAGCAAGCCGCCCTCGCGCTCGCGGCCGGGCGAGCTCCGCCGGCCGAGCTGCGCGTGGTGCACGACCTGTGGTGGCTCGACGCCGAGGTCTACAACGGCGGGTTCCACCAATGGCTCCTCAACTCGACGGGCGACCGCGCGATGGAGACGCTCGCGGCCGCTCGCGCGGCTGGCGACGAGCCCACGGCGGAGCTCATCGCGCGGGCGCTCGCCACCTTCGCCGAGCCGCCGGCCAGGGACCGCGACGCC
>JALHOE010000405.1 GCA_022843175.1 Deltaproteobacteria bacterium
CCTCGGGCCACGCGCACGCGGCGATCCGGGCGCGGACCGCAGCGGCGTCGGCGGGGCGCGCGGAGGCGTCCTCTTCGATCAGCGCGCGCAGCAGCTCGCCGATCTCGGGCGGGAGGTCCGGCCAGCTCGCGGGGTCGGTGGGGAGCCCGAGCAGCTCCACCATCATCACGCCGACCGCGTAGAGATCGCTCCGCGTCGTGGCCGGCTCGCCGCGCCGCTGCTCGGGCGCCATGTAGCGAACGGTGCCGATGACGCCGGCGGTCGCGGTGGCGCTGGCGTCGCCGAGGTGCGCGACGCCGAAGTCCGCGAGGAAGGCGCCGCCCGCTTCGTCGAGCAACACGTTGGCCGGCTTGACGTCGCGGTGGATGATGCCGCGCCGGTGCGCGGCGTCGAGCGCCTCGAGCACGCGCGAGGCGATCTCGGCGGCGCGACGCGGCGAGGGGACGCCACGCGCGAGCAGGTCCACGACGCTGCCCCCCGCGGCCCAGGGGAGCACCAACGTCGGTCCCTCCGCGAGGAACGCGCGCGGGCGCAGCACGGTCGGCGCATCGATCTTCGCGAGCGCCTCGACCTCGCGCTGGAATCGCACCAGCGCGTCGCGTCCGGCACCGGCGTGCCCGGTACCGGTGAAGATCTTGAGGGCGACGCGCGGCCGCTCGGGGTCGAGCCGATCGCGCGCCTCGAGGACGCGCGCAGACACGGTGGACGAGACCTCGCGCACGACGTCGTACCGACCGAAGAGGAGGCGTGCGTCGGCGGCTCGCGGCGGCTCCGGCGACGCGCGCGCCTCGTCGACGAGGCCGAGCCGCGCGTGGGCGCGGGCGCGAAGCGCGCGCACCTCGTCGTCGTCGTCGACCCCGGTCAACGCGCGCAGCGCCGCGTCGGGCCGGTCGACCGAGATCAGGACGTCGGCGAGCGCGCGCTTGGCCGCGATGTCGGTGGGATCGCGCTTGACCTGCCGCTCGAGCGCGCGGCCGGCTCGCGCGACGTCGCCGCGCGCGCGATGAATCGCCGCGGCGCGCCCGTAGCTCTCGGCGCGCTCGAACAGCCCGACGGCGTCGTCGAGCGCGCCGATCGCCTCGCAGACGATCCCCTCGGCGAGCGGATCGCGCCGCTTGGTCGCGCTCGCGCGGGCGCGGTCTCCGTCCTCGGGCGCGAGGGTTCGCGCGACCGCGTCCATCGCCTCGACATCGCGCGACTCCATCGCGAGCTCGAACGCCCGCACGCGATCGCCCCGCGCCGCTGCGAGCTCGCGCGCCTCGCGCAGGCGCAACTGCTTGGCGAGGGCCTCGACCTCGGGGTCCATCAAGCCACCCTCAATGATCGTCGTCGGGCTCGGGCTCGCTCGGATCGGCCGCAGGCGGTGGCGCCGCCTTCGCGAGCTTCTGCAGCGCGCCCTCGACGTCGCGGCCGATCGCCGGGGCGGGGACTCCGACGTGACCGCTCTTGCGTGCCGCGACGTCGGAGGCCGCCGCGTCGCCGGCGAGCACGCCGACGGTCTTGTTCGGCTTGCCGGGCCCCGAGCGGTCGACCCAGAAGAAGCTGCGATCGCGCACGTCGACGTGCACGAAGCCGCTCGTCGGGTAGATGCCGACGCCGACGAAGCCCTTGGCGCGCACGAACGCCGCGACCTGCTCGTCGGTGGCGCCGGGGACCACCAGGTCGAGCGCGCGGCCGTAGCCGTGGTTGGAACCGAGTCGCTTGGGCGTGCGGAAGCCCGAGAGGAACCGCACCTCACCCGCGCCGAAGTGACGCTGGAGCGCGTAGGCCACGTCGAGCAGGCGGGGGTGGATCGGGTGCTCGGCGCCGTCGGACGAGCGAAGCAGGTGGCTCGCGCGATCGAGGTCGACCGGTGAGAAGCCCCCGGCGTCGGTGAGCGGCGTGAGCTCGACGCGCCCCATTCCGTTGATCGACGAGAGCACGAGCTTCGCCCGACCCTCGGGCTTCGGCGCGGGCACGGGCTCGTGCCACTTCTTGACCATCGCCACGTACGAGGGCGGCGCCCACGCCTTGGCGAGCACGACGGGCTTGCTCTTGGCGTTGGCGTTGGCGTTGGCCGTCGGCCCCTTACCTGCGGCGGGCGGCGGGGGCTTGGGCGCGGCGGGCGCGGGCGGCTGCGGCTTGGCGGGCCCGCCCTG
This sequence comes from Deltaproteobacteria bacterium, assembly GCA_022843175.1. Taxonomy (GTDB): domain Bacteria; phylum Myxococcota_A; class Polyangia; order Polyangiales; family JADJMO01; genus JALHOE01. The sequence continues at coordinate 2,139 of JALHOE010000405.1, forward strand.
CGCGACGGACACCGTCGCGAAGCAAGCACACGCCAGAACGAAGCCGAGCGGTCTCATCGAGGGGCAGCAATCCTCGCACAACTCGCCGCTCCACGACAGCCGGGCGACGTGACCGGCGCGTGAGGCAGCTCAGCCGCGGGGCTCGTTCAGCGGACGACGAGGCGGACTTCGACGGCGCGCTCGAGACGCGCATCGACGCGCGCGTCGGCCGATTCCTCGCGAACGACTCGCCGCTGCGCGCGGAAGATGAGCGTCGCGTCGCCCTGGCCACCGAGGGAGGTGGAATCGAGGTGCAGGCGGCCGGAGGTGTCGACCCCGCAGCGCGCGCGGACGACGCCGGCGCGCATGATCTCGACGACGACGCGGTCCTCCGGGCGGGCGGGGGCGGCGAGGACATCGAACCCGCGCGCGTCGACCGTGAAGGTGCCGCCGTCGTTGCTGACCGCGTCGACCAGGCGGAGCGGCGAGGGCAGGTCGGGGAGCTCGAGGCCGGAGACGGCGGGGAGACCCTGACCGAGCTGCAGCGTGATTCCCTTGGCCGTGGCGGGGGCCGCCATGTCGGACGGCGCGACGAACACGACGCCGCTCACCAGACCTGCGACGTCCGGAAAGGCGCGCGGCTCGAGGTGCACCGGCACCGCGTCGAGGAGGAGGGTGACGGGCGAGAGATCGCGAAGGTCGACCCGGACGGGCGCCGTGGGGACGGGCGTGTCGAGCGCGGTGAGCGTGCAGCTGCCAGCGGTGACCGCGGGCCAGCCGAGGCCGAGGAGGTCGAGCGCATCGGACGGGAGGCCGGGCTCGCGCACGGAGACGAAGCGCGCGGCGGCATCGAGGCGATGGAGCGAGCCGTCCGCGACGGTGTGCCAGGCGCGCACCTCGACGACCGACAGCTTGGCGGAGCTCCCCGCGTCGCTGCTGGCCTCGACCGGCGCGGCACAGCCCACGGCTGCCGCAAAGAGGCATCCACCGAACAAAGCCAGGGTTAAGGGGCGGCGCTCCACGCGCGTTCAGCCTAATGACGCGCCAGCCTTCGGGCAAGCGCACGACAGCAACGTTCGCGCTGAACCAAGGAATCCCTTGTGAATTCCGACAGTCGAGACATCATCTCAGAGGTGGTCTCGCAGCTCTGGTGGAGTGGGCCGGTGGGCTCGAGCGTTGAAAACGTTGGCCGCGATCGGATGAACGCGGGAGGATCCAACCGGCGATGACGATTCGAAGGCTGCTGCTACCCCTGGCGTTGGTCGGTCTGGCCGCGGTTGCGCCCGGCCGGGCCACAGCCGACATCTTCATCAAGACGCTGCCCGACGGCACGCTGAGCTTCACCGACAAAAAGGACGGGGGCGGGAAGCTCTACGCCAAGACGAAGAGCGGCAACAAGACGGCCGCCCAATACTCGCCGCGACCGTTCGGGGGCGGCGGGGTGGACCGCTACTCCCGCTACGACGAGATCATCCGCGAGGCCGCCGGCTACTACCAGCTGCCCGAGGCCTTCATCCGCGCGATCATCAAGGTCGAGAGCGACTTCGACCCCACGGCCCTGAGCGTCGCGGGCGCGCAGGGTCTGACCCAGCTCATGCCCGAGACCGGCGCCCGCATGCTGGTGACCGATCCCTGGGATCCGCGCGAGAACATCTTCGGCGGCTGCCGCTACCTCCGCGTGCTCGCCAACACGTTCAACGGCGACCTCGACCTCACCATCGCCGCCTACAACGCCGGCGAGGGCGCGGTCATCCGCGCGGGCGGCATCCCCAACATCGCCGAGACGCAGGATTACGTCGTCAAGGTCAAGTCGTGGTATCGCCGCTACCGGGCGCACACCGATCCGATGGAGGCATCGGTGGGGAGCCCCGGAGCGGACTAGTTTGGCTGTCCTCGGCACTGCCGGTCACGTCGACCACGGGAAGACCACGCTCGTTCGCGCGCTCACCGGCGTCGACACCGATCGACTGCCCGAGGAGAAGCGCCGCGGGATCACCATCGAGCTCGGCTTCGCGCCGTTGCGCGTGCGCGATCCCGATGGCGGAGAGCGCATCGTCGCCGTCGTCGACGTGCCCGGTCACGAGCGCTTCGTCGGCACGATGGCGGCGGGCGCGCAGGGCGTCGACGTCGCCCTCCTCGTCGTCGCCGCCGACGCCGGCGTCATGCAGCAGACGCGCGAGCACCTCACCATCCTCGAGTTCCTCGGCGTGCAGCGGGTGCTCGTGGCGCTCACCCGCTGCGACGTGGCCGACGAGGAGACCCGCGCGCTCGCCAAGCTCGACATCGAGGACGTGCTCTCCACGACCCCATGGCCGCGCGCCGAGCTGTACGAGGTCAGCGGCAAGACCGGGGAGGGCATCGACGCGCTCCGCGAGGCGATCGCCCGCGCCACCAAGTCTCTCGAGGCCGAGGGGCGCGCCAAGCGGCCCACGCGCCTCTCCATCGATCGCGCGTTCGTGCCGCGCGGGCAGGGCGTCGTCGTCACCGGCACGCTCGCGTTCGGGACGATCGCGGTCGGCGACGAGCTGGAGCTCGTCCCCCGCGAGCGCCGGGTGCGCGTCCGCGGGCTGCACCAATACGGGGCCCCGGTCGAGAAGGCGTCGGCCACCGGCCGCCTCGCCATCGGCGTCGCGGGCGTCGAGCTCGCCGACGTCCATCGGGGCGAGGTGCTGGTGAGGCCGGGGAGCCTCGAGGTGACGCGGGCGTTCGACGCGGTGCTCACCCGCGCCAAGGCGGGCCGTCCGTTTGGGCGTCGCGCGCGCCTCGCGGTGCACGTCGGCACCGACGAGGTCCCTGCGCGCCTGGTCCCGCTCGCGCCGCTCTCGCCCGAGTCCGACAGCTCGAAGAACACCATCGCGCCCGGCGAGCAGTGGCTCGTGCGCGCCGTGCTCCTGCGACGCATCGGCGTCGCGGCGGGCGATCGCGCG
>JALHOE010000406.1 GCA_022843175.1 Deltaproteobacteria bacterium
ACCCCCGCGCTACACCTCCGAGACCCTAGCTTTCGGGGGGCGGCGCGACGCGCGCGATCGCGGCCCCGTGGGCGCGTGCCGCGCGCGCGGCCGCGATCGGCGACCGCGCGGCGCGCAGCGACGGCGGCAGGAGCTCGACGAGCGCGGCGGCGCGCGGCTCGGGATCGCGGCGGCTCGGCAGGCGCCCGACGACGACCCGTGGCTCGTCGTCGACCGACACCTTCAGCTCGCTCTTGAGCAGCCCGATCGCCTCGTCGAGCCCGCCGAGGTGATCGACGAGACCGACGCCGAGCGCGGCGTCTCCCATCCATACGCGACCGCGCGCGAGCTCCTCGATCTCGGCCTCGCCCCTGCCCCGCCCCCGCGCCACGTGCGCGACGAACGACGCGTAATGCGCGTCGATCTCGCGCGCGAACAACGCGCGCTCGTCGTCGGTCGGCGCGCGGGTGAGCGCGTCGAGATCGGCGTAGCGACCGCGGGTGATGACGTCGCGACGGATGCCGAGCCGCTCGGCGAGGCGAGCGGCGATCGGCCGGATCGCGACCACGCCGATGGAGCCGGTGAGGGTCAGCGGCCGCGCGACGATCCGCTGCGCGGCGACCGCGATCCAGTAGCCGCCGCTCGCCGCGACGTCCCCCATGCGCGCGATGATCGGCTTCTTGCCCGCGAGCTTCTTGGCGGCCGACCAGATCGCGTCGGACGCGAGCACCGTGCCGCCGGGCGAATCGATGTCGAGCACGACCGCGACGATCCTCGGGTCGTGCTCGGCGGCGCGGAGATCGGCGATCACCCGCTCGGAGATCGCGAGCGGCCCCATCGCCCGCGCGACCGGCGAGGCGCCTCCGGTGATCGCGCCGTGCACCTCGACGATCCCGATCGCGCGGGGACGAATGAGCCGGTAGGGCCGGCGACCGAGGCCGCGGCGCGCGAAGTACGCCGGCGCGGGGAACGTGGCGGCGCCGAGCACCGTCGGCAGGTCGTCGTCGTGCGCGACGTGATCGATCAGCCCGCGGGCCAGCGCGAGCTCGCCGTGGGTCGGGCCGCCGTCGATGAGCTCGCGCGCCCGCGCCTCGTCGACGCCGCGCCCCTCGACGAGCGCGCCCACCAGCGCGCGGTCGATCGCGTCGAGGATCGCCTCGGTCTGCAGCCGGTCGGGCTCGCTCCGCTCGTCGCGCGCCACGCGGTCGCCGGCGCTCTTGAACTCCTTGCGCGCGTGCAGCTCGACGTCGATGCCGAGCCGGTCGAGCGCGCTCCGCACGTAGTGCGTCTCGACCTTGGGCCCGACGAGCGCGATGTCGGCGGTGCGCGGCGCGACGATCGTCCCCGCGGAGGCGAGGTAGAGCTCGCGGTTGCCGCCGCCGTGCGGGAGGAAGAAGACCAGGCGCTTGCCCCCCGCGCGCACGCGGAGCAGCTCGGTGCGGAGCGCCGAGAGCGACGCCCACCCGCCGCCGACCGACTCGAGCGTGACGAGCAGGCCGGCCGGACGCGCATCGGCGACGACCGCGTCGATCAAGCGCCGGAGGGCGCGGACGTGGACCTCGCTCGGCCGCTCGCGCTGGAGGAACGCCGGCGGCCAGAGGCGCTTCGGCCGCGGGGGTCCCTCGCGCACGAGGCCCTTGAGCCGCACCTCGATCAGCGAGCCGGCGGGCGCTGCGCGCCGGGCACGCAACGCGCGGAGCGGCCAGAGGATCGCGCGCGCGAGGAGCACAAAGGGCAGCAGCAGCAGACGGATGAGCACGACCACTTTCTCGCACGCTAGCGTCGCGACCGCACGCCAAAGCGGCTCGTCGAACCCTGATGATGCGCGCGCTGCCCCTCCTCGTCGCGACTGCCCTCCTCGGCCTCCTGCTCGCGTGCCGGAAGGGGGATGGCACCACGCCGACCCCGAGCGGGCCGGTCAAACCCAGCGCGACGGCCAGCAAGTAGCAGTGTAGAGTGCTCGCGTGCCGGCCAACGGGCGCGAGCGAACGCTCATCGCCGTCGAACGTGCGGTCCCGCTCTTCGAGCAGGTCGCGTCGAAGACTCGTCTGCTCGACGCGCTCAACTGGCCGCGCGAGGTCGAGGAGAAGTTCTTCGAGGACGAGGGCAAGGAGCTCCCGGTCGTCGACTACGAGGTCGACCGCGACCGCGCCAACACGCACATCCGCGAGCTCGAGTCGTTCGCGATGACGCTCGACGTCGCCGATCCGGTGCAACGCTGGCTGGTCGAGGTGGCGCGCTCGTACGCGGACGCCAACCGCATGATCCTCGACGTCGGCACCCAGCGGTTCCACACCATCTCGGTCGACGTCTACGGCGGCCCGCGCTCGCCCTTCGACGCCGACACCTCGAACCTCGACCTCGCGGTGCACCTCGAGCGCCGCCTCTCCGGCGAGGACCTCCCGACCCCACCGCCCAAGAAGAAGCGCAGGAGGGACGACGCCGAAGAGGTCCTCGACGCCAAGCGGTTCGCCGAGGCGATCGACGCGATGGCGAGCCAGGTCGGCATCCCCATCGACGTGGTCGTCGACGACCGCCTGTCGGCGAAGGTCGTCGCCGGCACCGAGCGGATGCGCGTGCGCAGCGGCGCCACCTTCAAACGCTCGGAGGTCCTCGGCCTCTTCGTCCACGAGGTCGAGACCCACGCGCTGAGCGCGCAGAACGGCGCCGCGCAGCCCCAATTGCCGTTCCTCCGCTCCGGCGGCCCGCGCACCACGCGCACCCAAGAGGGGCTCGCGGTCTTCGCCGAGTTCCACGCGCGCGCGCTGAGCGCCGATCGGATGCGACGCATCGTCCGCCGCGTGCGCCTCGTGTCGATGGCCGAGGAGGGGGGAGACTTCCTCGAGCTCTATCGCTGGCTGCTCGACCAGGGTTCGCCGGAGCGCGACGCGTATTTCGACGCGCAGCGAATCTGTCGCGGCGGCCTCGTTCAGGGCGGCGCGCCGTTCACCAAGGACGCCTCGTACCTCGCCGGTTTCTGCGAGGTCTACAACTTCCTCCAGGTGGCGGTGCGCGGCGGCGCGCGGGAGGCGCTCCACCTCCTCGCCTGCGGGCGCATCGCGCTCGACGACCTGGCGGTGCTGCACGAGCTGCGCGAGCTCTCGGTGCTCGCACCGCCGAAGCTCCTGCCGCGGTGGATGAAGGAGTGGGAGTCGCTCCTGCCCTACTTCGCGTTCACCTCGTTCCTCACCGAGATCGACCTCGCGCAGGTGCAGGAACGTCACAAGCGCATCCTCGAGGCGTCCCACGTCGATCAAGAGCCGACATGACCCTGCAAGAACGCCTGCTCGCGGTGATGGATCGAAAGACGCACCGCGGCTGGCCCGCCTTCACCAAGCCCGGTCTGTCACGCGACCAGCTCGTCGTGCACTTCGCGCAGGAATATCAGACCTACGTGCGCGACTTCCCCGTGCTGCTCGCGCGCGTGCTCGGCCTCGGGCCGCCCGACGACGTGCGCCGGCCACTCGCGGAGAACATCTACGAGGAGCAGACCGGCGGCCTCTCCGGCGGCGTGCCCCACCCCGAGCTCTTTCTCCGGATGATCGACGGTCTGCAGATCCCGCGCGCCCGCGTCGCCGAGGCCGAGCTGCTGCCCGCCGCCGCGGCCTACCGCGCCTTCCTCGATCAGATCTCGGCGAGCCAGCCGTGGGTCGTCGGCTGCGCGGTGCTCACGATCTTCGTCGAGGGCAGCGTGCACGAGCGGAGCGACCTCGCGGGCACGCGCGAGCAGCCCCCGGTCGACGAGGCGATCGCGCGCCACCCGATGGTCGCGTACTACGGCTGCCCGCCCGACGCGCTCGGCCTCGTGCGAGCCCACCGCGCCGTCGAGGGAGGCCACCGCAGCGACGCGTGGCAGATGGTGCTCGGCCACGCAGACGGCCAACAGAACGCGATCGTCGCCGCGGTGGAGCGCGCGAGCGAGCTCTGGCACGCCTACCGCGACGACGTCTGCTCGGCTGCCGGGATTCGCTTCTCGATCTAGGCGAAGCGGCGCGTGCGGATCGGCACCTGGAGCGCGAGCAACGCGCCGAACACGACCGACGCGAGCACCATCGGGCCGTAGGGCAGCATGCGGGCGAGCCACGGCGCGATCCGCGGGAGCGCGAGGGCGTGGACCACGGTCCACCCCGCGAAGGACGTGATCGTCCCGAACACGATCATCGGCGCGAAGTGACGGAGGCGCCGGGTGACGAGCGCGAACAACGAGCCGAGCACGGCGCCGGCGATCACGAGGAGCGCCCAGGCGGCTGGCCGCGCCCACGGCGCGGGGACTCGGGCCAGCTGACCGATCAGCCCGGGCAGGTCGATCGGACGATGCGCCCGGCTCGCGAGCGCCGTCGCGACGGCGACCATCGCCGGGCCCGCAAGCGCGCCCGCCATTGCGCCCGCGGCCGTCGGAGGAAGCTCGCCCGCGTCGCGAACGACGATCATGTCCGGCACCTCGCCGAGCTCTGCAGCGCGGCTGACCGAAAGGCACGAGACGCGAACTTCCTGCTGGAACCAGTCGGCGAACGATTCACGCGCACGGCGGGTGAGCGCGAAGGGTTCGGTGAGTGAGGTGCGCATGGCCGACATGAAGGACTTCCTTTCAGTTCCGGGGCTGACGGCCGCGGCCGGAGCCGCGTCGTTCCTGTTGGAGCATTAGGCAACCGGTGATCCAGGTCGCGCCGAGTGGCAGTTTTGACCTTGTTTCCTCGCCCATCGCGGCCACATGGCCGAGACCACGCGTGGTCGAGTCCTGCGAGCGTCAGCGTGGACGTGCTGCGCGAACGACGACCGATCCCGGCAAATTGGAGCCGCTCCCGAGCGGAGACGGGCGTCGCCCTTCGGGCTTGCTGCGAAGGGCAATCCCTGCTGAAAGTACCGGGCGATGCGACGGACGCTGGTCGTTGGAGACCTGCACCTGCGGGGAGAGGGAGACGAGCGGCCGGCGCGTGCCCTCGCTGCGCTCCTCTCGCGCGAGCCAGCCGCAGACCTGGTGTTCGCCGGCGATTCGCTCGACCTCGCCGCGGAGCCCGCCGCGACGGCCGCGCGCGCGGCCGCCCAAACCCTCGCCGCC
>JALHOE010000407.1 GCA_022843175.1 Deltaproteobacteria bacterium
GGTCGCGCCACCAGGTGTGCCGCGCCACCGGCCGCGCGCCGGCGACGACCAGGGGCGCCACTTCGCCGAGTGAGCGTTCGGCCGCGTCGATCAAGACCTGCGCCGCCGCGACGTCGGCCGGGCGCTCGTCGCGGGCACGTTTGAGCAGCGTGGCGACGAGCGACTCGAGCTCGGGCGTGAGGGCGACGTCCTTGGCCTTCGCCGACATCGGCGGCGCGTCCTCGTTGACCTGGTGGGCGATCACCTCGAGCGGCTCGCCCTCGAACGGCGGCTTGGTGGTGATCATCTCGTAGAGCACGACGCCGACCGCGTAGATGTCGGCCCGCGCGTCGACCACGTCGCCCACGGCCTGCTCGGGCGCCATGTAGGTTGGGGTTCCCCACACCGTGCCCGCGCGCGTGAGGTTCTCGGGCGGCGGGATGCTCTTGCGCGACGCGACGCTGTTGGGGTCGACCTTGGCGATGCCGAAGTCGAGGACCTTGATGGTGTCCTTGCTCGTGGCGACGCGGGGGTCGACGTCGTCTCGTTCGACGATCATCACGTTCTCGGGCTTGAGATCGCGGTGGACGACGCCCTTCACGTGCGCCGCGCCGACCGCGTTGAGGATCTGTCGCGCGATCCCGAGCGCGCGGCGCGGGGGGACCGGGCCCGCCTCGATCAGCTTTCGCAGGCTGACGCCGTTGACGTACTCGAGGACGAGGAAGAACGCCCCGTCCTCGTCGCGGCCGAAGTCCGTGCCGGCGACGACGCTCGGGTGGGTGATGTTCGCTGCGGCGACCGCCTCGCGCTCGAAGCGGGCCGTGATCTCGGGCGTCGCGATGCGCGGGTCGAGCAGCTTGAGCGCGTAGCGCTTGCGCATATGGATGTGCTCGGCGAGCCAAACCTCGCCGACCGCACCTGCGCCGAGCATGCGTTCGAGCTTGTAGCGCCCGGCGACGAGCTTGCCGGTGTATCCGGCTGCGACGAGTCGCTCGGTGGGCGCCATAGCCCCTCGATCGTAGATCAGAACGAGCCGGTGAACGTGAACACGCCGCCCTTGGCCATGCCCTGCGGCGCAACGCCGAGCTGACCGGCGCCGCTGATCTCGGCCGTGACGAGGTTCTTCCCGGTGATCGCCATGGGGAAGGTGAACATGAGGCCCTTGCTCGCGCGCCAGGTCTGGGTCTCGAGCGCCGGCAACACGAACCCGACGTTGTGGGTGACCGGTAGCGCGGCCATGAGCGAGTAGTCGCGGCGCGCGCGCATCACGGGGTCGTTCTGCACGGCGCGGAGGTCGAGGATCGCGGAGGGCGTGAAGAACCCGACGCCGAGCACCGAGATCGGCAGCGCCGGCTGCGCGACGACGAGCTTGGGGAGCGCCAACGAGCGCTCCGCGCGCGCCTCCCCGACCGCGGCGACGGCCGCGAGCGCGAGGAGGGTGCAAAGCGCGATTCGCATCTGTTGGTATAGATGAAGATGACGGATCGTCGTTGTGCACGTCCACCCAAATCTCCAACGATTCCGTGGTTCTGTGCATCAATGTGCCGCGAGGTGCGCGTCTCGCGCGCATGACCTCCGGCGGAGTCGAGTCCGCAGTGACCGCTGATCGCTGCAGGAAACGCGGTCACCACGGTGAGACATCCAGGCCGCAGCGCCGCTTGGCACGATTCCGCAGTTGTCCCGCAGCGCACACCGCCGTACGAACATCAAAGACGCATGGCGACACCCCCGAAGGGCGAGGGCACCTCCGATCTCGAGACCCTGCCGGTCCTGCCGCTGCGAAACGCGGTGCTGTATCCGGCGCAGGTCGTACCGATCAACGTCGGTCGTCCACGCAGCGTTCGCTTGATCGAAGAGCTCTTCGGACGAGAGCGCCCCTACGTGGCGATCGCCGCGCAGCGCAAAGCCGAGGTCGAGGAGCCCACCTTCAAGGACCTCTACGAGGTCGGCGTGATCGCCAAGGTCGTGAAGGTGATCCGCATGAGCGCGGGCAGCTACAGCGTCGTGCTGCAGGGCGCGGCGCGCATGCGCGTGCTCGAGCCGCTCGGCCTCGAGCCGTACATGCGGGCCCGCATCCAGCGTCTGCACGATCGGCTCGATCGCGACGTGGAGCTCGACGCGCTCGGCACCACGCTCCGCGAGACGACGCGCGAGGTCCTCGAGCTGTCCACCAACCTCCCGCGCGAGACCGCCGGCATCCTCGACAACGTGCGCGAGCCGGGCGCGCTCGCCGATCTCATCGCGTCGAACTTCCCCAACGAGGTGGCCTCCATCGAGGACAAGCAGCAGGTGCTGCAGACGTTCGACGTGAAGTCGCGCGTGAAGTTCGTGCTGCAGCTGGTCACCCGCCAGCTCGAGCTCCTCAAGGTCAAGAAGGAGATCTCCTCCATGGTCCAGGAGGAGATGGGCAAGTCGCAGCGCGAATACATCCTTCGCCAGCAGCTCAAGGCGATCCGCGAGGAGCTCGGCGAGGGCGGCGAGGAGGACGAGCTCGAGGAGCTCCGCGATCGCATCGCCAAGGCCGCGCTCCCCCCCGACGTCGACAAGATCGCCAAGAAGCAGCTGTCGCGGCTGCAGTCGATCCCGCAGCAGAGCGCCGAGTTCGGCGTCACCCGCAACTACCTCGACTGGATCGCCGATCTGCCCTGGAACCTCCGCACCGAGGACAAGCTCGACGTGCAGGACGTCCGCCGTTGTCTCGACGAGGACCACTACGGCCTCGAGAAGATCAAGAAGCGGATCGTCGAGTACATCGCCGTCCGCAAGCTCGCGCCCAACAAGAAGGGGCCGATCCTCTGCCTCGTCGGGCCGCCCGGCGTGGGCAAGACGTCGCTCGGTCGCTCCATCGCGCGCGCCACCGGTCGCAAGCTCCACCGCATCTCGCTCGGCGGCGTGCGCGACGAGGCCGAGATCCGCGGCCACCGCCGCACCTACGTCGGCGCGCTCCCCGGGCGCATCATCCAGGGCCTGCGCAAGGTGAAGGTCCGCAACCCGATCCTCCAGCTCGACGAGGTCGACAAGCTCGGCGTCGACACGCGCGGCGATCCCGCGGCGGCGCTCCTCGAGCTGCTCGACCCGGAGCAGAACGACACCTTCACCGACCACTACCTCGACGTGCCGTTCGACCTCTCGCAGGTGATGTTCATCGCCACCGCGAACAACCGCGACACCATCCCGGGGCCCCTCCTCGACCGCATGGAGGTCATCGAGATCGCCGGCTACACGCGGCAGGAGAAGAAGCGGATCGCGATCGACTACGTCATCCCCAAGCAGCTCGAGTCGCACGGGCTCACCCCCGAGCGCCTGGACTTCACCGAGGCCGGCGTCGAGAAGCTCGTCGACAGCTACACCCGCGAGGCGGGCGTGCGCGGCCTCGAGCGCGAGGTCGGCAGCGTGTGCCGCTGGGCCGCCATGAAGGTCGCCGAGGGCGAGGACCTGCACGTCGAGATCACGCCCGAGAAGGTCGTCGAAATCCTCGGTCCGGAGAAGCACGTGCCCGATCTGGCCGAGCGCCAGGCGCAGGTGGGGCTCGTGGCCGGCCTCGCGTGGACGCCGAACGGCGGCGATCTGCTGTTCATCGAGTGCAACACCATGCCGGGCAAGGGCCACTTCACCCTCACCGGCAACCTCCGCAACGTGATGCAGGAGTCCGCGCACGCCGCGTGGTCGTTCGTCCGGTCACACCTGCCCGAGCTGCACATCACGCCCGAGGAGCAGCAGAAGCTCGACATCCACCTGCACGTCCCGCACGGCGGCACGCCCAAGGACGGACCGAGCGCGGGCATCACCATGTTCACGGCGATGGTGTCGCGCCTCACCCACTGCCCCGTCCGTCACGACGTGGCCATGACGGGCGAGATCACGCTGCGCGGCATGGTGCTGCCGATCGGCGGCCTCAAGGAGAAGGTCCTCGCGGCGCACCGCGCCGGCATCAAGAAGGTCATCTTCCCCTTCCGCAACGTGCGCAACCTCGAGGACATCCCCAAGGAGATCCTCGCCGACATCGAGATGGTGCCGGTGAAGAAGGTCAGCGAGATCCTCGAGCACGTGCTGCTCGCGCCCGAGGCGCCGCCCCGCGTGGTGAGCGAGCGGGAGCTCGACGCCGAAGCGACCTGACGGCTCTGCGCGCCGTCGCCCTCGGGGTGGCGTGGGCGGGGACGCGGCGGGGGCGTCGTGCGCGTGAAGCGGCTCGAGGCGGTGTCGCTCGCGGTCGCAGACGCTCTTCGATCTGCCGGTGCGTGCGCGTGAAGCGGCGTGTGCGTGAAGCGGCGTGCGCGTGAAGCGGCGTGTGCGTGAAGCGGCGTGCACGGGGCGCTGTGTGGCGCGGGGCGTGGCGTGCACGGGGCGCCGTGTGGCGTGGGGCGCGGCGTGCGAGGCGTGGGGGATGCGAGGCGCGGCGTGCGAGGCGTGGGGGATGCGAGGCGCGGCGCGCGTGGCGTACGCGGGGAGGAACGCGAGGCCCAAGAACATCCGCCGAAACTCCGGAGCTGCCCCCACGTCGTGGGCGGGGCACGGCGGGCGCGCGGCGCGGCGGGCGCGTGTGCGGCGTGCGTGGCCGTGCGTGGCCGTGCGTGGCCGTGCGTGGTGTAGACGGGGACGAACGGGAGGCCGCAGAACATCCGCCGAAACTCCGGAGCGGGCCCCGGGTCATGCGCGCGTCGAGTCATGGCTCTATGCGCTGGGCGCTCGCGCTCTGACCGCCGAGTTTCGGCGGATGTCCGGCTGCTCCCCGGGCTGAGCGCTCGGGCTGCGACCGCCGAGTTTCGGCGGATGTCCCGCCTGCCGACAGCTTCACGGGCGAAGCACGCCGGAGCGCTGTCGCTGCAGTCGCAGGCAGCCGCGACGTCTCGCTCTGTCTTCTCACTCGCCTCGCCGCATTCGAGCTCAATGCTCCTGCTCGCGCCGCTGCGCCGCAGCGTCGCAACGTCCCCCCTCGCAACGTCCCCCCCCCTCGCAACGTCCCCCCCTCGCAACGTCCGCCCCTCGCAACGTCCGCCCCTCGCAACGTCCGCCCCTCGCAACGTCCGCCCCTCGCAACGT
>JALHOE010000408.1 GCA_022843175.1 Deltaproteobacteria bacterium
GGCCGTCGACGCGGCCACCGCCGTCCACGTCGCGCGCCCCGTCGCGCCCGCGCCTGCCGGCGATCTCGAGCGAGGATGCCATCCGTGGTCGCCTCGAGCGCTTGGCTGCACTCGGCGCGAGGTCGGCCGAGCTCGCCCACGAGCTGCGTAACGCGCTCGCGGTCCTCGAGACGTCGCTCCACCTCGTTCGCAAATCGCTCAAGGGGTCCGAGGAGCTGCCGCGCGTCGAGCGCCAGCTCACCCGAATGTCCGAGCAGATCCACGCCGGGCAATCGCTGGTTCGCGAAGCGCTTGATGAAGTCCGCGCGCAGAGCCCGGAGCGCGTCGACATCGATCTGCGCGCGCTCGTGCTCGAGGTCGTCGCCGGCATCGAGCGGCCCGAGCACGTCGCCCTCGAGGTCGAGGTGCGCGGCGACACGGTCGCGATCGACGCCCGGCTCATGCGCCAGCTCCTCCTCAACCTCGTGCGCAACGCGATCGAGGCGCTCTCGGCGCGGCCGGAGCCCGGTCGGGTCCGCGTCACCGGCCGCCGCGTCGGCAACGATCTCCTGCTCGTCGTCGAGGACAACGGCCCCGGCATCGACCCCGACGTCGCGCCGCGCCTCTTTCAAGCGTTCAACACCAGCAAGTCCAACGGCACCGGCCTCGGGCTCGCGGTGTGCCGCCGTATCGCCGAGGCGCACGGCGGCACGATCCAGGCGCGCCGCGCCGAGCCGCGTGGCACCGCGATGGAAGTCCTCATCCCGGTCTCGTGAGGCTCACCCGAGGACGGCGGCGAGGATCAGCGCGTGCACCTGCTCGGGCGGGGGCGACGCGTCGATCGTGACGATGCGGTCGTGCGGTCGCACGCGGGGGAGCTTGCCGTACTGCGCGCGCACGCGGCGCTGGAGCTCGCGCTTCTCGAGGAGCTCCTCGCTGCCGCCGCGCGTCTTGCGCCGCTCGGCCGCGATCTCGGGATCGAGGTCGAGCAGCACCGTGAGATCGGGGCGCTGCGCGTGGGCGTTGATCGCGGCGATCCACGCGAGCGCTTCGTCGGCCTCTCGCGAATCGGCCGGGCCGCGCATCGCCGACTGGTAGGCGATGCTCGACGCGTCGTAGCGATCGCTGATCACGGTGTGGCCGAGCGCGAGGTGCGGGCGGATCTCGTGCTCGAGGTGCTGCATGCGGTCGGCGGCGAAGAGCAGCGCCATCGCGTCCCAGCCGGGCACCGATTGGGTGAGCTCGTGGCGCAGGTAGCGCCGGATCATCGCGCCGATCGGGTGGTCGCTGGGCTCGCAGGTGACGTGCACGGTGCGACCGCGCGCGCGCAGCGCGTCTGCGAGGAGCGCGACCTGCGTTCCCTTGCCTGCGCCGTCGACGCCGTCGATAACGAGAAAGCTCACCGGACGACGGCTTGATGCATCGCGCGCACGAGCGCATCAAGCCCCTGCTCCTCGCAGAGGACCGTCGCCCGCAGCGGCCCCACGAGGAGGCCGAGACAGCCGAGCGCCGCGAGCCGATGCGGGGCGAGGGGGCCGGTGACGCCGGTGAGCCCGTCACCGATGGCGGTCGCCGCACACACGGAGCGGAACGTGGCCTCCGGGAGCCGCTCGCGGAGGACACGCTCGGCGCGGGGCCAATCCGGCGCGTTGAGGAGCGAGAACAGCGCGCTCACGCCGCCGCGCGGGTCCATCGAGATCTCGCGAGGCGAGACCTCGGCCGCGGCGCACGCGTCGCCGAGCGCGGCGAGCGCCGTCGCCGACTGGAGGTGCACGAGCACGAGGCCCTTCTCCCCGGACACCGCCGCGCACGCGCGTTGCTCGAGCGCGTTCGCTCGGGAGTCGCGCACCACGGTCTGCTTGCTGCCCTCGCGGGGCAGGGCGCCTCCGTAGCTCTGGCCGGTGTGGCGGGCGTGGATCTCGATGCCCGCGCGCTTGGCCCACTCCACCGCCTGCGCGTTGAGCACCTTGGCGCCGCACTCCGCCATCGTCTGCAGGGTCTCGTAGTCGAGCTCGGGGATGTGCGCCGCGTCGGGCACGACGCGCGGATCGGCCGTGTAGACGCCGTCGACGTCGCTGTAGATCTCGCAGCGCTCGGCGTTGAGCGCGGCCGCGAGCGCGACCGCGGTGGTGTCGGAGCCGCCGCGACCGAGCGTGGTGATCTCGCGCTTCTCGCTGACGCCCTGGTAGCCGGCGACGATGACGACCTTGTTCTTGTCGAGCTCCTCGAGCACGCGCTGCGGCTTGACCGCGACGATGCGCGCGTCGAAGTGGCGGTCGGTCGTGATGATGCCGGCCTGCGAGCCGGTGAAGCTGATCGCCTCGACGCCGCGCTTCTGGATCGCGATCGAGAGCAGCGCCATCGACACGCGCTCGCCGGTGGAGACCAGCATGTCGAGCTCGCGTCGCGGCGGCTCGGGATCGATCTGCCGCGCCTGCGCGAGCAGACCGTCAGTGGTCTTGCCCATCGCCGACACGACGACCACCACGCGGTGCCCCTCGCGGTGAGTCTCGAGCACCTTGTCGGCCACGCGACCCAGCCGCTCGAGGTCCGCCACGGATGAGCCGCCGTACTTCTGGACGATGACGGTTTTGTCCACGACCGGCCGGTAGCACGGCCCATTCCGCTCGGACAAATCGCTGGCTGAAATTGAAAGTCCTTTTCATCGGACCGTGGCGGACCTAGATCTGAGATCGCCCGATGCGTCGGTGGATCGTCATCTTTTGCGCCCTCTTCGCGCTCGTCGCGCCGCGTTTCGCGCGCGCCGACGACAAGGATGCGCAGCGCCTCGTCGCGGTGCTGCAATACGTGGCCGCCGACTACCCCGAGGCGATCAAGACCGCGTCCGCCGCCGAGCTCGCCGAGCAGCGCTCGTTCCTCACCGAGGCGATCGCCATCGCACGCAAGCTCCCGGCCGCCGCGTCGCTCCTGCCACGCCTCGAGTCGATCGAGGCACGCGTCGGCAAGGGGGAGGATCCCGCCGCGGTCCAGCGCGACTGCGCCGCGTTGGTCGAGGAGCTCGTCAAGGCGACCGGCCTCACGCGCTCGCCCAAGGCAGCGCCCGATCTCGCGCGCGGCAAGGTCGTGTTCGAGAGCACCTGCGCGAGCTGTCACGGCGTCGACGGCGCGGCGCAGACGCAGCTCGCGGCCACGCTGGATCCCAAGCCGGTGTCGTTCCGCGACGGCCCGAAGATCCTCGGGCTCACCCCGTACCGCGTGTTCAACTCGACGATGTACGGCGTGAAGGGCACGGCGATGCCGCCGTTCTCCACGCTCGACGAGGGCGACCGCTGGGCGGTCTCGTTCTATGTGTTGTCGCTCCGGCACGCGTGCAGCGGCGAGCCCCCGCGCGTGTCGCTCGAGAAGCTCGCCAACACGAGCGACGCAGAGCTCGGCGCCGACGCCGCGTGCCTCCGCCAGAAGCTCCCGGCAGTGGATGCAGGGGCTCAGCTACTCTTCGCCAAGAGCGCGATTCAACAGGCGATGTCGCTCGCGAAGTCGGGCGACATGCCGGGCGCGCGGCGGGCGATCCTCGACGCCTACCTGAGCGGCGTCGAGCCGGTCGAGCCGCTCCTCAAGAGCCGCGATGCGGCGCTCGTGGCGCGGCTCGAGGAGGCCTTCCTCGCGATGCGCCTCGCCGCCGAGAAGGGCCAACCGGACCTCGACAAGGAGGGCGCGCGCGTCCTCGAGCTGCTCGAGACGGCGCGCCTGAGCGGGAGCAAGACGACGGCGCGGTCGGTGTTCGGGCTCTCGTTCCTGATCATGCTCCGCGAGGGGTTCGAGATCGTCGTCGTCCTCGGCGCGCTCCTCGCCGTGCTCAAGAAGGCCGGCGCGCGGCAGTACGCGAAGGTCGTGCACGCCGGCTGGATCGCCGCGCTGTTCTGCGGCGGCCTCGTCTTCTTCTTCGCCCGCAAGTGGGTCGCCGGCAGCAACCGCGAGTGGCTCGAGGGCGTGGTGGCCCTGGTCGCGGTGGTGATGCTCCTCTACGCGGCGTTCTGGCTGAACGCGCGGGCCAATACCCGCAAGTTCATGGCCGAGATCCGCGACAAGATGAAGACGACGCTCGGGGGCGGCGGCAGCGTCGGGCTCGGGCTGTTCGCGATCTCGTTCTCGTCGATGCTCCGCGAGAGCGTCGAGACCGCGATCTTCCTCCAGGGCCTCGCGATCGACTCGGTGCGGGCGACGGCGTGGGGCGCGATCGCCGGGATCGTGGTGCTGTTCGGCGTGGTGATCGCCATGCAGAAGTACGGCCTGCGCCTGCCGCTGCGCGTGCTGTTCGACGTCTCGACGGTGCTCCTCTTCGTCACCGCGGTGATCCTGCTCGGCAAGGGGATCCACGCGCTGCAGGAGGTCGGGTTCCTCCCGCTCCGCCCGGTCCCGATGTTCCGCGTCGACCTGCTCGGCATCTTCCCGGACGCCTGGGGCCTGGCCGCGCAGCTCGTGCTCGCGAGCACGCCGTTCGTCTACCGGGCGTTGACGCGCAAGGCGCCCGAGGCGCATTCGCCGGCGTGATGTTCCCCTGTCCCTGCTGCGCCCGTCACGTCCGGGGGCGCGAGCGTTGCCCGTTCTGCGCGCTCCTTCTCGCGACGGTGTGCGCCGCGGCGGTCGCGTCGTGCGGCGGCAGCGACCGCGTGGCCGCATCGGTCTACGGCGCTCCGCCCGAGCCGGTCGGCGCGCGCTTCACCGCCACGCTCGAGCAGGACGCCGAGGGCTACGTCGGCGCCTTCGTGACCGCCGCCACCACCCATGGCTGCACGGTGAAAGCCCGCGCGACCGACGAGGCGAGCCTCGGGTGTCCCGAGGGGAACATCGCGATCGCGAAGAAGCAGCTCGAGGTCACCTTCGTATGCGACGACCTCACCGAGCGCCGGTGTCGTGCGTTGTTCCGGTCGATCGCCGATACTCATTGAGTCTTGCGCTGGCTGCTGTTCGCGCTGCTCTCGGCGTGCTCGCGCGAGCAGGTCGAGGTGCGCCCGGAGCCCGCGCCGCCGCGCGCGACGATCGAGGTGCCGGTGCCGGTGCCGGTCCCGCCGAAG
>JALHOE010000409.1 GCA_022843175.1 Deltaproteobacteria bacterium
GCCGCGCCGAGGGCGACCGCGACCGGCGCGACGACGCCGAGGACGAGGAGGAGCGCGCCGAGCGCGAGGATGGCGGCGATGCCGGCTTCGAGCACGTGCGCGCTGCCGAGCGCCTTCGCGCGGCCGCCGCTGGCGATGCCGACGACCGCGGCGCTGAGCGGGAACGAGACGATCACGCCGAGGGCGAGCAGCAGCGCCGCGTACTCGGCGGCCGGTCCGCTGCGATCGATCTCGCCGAAGTCGATGCGCGCGCTGTGCCCGACCGCGACCGCGGCGGCGAACCCGACGATGATCCCGCCGAGGTTGCCGAGCGCGCCGATCACGATCCAGAGCGGTCGCACGCCTCCGCGGCGCAGCTCGGTCCGCGCGATCTCGCGGATGGTCTCCTGGCCGAGCGACGCGAGCGAGGTGGGCGGCGCCGCGGCGTGCCGCGCGAGGCGGAACACACCGAGCGTGGAGAAGATGAACAGCAGCGCGCCGGCCGAGATCGCGAACGGCAGGGCGGCGGGGCCGCTCGACCGGAGCGACAGCTCGATCGCGCCACGCAGGACCATCGCCACGACTGCATAACGACCGAATGGAGTTCCTCCGAGGCGGCCGTCGAACCCGGAGAGCGCGAGCCCATAGCCCCACGTCGCGGCGAGCGCCACGTCGTCGAACGCCATGATCGCCGCGCGGACGCCGCTGCCGAGGGCGAGCTTCTCGAGGAACAGCTGCGTCGCGAGCCGTCCGAGGACAAACGCCGCGGCCGCGCCGGCGGCGGCGAGCGGGGGATCGACGTCGTCGCGCGTACCAGACGCGGCGCCGACCGCCGGCCAGACGATCGCCGCGAGGGTGAGCACGGTGAACGGACCGACGATCCCAAACGCGAGGATCGTCTGCAGCACCGGGTGCTGAGTCGCCATGGTGCCGCCGACGACCACGTCGAGCACCAGCGTCTCGACCGCGCGGACGACGACGGCGGCGACCGCGCCGCCGAGGAGGATGACGAGCCAGCCCACCAGCGTCCACGACCGGCGCCCCGTCCGCAGCCGACGCGCGAGCGCGACGCACGCGATCGTCGTCGCCGCGACGAGCAGGGCCGGAAGGAACGCGAGGCTCACGACCGGCCCACGATGCCACGGGGGCCCCCCGTCGTTAACCTTTGCGGCGACGCGAGGCTACGGGAGGTGGAGGCCGATGTGGCCCATGAGCGCGAGCATGACGCCGCTGCCGTTGCCGTCGGTGCCAAAGGCGGAGTTGCCGAGCATCGCCGAGCGGCGCAGGGACATGTAGTCGAAGGTTGCGTCGGCGCCGACCTCGAGGTGCTTGGTCACGAAGTACTGGACGCCGCCACGCGCCCCGACGGTGAGGCCGCCGATGTCGATCGAGCCCGCGCAGCCGGGGCACATCTCTTCGCTCATGCGCGCCGTCCACGAGTAGCCGACGTTGATGCCGAAGCGCGGCCAGAACCGGCCCGAGCCGGGCTGGTACATCACCTCGCCGCCGACGTTCCACAGGTTCCAGTGCGGCGTGGAGATCGTGCGGAGGCGCCCGCCGAGCTGAAAGGTGATGAACTCACCGCCGACACCGAGCCCGAACAGCGGACCGGCGCCGCTCTTGTACTTGGAGAAGTCGACGTTGGAGAGCGCGGGAGAGGGCATCGCGTTGCCGAGGGACGCGAAGCCGAAGCCGATCTCGGGCTGCACGTAGAACAGCTTGAGGCCGATGCCGTTGTCCTCGACGTCGGATTTCGCGAGATGCGCCTCGGTGGAGCCGGCGGCCGGCGGCGGCGTGGCGCTGCCCGGCTGCCCGGGCGGCGCCATCGGCGGCGGCATCGGCGGCGCGGCGTTGGGATCGGTCTCTGTATTGAGCTCGGTCGCCGATGCGGCCGGCGAGAACGCAAGCACGACCAGCCCGATCCCGATGCGAAGCTTCATGATTCCAAATCCTCTTTCGGCGAGTCGCCCTCTCGTTCGACGGTCTCACCGGGAATTCGATACGACTCGGTGAACCACCGCCCCAAATCGACGGCTCGGCAGCGCTGCGAGCAGAACGGGAAGGCCTTGTTCCCCGCGGTTTCCTCGGCCGACCGACGACAGATTGGGCACTCGTTGGGACGAGCCACATCTGCCGTTCTAGCACGGTGTTCGCCCGTTTCCGGCGTCTCGCACTAACCTTGCCGCTGTTCGAATGCGGATGCGGAACCTCGTCGCGGCCCTCGCCCTGCTCGGCTGCGGGCCTCGTCACACGACCGGACCCCACGGGCCCCCCGGGCTCGCGCCGCCGCCGCCGGTACCGCCGGGTTCCACCCTCGCGTACGGGCCGCTGCGGATGGAAGCCGTCGAGCTGGCGCGGAGCGATGCCGGTTGGGATAGAGACTTCGTCCGCGGCTCGCGGGTCGCGGCGTACGACGTCGTCCTCGTCCAGGAGCGCGCGACGTGCCCGACCGCGGCCGCCGACCGACTGTGGAAGACCGACGACTTCGGGTGCCGCGGCGTCGAGTCGTTCCCCGACGGCTGCAAGGTGGAGCCGGCGCTCCGCGCGCGCGTGGAGGTCGAGCTGGTCTACGCGATCGACGCGAGCTACCGGTGCGCGGGGGACGCCAGCGTCTTTCCGCTCGAGGGCGATCCGCGAACGGCGCTCGGCAACGCCGCGCGCACCTGCTTCCGCACGCGCAACAAGCTCAAGCCGGAGTCGACGTGGACCTCGCTCTACGAGCTGACCGAGGTCCGCATGAGCGAGCAGCCGGACGCGGTCCGCACGCAGTTCCCGACGCTGCTCACGCGCCTGCTCAAGAGCGAGAGCAAGCCCTTCTGCCGCGACGACGGCGCGTACCTCGACGGCGCCGCGGGTGCGCCGAGCAAGCCGACCGAGCCCGGGTCGGTCCTCGGCGAGCTGATCGCGGCGCGCGTGCCCCTCGACTCCGAGTCGTCGCCGCTCACCGCGGACGCGTTCAAGACCGAGCACGCGCTGTGGGAGCAGTGCAACGGCAAGGCGGCGAAAGAGAGTCTCGTCGCGCGCGAGCGGTGCCTGCTCCTGCGTCAGCTCGACAAGTTCCTGCGCGAGGTCGAGGACCTCGCCCGCCCGGAGACGCCCAAGGGGGGCGGTCCCCCGTCGCAGGCGCGCCCGCTCGAGATCTGGGGGCTCGACGCGGGCGATCAGGCGACGATCGACGGGCTCGCCGTCAACGTGCGGTCGGGCGGCGCGCCGCGCCTCTTCGCCGGCGATCCGGACGCGACGAACGCGCCGGTGCTCCACGAGCTCGCCGCGGGCAAACACGAGCTGGTGATCCGGCGCCAGAGCTGCGCGCCGCGCGTGTTCTCGCTCGCGCTCGACGGCACGACCAAACGCGCGCTCGTGCTCGAGAAACAAGATCCGGCGCGCTGCGCGATCCCGTTCGCGCCCAAGCGCGCTTCATGATCGCTTGAGGACGAGCTCCTCGCCGGCGAGCGTGAGCACGAAGCCGTCGTCGCGCTCATGGAGTAGCTCCGAGAGCGCGAGCTGCGCGTGACGCGCGAGCTTGGCAGGGTACGGCCCCTTGCGCGCGGCCGACTTCACCGCGCAGCGGAGGGCGCCCTCGTCGTCGAACGCGAGCGACCGCGGGTCGATGCTCTCCTCTGTCCCGTCTGACAGGGTGCCGACGATCGAGCCCCCCTCGACCCGCACGCTCTTGACCCAGAGTGGGACGTCCTCGACGGCGATGTAACACCAGTCGTAGCCGTTCTCGAGAATCCACCGCCCGTTGTCGGGGTGGCGAGAGATCCAGGTGGCCATGGCCCGGGCCAGCCCGGGGTGGTTCACGGGGGCCCCGTCGTGAAAGAACCGCCCTTCACGGTCGAGCTTGATGGAGCTCTCCCTGGTGAACGGAAATGGTGCTTTTCCCGACCAATCGAGCACGGGTCGAGCGGGCTGGTCCGTCATGACGGCCGGGTCCTTTCGGTAGGGTCTCTTGACCCTCTGATGCCAGCGGGCGTATCACGACGCCCCGACCCTGCGATGGGTGGGGGCAGTCTAAAAATGCAGGAGAGAGCCACTATGAAGAACGTGTTCGCTTCGGTCCTCGCGCTCGGTGTTCTCGGTGTTGTCGCTGGCGGGTGCAAGGGCTTGCCGGGGATGGAGTGCAAGTTCGCCAAGGGCGAGATCGCCGCGGGCGCGCAGGGTGAGGTCAAGGGCTTCCTCGACGCGGCCATGGACCTCAAGAAGATGGCCGATGGCCTCGAGGCGGAGTGGAACGCCGAGATCAAGGCCATGGCGGGTGAGCTGAAGGTGGAGTCGGCCGACGAGGCCGGCGTGCTCGCGAAGATCAACGCGAACATCACCGAGGCGAAGGCCAAGGGCGAGTGCACCATCGAGTTCAAGGCGGACGTCCAGGCTTCGGCCTCGGGCTCGGCCTCGGGCGAGGGCAAGGCCGCCACGGGCGAGGGCGCGAAGGGCGCGGGCGAGGCGTCGGGCAACGCGCAGGCGAAGGTCGACGTGAAGTTCGAGGCCAAGTGCAAGGCCGAGGCGAGCGTCAAGGGCACCCTCGACGTCACCACGGCGGCGATCAAGGGCCACTTCCCCAAGCTCCTCTCGATCTCGTTCACCTACAAGGACCTCCTCCCGAAGGTGAAGGAAGTCGCGGGCAAGGCCGAGGGCGTCCTCAAGGCCGCCTCGGATCCGATGATCCTCGGCGAGGTGAAGTGTGCGGCGGAAGCCGTCACCGGCATCAAGGCCGAAGCGCGCGTCGAGTTCTCGGTCAAGGCCGAGGCTTCGGCGAAGGGCGAGGCGAAGGCGGGCGCTTAATCCCCGTCCTCGTTTCGTAGCGGCGGCGGCGCGGGAACTTTCTCGCGCCGCTGCGGCGTTTTTGGGCTAACCAAACGAACCGGATGAAGACACTCCGAACCGCCGCCGTGTTCCTCGCGCCGCTCGTCGCGGCGTGCGGCACCAAGGCCCCCGCGGTGTCGATCCCCCCGCCCGCGCCGTCGGTGGCGCTGAGC
>JALHOE010000410.1 GCA_022843175.1 Deltaproteobacteria bacterium
GATCGGCGTCGCGCATCAAATGCGGATGGCGGCCGGGTTCGAGGAGCTGCTCCGCGAGGCGCGCGCGCGCGCGGGCAGAATCGAGCTGCGCGTGCATCAGCGCATCGCCGAGCGCTCCCCCGAGGCGATGCACACCTGGAGCCGCGGCCAGCTCTACGAGAGCCTGCTCCACCTCTTCGACCTCGCGATCGCGACGTTCGACACCGAGCTCGAGCTCGAGCGCGCGCGCGGGGTGGGCGCGCCGAAGCCGGAGTCGATCGAGCTCCGCGCGCGGCATGCCCGCGGCAGCTTCGCGCTCACCCTCGAGCCCCGATGCAGCGAGGATCGGCTGGAGGTAGAGGCCAGCGTCGGCGGCGCGCGGATCCGCTGGAGCCGTCGGCCCGGCGAGGACGAGGTGACCACGACCGATGCCCTCGGCGCGCGCACGCGCAGCGCCGGCCGCGGCTCCGATCTATCGCGCCTGCTCGCGGCCTGGGCGTCCTCCATCGTCAACCACACGCCGCCCCCGATCCCCGCCGCCCACGGCGCCGCGGCGATGCGCCTCGCGAGCGAAGCGCTCAAGCGGCTCGAAGCCGAGGGCGTGCCCTTCGACCGGGCGCACGCACCACGTCACGCCTCATCGCGCGAGCTGCGCGAGCGCTACTGACGCGCGCGACCAGCGCTCGGCGGTGAGCGAGCGCGACAGACGCGCCGCGATGCGACCGAGCGTCGCTCCGAGCTCGGGATCGTCATTCGCCTCGACGACCGCTTGGCCGCCCCGCGCGAGGCGAATGCGCGCGCTCGGCGTGCCGCGACCGAGGAAGAGCAGGATGTCGTCGCGGTCGACGCCGAGGTCGATGAGCTCGAGACCGAAGACGGGCAGCGCGATCGGCAAACGCGGCGCGCCGAGGAGCGCCTCGGCGACGGCCAGCTTCCACTGCGGCGTGGAGGACAGCCGCGCCTCGACCGCCTCGATCGACACCTCTCCCTCGGCGAGGAGCGCGCGGAAGACCGCGAGCTCGTCGCGGTGCCCACGGCGCTCGAGGACCGCGCCGCCGACCTCGGCGATCCGCGCCACCTCGGGATCGGCGAACCGCCACGGCTGCGCCGGCAAGTACCCATAGCGCGCGCTCGCGTCGTCGGCGCGCGACGCGTACTGCCCGACGAGCAGCCCGTCGCGTTCGGCGAGGTAATAGAGCGCGGTGTCCGGGTAGAGCCGGGCGCGCGAGAGGAGCAGTCGGCCCCGGAGCTCGTGCAACCGGGTGTCCTCGATCCAGCGGAGGTTCTCGCGCAGGTCCTGGACCGTCGTCCACGGCGTGAAGAGGATGAAGCCGAACGCGCCCTGCCCGAGATCGAGCGCGGGTGCATAGTCCTCGGCCCAGGCCCGCAGTTGGTGGAGGAAGCGAACGTTGAGCTCGGCAGCAATGCCCTTGTTGAACCGATCGAGCTCCGGCTGCGAGAAGTTCTCCACCCCCACGAGGAAGGGCGCGATCCGGATCGACGACCGACGCGCCGACGCGAGCGCGCGCTCGAAGCGCTTGCTGTTCTGCAGCCACCAGTCGGCGCGCGACTCCACGAGCAGCGTGAACGGTCCGAGCTTCTCATGCTCCGCCGCCTCGACGAGCTCGGTGAGGTAGGCGAACGGGTTCTGATCGCGGAGGACGAGGAGCTCGATGTGCGGCGCCTCCGCGCGGAGGTAGCGCAGCTGGTCGAGGGTGGAGGCGAGCGCGTCGGCCGGCTTCTTGTGCTCGTAGCTGTTGCCGGTGGTGCAGAACGAGCACCCCCGCCCGAACCGCGCCGGGATCGGGAGCGAGGAGAACAGCGGGTTCTCGCGGGCGTCCGCGGAGTAGGGGCACCCGCTGCTCCCCTTGATGGGGAACGACGGACGAAGTGGGCGGTCCTCGTCGGCGACGTAGACCGGCGCGAGGTTCGGGCGCACGGCCGGCGGCGACGCGGGGAGCTCGCGATCGAGGAGGTGCGCGATCGTCGCGACCAGCTCGTGCGGCGCGCAGACCTCGTCGGCGCGCGCGCTCCCGAGCTCGTGCTCGCCGATCAACCGCACCCAGCGCGCACCGGGCAGGAGGCTCGCGAGCTGCTCGATCAGGTCGGCGCTCCAGACCCGTTCGTAGACGATCGTCGGGTAGTCCCGGAGCGCGGTCGCGAGCCGCTGCACCTCGTGCTCGGCGTGCTCGGCGGTGAGGCAGGCGACGAACAGGTCGTTGGCGATCCCCGCCGCGCGAAGCGCCCCCGAAGCCTCGTGGAGGGACACGTCGTCGAGGAACGACCGCTCGCGATGGCTATGAAGGCTGAGCACCGCGACCGGCCCGCGCGCCGAGCCGCGGGGAAGCTTCCGCCCCCCGGAGCCCACCACCGCGAGCCGCATCATCGAAAGAAGCGTACTTGAATTGACGCGTGCCCGCCCCGCGCGCCAGATTTGAGGCGTGGCGTCCTTCCACGAGCGCCTGCCGCTGTTCGAGCGGGATCGCCTCGAGCACCGGTTCTGGTCGCCCGGGTGGTCGACCGAGCGCGTCCGCGTGGCCGAGGCCGACCTCGAGGCGCGGGTCGACGCGCTCGACGCCGAGCGCACTCAGCGGGTGACGCTCGCCGGCGGAAGGCCGACCGATCACCCCGCGCTCTTCGACGTGATCGCGCGGCTGCGATCGCGCGGGGTGAAGCGGATTGGGCTCGAGACCGACGCGCGGGCCCTCGCCGACCCCGGGGTCGTCGACGCCCTGTGCGCGGCGGGAGTGGCCGAGCTGTTCGTGTACCTCGGCGGCGTCCGACGCAAGGTGCACGAGACGGTCATGAGCGACCCCGGCGGCCGCGACGACGCCCTGCGCGGGTTGGTCCACGCCTCGGCGTCGAGCGCAGCGACCTATCTGGTGATGCCGCTCCTCCGCTGGACGGCCGACGATCTGCTCCCTCTCCTCGAGTGGACCGAGGCGGCCTCGGCCCGGCCGCGCGGCATGTTGCTCTCGCTGCCCGCGATCGACGAGCTCCCCCGCGCGGCCCGCAAGCTCACGCTCCCGCACGGCGAGGCGGCGGAGCTCGCAGCGAAGGTGTTCCGCCGGTGCCACGACACGCGGGTCGAGTATGGCTTCGACGCGCCGCGCGGCGTCAGCCCCTGCGCAAGCCGAGCCCTCGATCGATTCGGCACCGTGTTCCACGAGCGCATGGCGCACTACAAGCGCGCGCCCGACGTCCCGCTCGAGCGCGTGCCCGCGTGCGCCGCCTGCTCGCTGCAGAACGCCTGTCGGGGCATGGAGCCCGCCTACCTCGAGACCCACGGCGCCGAGGGCCTCGAGCCGGTGGGGCTCGACGTGTCGATGGACTGGAAGCTCCGCCCACTCAACCGCCTCGAGCAGCGCGACTTCAAGAACGTGTCGGACTTCCGCAACGTGGTCGAGGAGAACGCGCGCTCGCTCATTCGGATCAACGGGCACTGCAACATGTCGTGCGCGTTCTGCTTCGTCGACCGCACCGCGCCGGACTTCCCCGCCGCCGAGATGGAGCGCGAGATCGACCGGATGTGGACGTGGAACAAGAACCACCTCGTCCTCTCCGGCGGCGAGCCGACGCTCCACCCCGAGCTCCCGCGGCTGCTCGCCCACGGCCGCGCTCTCGGCTTCCGCACCATCGAGCTGCAGACCAACGGCGTGAAGCTCGCCGAGCTGGTCTACGCCGAGCAGCTCGTCGACGCCGGCCTCAACAAGGCGACCATCTCGCTCCACAGCGTCGACCCGGAGCACTCGGACCGGATCACCCGGCTCCCGCGCGCTTTCGGCAAGACGATCGCCGGCATGCACAACCTGCGACGCCTCGGGATCGACACCCAGATCGCGCACGTGCTCACCAAGGCCAACTACCGCGACCTCCCCGGGTTCGTCCGCTACCTCGGAAGCGAGTTCCCCGCCGCGGGCGGGCACCTCAGCATCTGCCTCGCGATCGCCCAGGGCATCAGCGACTTGGTCTACGACTGGGTCATCCCGAGCTTCAGCGAGATCAAGCCGTTCGTGCGCGACGCGCTCGACTTCTGCCTCGAGAACGACATCGGCTTCGGCGGGATGCTCGGTCAGGGCGGCTATCCGCCGTGCATGCTCGACGGCGAGATGAAGTACTACGAGCGCGTCCTCGGCCACATCTACCGCAGCGCCGACCACAGCGACCAGTTCCACAAGGCCGAGCGCTGCCGCGAGTGCAGCTTCGACGCGCACTGCGTCGGCGTGCGCAAGGCATACGTCGAGTGCTACGGCGACGCGGAGATGAAGCCCTTCCGCGCGAACCTGCCGCCGCCCTCACCCCCCGTCGCACAACCCTCCGAGCTGATCGCGCTCCGCCGCAAGGACGCAACACCGGCGCGCTGATGTGGGTCCTCGCCGGGGGTCAGGAGTCCGTGGTGCGGCGGATGGTCGCGCCGTCGTTGCCCGCGCCGTGGCGGTTCGTCGACGCGCGGATCGAGGGGTCGGAGATCCGCGCGCGCTACGAGGCAGGCGCGGCGCGCGCGGAGGTGCAGCTCGTGCATCGCGAGGGCGCGACCGGCGGCGTGACGACCGAGGTGCTCAACGCCCGCGTGCGCGCGTCGTCGGGGGCCGAGGTTCGCGCGCTCCTCACAGCGCTGCTCGGCTCGATTCGCGCGCACGAGACGTCGCTGCGGTGGTCGCGCGCAGCAGACACCGCGGCCGAGACGGCGCTCCTCGCCGCCCCGATGGAGGCGCTGGCGAGCGGCGATCCCCACCGCGCGCTCGCGCTGTGCGCCGGGGACGGGCTCGCCCCGGCGCTCACGCGATGGGTCATCCGTGAGCGCTTGGGGTGGTTCCACGAGGCGCTCGCCGAGAGCAGCGCCGCGCCGAATCGCGCGCCGGAGCTGGTGGTCGCCGAGGCTGCCCTCCGAGCGTCGCTCCACGACGACGCGCACGCGGCCGAGCTCGCACGCGACGCGCTCGCGGGCTCGCC
>JALHOE010000411.1 GCA_022843175.1 Deltaproteobacteria bacterium
GCTCCGCGCGGCCGTCGCCCACCTCGAGGGCTCGTCCACGCCCGAGCAGCTGATCGGCGCGGTCGCGGTGTTCGCGGCGGCGTGGGCGCGGCGCGGCCGGGCGCCGATCGCGCCGGATCCGTCGCTGCCCCACGCCGCCGACTACCTGCGGATGATCGACGGCGAGCCGCCGAGCGCCGCCCGCGTCGCCGCGCTCGATTCGTACCTGGTGACGGTCACCGATCACGGCATGAACGCGTCGACGTTCGCGGCTCGGGTCGTCGCCTCGACCGGCTCGGACCTCACCTCGGCGATCGTGGCGGCGATCGGCGCCCTCAAGGGCCCCCTCCACGGCGGCGCGCCCGGACCGGTCCTCGACATGCTCGACGCGATCGGCACGCCCGAGAACGCCGTCGCCTGGCTCGAGGCCGAGCTCGCGGCAGGGCGGAGGATCATGGGGATGGG
This sequence comes from Deltaproteobacteria bacterium, assembly GCA_022843175.1. Classification (GTDB taxonomy): domain Bacteria; phylum Myxococcota_A; class Polyangia; order Polyangiales; family JADJMO01; genus JALHOE01. The sequence goes on from JALHOE010000411.1 coordinate 445, forward strand.
GCATCGGATCTATCGCGTGCGCGATCCGCGCGCAGCCGTCCTCGAGGCCGCGATCGAGCGGTTCTCGCGCACCGCGGCGTCGCCCCGGCTCGCGCTCGCGCGGGCGGTGGAGCGCGCGGCAGAGGGCGTGCTCCGCGCGCGGTACCCGAACCGTCCGCTCCACGCGAACGTCGAGTTCTACACCGCGGTGCTGCTCGACGCGGTCGGTCTCCCGCGCACGCTGTTCACGCCGACGTTCGCGGTCGGGCGCGTCGTCGGGTGGACGGCACACGTCGCAGAGCAGCGGGCGACCGGCCGCTTGATCCGGCCCGCCTCGAAGTACATCGGACCGATGCCGGAGGTGCGCGCATGACCGCAGCCTGGGACGCGAAGGCGTATCACGTGGTCTCCAACCCGCAGTTCGAGTGGGGCAAGAAGGTGCTCGAGCGGCTCGAGCTCGCGGGCGACGAGACGGTCATCGACGCCGGCTGCGGCACCGGTCGGCTCACCGCGCTGCTCTGCGATCGCCTGCCGCGCGGGCGGCTGATCGCGGTCGATCGCGACGCGGGGATGATCGACGAGGCGAAGAAGAACCTCGGCGATCGCGCGGAGTACCTCGTGGCCAGTCTGCTCGAGCTGCCCGCGTTCGGGGCCGACGCGATCTTCAGCACGGCCACCTTCCACTGGATCCCCGAGCACGAGCGGCTGTTTGCGCGGCTGTTCGCGGCGCTCGCGCCCGGGGGGCGGCTCGTCGCGCAGTGCGGCGGTGGTCGCAACCTCGCGCGCGTGCTCGCGCGCCTCGGGGCGATCCTCCGCGAGCCGGAGCTCGCGCCCTACTTCCGCGGCGTCGCCGAGCCCTGGTACTACGCGACGGCCGAGGAGACGGCGGAGCGAATGAAGCGGGTCGGGTTCGTCGACGTCGCCACCTCGCTCCGGCCCGCGCCCACGCCGTTCGCGTCGCGCGAGGAGTTTCGGCGGTTCTGCGACCGGGTGATCCTCGGGCAACGCCTCGCGCCGCTCACCGATTCCGCGCTTCGCGCGCGCGTCGTCGATCGCGTCGTGGATCTGGCTGCCGAGGACGATCCGCCGTTCGTCCTCGACTACGAGCGGCTCGACATGTTCGGCCGCCGGCCGTAATGCTTCGGCGGTGCGTACCCGCTCGCTGACGCTCGCGGTCGTGTTGTTCGCGATGGCGGTCTCGGGGTGCCGCAAGCACCGCGGGCACGCCGGCGCGCCCAAGGACGTCACGCCGTCGGTGGCCACCGATCTGCGCGACAGGGCGCGGAAGACGTCGCGCGCGTTCGCGATCCTCCGCTCGCTGACCGACGAGGTCGGGCCGCGGATGTCGGGCACCCCGGGCGACGCGCGCGCGGTCGACTGGGCGCTCGCGAAGATGAAGTCGCTCGGCCTCGTCAACGTGCGCGCCGAGCGGGTGATGGTGCCGCACTGGGAGCGGGGCGAGGGCAGCGGCTCGATCGTCGCCCCGGTGCAGCAGTCGCTGATCCTCACCGCGCTCGGCGGCTCGGTCGGCACCCCGGAGGGAGGCCTCGAGGCAGAGGTGCTCGCCGTGCCGTCGCTGCAGGCGCTCGAGGACCTCCCGGCCGACAAGGTCCGCGGCAAGATCGTCTTCTTCGACAAGCCGATGGCCCGCACGCGCGATGGCTCGGGCTACGGCAAGGCCGTCGACGTCCGCGGCAAGGGCGCGATCGCGGCGTCGAAGAAGGGCGCGATCGCGGTGCTGATCCGGTCGGTCGGCACCGGGCCGGCGCGGCTGCCGCACACCGGTGCGCTGCGCTACGTCGACGACGTCCCCAAGATCCCGGCCGCCGCCCTGGCGCTCCCCGACGCCGACCTCCTCCGCCGCACGCTCGAGCGCGGGCCCGCGCGCGTGAAGCTGAACCTCGGGTGCAAGCAGCTCGACGACGCGCCCTCGGCCAACGTCGTCGGCGAGGTCACGGGCAGCGAGACGCCCGACGAGCTCGTCCTCCTCGGCGCGCACCTCGATTCGTGGGACCTCGGGACCGGCGCGGTCGACGACGGCGCAGGGGTCGCGGCGGTGCTCGAGGCGGCGCGGCTCATCTCCGAGCTTCCGCGAAGACCGCGGCGCACGGTGCGGGTGGTGCTGTTCGCCAACGAAGAGGCCGGGCTTCGCGGGGCGATCGAATACGCCAAGGTCCACAAGGACGAGCTCCCCAAGCACACCATGGCGCTCGAGATCGATCTCGGGGCAGGGCGGGTCTACGGCGTGCACTACCTCGCCGGCCCCTCCTCCGGGCCCGGTTTTCAGGCGATCGCCGCGCCGCTGCGGGTCCTCGGGGTCGCTCCGCCGATCGCCAGCGAGCACCACGGGGCGGATCTGTGGCCGCTCCGCGCGGCAGGGGTCCCGCTCGTCGATTTGGCGCAAGACGCCACGAAGTACTTCGACCTCCACCACACCGCGGACGACACCCTCGACAAGGTCGACCCGGGAGACCTCGATCATGTCGTCGCGGCGACCACCGCGTTCGCCTTCGGCGCCGCCGACACCACGGCGGACTTCGGCCGCATCCCGGAGGACAAACGGAAGTAGACTGTCGTTCGAGCGAATGACCGAGGGAGAGTCGAAGCCCAAGGCGCTGACCGCGCAGCCCACGGTGCCTCCCACCGACGCCGAGCGCGCGTTGGCGAGGAAGCTCGGGCGCGCGCTCGGACGGCAGCCGACGGGCGCGCCGATCTCATCGCGCAGCCACATGCCGATCGCGCCGTCGTCGCCGCCGAAGTCGTCGGTCCCGAAGTCGCCGGTCCCGTCGTCCGCGCCGAAGTCGACCGACGCGCCCCCGAGCTCGAGCGAGTTCAGCGCGGAGAAGGAGGCGATGCTCGCCGCGCGCCGCGCGAGCCTCAACCCGACGGCCGGCGAGACCAAATCGATCCGGCCGACCGCGCCCCCCGCGCCCTCCAAGCCGAAGACGCGAAAGAGCTTCCTCGCGCTCGGCGTGCTCATCCTGCTCGGTGGGCTCGCGGCCGGCGGCGTCTACCTGCAGCAACAGCTCCGCGAACGCTCGCCCGAGGGGCAGGTGCGCAACGCGCTCATGTCGTGGGAGTTCGCGATCGAGCCCTCCGAGCGCGACGAGGCGTTCGGCAAGCTCGACCAGGGCGCGCCCTCCACGGTGGCGCTCACCATCGAGCTCCTCTCCGATACGAGCCGGGCCGAGCGCGGCGACTCCAACAGCCAGCACGCCATGCAGGTGCTCGCCCACCACTACCTCGTGCACTACGCGGCGCTGGTGAAGGCGCCGCCGCCGAGGGCCGCGACGGAGCTCGGAAAGAAGCTCATCGAGGCCTCGGCCGTGCCGGCCAGCACGTGGAGCGAAGCGCGGGATGCGTGGCGCGCGTGGCTCACCGAGCAGCAAGAAAAGGGCGTGGTGCCCAAGGGCTGATGCGCGCGCTCCTCGCGCTGCTGCTGATGGCCTGCGGGAGCGAGGCCACGCCGGCCGCCACGCCGCCGGTCGACGCGGCCGCTCCCGCGCCGGTGTGTCAGCGCCTGCCCCGCGCGGTCGCGCCCGAGACCTGCAACGGCAGCAAGGAGCTCTGCGAGCGCACGTTCGACAAGGTCACCGTGGCGATGACCCACAACGCGATGTCCAACGCCGACGACAAGTTCGCCGCGCCGAACCAGAACCACAGCGTGCAGCGCCAACTCGACGGCGGCGTGCGCGGCCTGATGCTCGACACGCACTACTACGACGCCGACTCCGGTCAGACGTCGAAGACCCGGCTCGACGGCGTCGCCGCGGTCGACCAAGCCTATCTCTGTCACGGCGTGTGTCAGCTCGGTAAGCGCAAGCTGTTCGACACGCTGTGCGACGTGACCCGGTTCCTCGACGGCCACCGCGGCGAGGTGGTGTCGATCATCTTCGAGAGCAACGTCACGCCGGCGGACACCGCCGAGGTGATGAAGCAGGTCGGCCTCACCGACTACGTGTACACGCACGGCGGCACCTGGCCGACGCTGCGGGAGATGATCGCCAAGGACACCCGGCTCGTGGTGTTCACCGAGAGCGATGGCGGCACATTCGCCTGGTATCACCCGGCGTGGTCGCTGGTCTTCGACACTCCGTACTCGTTCGCCAAGCAAGAGGAGTTCAGCTGCGCGCTCAACCGCGGCAAGCGCAGCAACGGGCTGTTTCTGCTCAATCACTGGATCCTCGACCCGATCGCCAACCCGGCGCGCGCGGCGGAGGTGAACGCCGAGAGCGTGCTCCTCTCGCGCGCGCAGAAGTGCGCGATGGAGGCGGGCAAGACGCCCAACTTCGTGGGCGTGGACTACTACGAGCTCGGCGACGTGCTGACGGTCGTCCGCAAGCTGAACGGGCTGTGACCCGCGCGCCTGCTCCGATAGGCGCTCGCTGACGCGCGCGCCTGGTCAGAGAGGCGCTCGCTGACGCGCGCGCCTGGTCAGAGAGGCGCTCGCTGACGCGCGCGCCTGGTCAGAGAGGCGCTCGCTGACGCGCGCGCC
>JALHOE010000412.1 GCA_022843175.1 Deltaproteobacteria bacterium
GAAGCTCGTGGGCTGACGCGGAGGCGCGAGAGCAAACGCGCCGCCGAGCGTGTCCTCGAGGGCCTGTTCACCCGCCCTCGGGGCGACGACAGCGCGCACCACAGCTTTCACTCCGCGCTCCCGCCGGCGCGCACCGAGTTGCTCGCGGTGCGCGTGCAGCGCGAGCCGTTGCGCGCGTGGCTTCGGCGCCGCAGTCTCGACCCGTCCGCGCCCCGTCGCCGCTCCGCCGATTCCTCCCCCGAAGACGAAGACCCCGATGCGCTCGACGCGCTCGACGCGTGCGCGCGCATCGCGATCCAACCCGGCCTCTCCGACTCACGGACCGTCGGCGCACGCACGCGCAATCGCCTCGCGCAGCGCCGAGGGCTCAACGGCGTGACGACGGCGTAGCTCCGCGACGAGCGTGTCGACATCGGGATGGAAGATCGATGGGTTCGGACCGAGCTTGGTCACCGCGGACACGAGGCCGCGAAGCAAGCCGCCGACCCCACCGCCGCCGGGCGACACCGCGTGCACCTCCTCGACGTGCTTGCGGATCGCCGCGGCGTATCGCGCGAAGGGCGTGGCCGTGTCGCGGCCGACCGCATGAATGGCGACCCCGCCGGAGATCGTCGACACCTGCACGAAGAGGATCCGCTGGCGTACGCGCTCGGCGACGCTGGTGATGACCGCCGCGAGGCCGTCGAAGTCAGCGGGCGTCGGCGCACGCCGGTTGCTTACGACGACGACGCGATCGAACGAGGACCAGCCAAACCCGCGATCTGACACTCCCGCGCTGTTAGCACGACGCACCTCGCGGCTCAGCCGCGCACGCACTCCTCCCGCATCTTCACTCCAATACGGGTGTCCACGAAAGCGGTGGATCATCATATCTTCGATCGCATGTTCGTGAGGGGAGCTGCGGTCGTTCTCGTGGTCGCGTGTGCGCCGCCGGCCGTCGCGCCGCCGCCGAAGGTGACCGTGCAGAAGCCGAGCGATGCGCCACCTCCGTACGGCTGGTCGTTCTATGCGCCGATCGAGCCGCTCGCCGAGCTCGCGGTGGCTGGCGGCAAGCTGGTGATCGGCAAACACGGACGGCGCGAGCTGCGCGCCAACGGGACGACACGCGCCGCCGAGACGTTGCTCCCTCCCCACCTCGTGGCCGCGACGACGGTCGACGGCGGCAAGCTCGCGATCCTCACCGTCGATGGGGAGGTGCACGTGGCCGATCCGCCGCTCGGCCCGATCGTCGCCGTCCGCGCGGGAGTCGGTCGAGTGCGCGCCGCTTCCGCGAGCAACGGCTCGTTCCTGGTGGTCCCCGCCGACGGCGGCCTGCTCCGGTCGACCGACGCTGGGGTGACGTGGTCGAAGCCGGAGCTGCCGTCGCTCGGCGTGGCGATGGTGGTCGATGCGCTGGTGAACGCCGACGGGCTCGGCCTCGCGGTGGCCATGCCCCAGCGCGCGTACGCGACAATCGATCACGGCGCGACGTGGTCACGCGTCGAGACCCCGGGGATCGGCTTCGATCGCCTGGAGCGCGCGAGCGACGGAGCGATCGAGCTGGTCGCCTACGACGCCCGGGCGTGCCTCGAGCGCTCGCCGCTCCGACTGGCGAAGCTCCAGAGCGCGGCGAAGCCTGCCGAGGGCGCGCCGAGCGAGTTCGGACCAGAGCTCTCCGGCTCGCTCGGACGGCTCATGTACCGCCTTCGACTGAAGAGCCTGAAGGACGGGAGCTCCTTCGAGAACACCTACATCCTCGCGATCCACGCGCCGGGCGAGCCCTTCTCACTCGCGCCGGCGCCCGCGTTCGAGCGGTGTGCGAGCGTTCAATTGGCGGGCACCGAGGACGCGGTGCTCGCGACCTGCTCGACCGCCCACATCGATGGCGGGACAACCAAGCTGCTCAAGAGCTCCGACCGCGGTAAGACCTGGAGCCTCGTCGAGCAGTTCGAGGGCTCGATCGGGTTCCATCCCAGGGTCATCGCCACCGGTCCCTCCGGGTACGTCTACCTCGCGCCGATCGCGAAGCGTGATGCGCCGGAAGCAGAGTTCTACAAACCGCGGATCAAGTTGCGCGGGAAGGCCTCGTTCGTGGTGGGGCGCTTCGAGGGGCCGGCGCTCGCCGATCTCGACAGCACCGCGATCGACGAGAAAGGGGGTCGCATCTACTTCTACGGCACCGACGTCGATCGCCGCCGCCGCATGTACGTCGGCACGTTCGACGACGCGACGCTGCGGCCGTTCAACATGCCGGTGTCTTCCGAGAACGAGCTGTTCTCGGAGCATCACTCGCTCACCGTCGACGCCGAGGGCGTGGTGCGCCTCGCGCTGCAGGAGAAGCGCGAGCTCGTCATGATTCACGCTCGGGGACGCGATGGGCAACCGCGCCCCTCGGTCTCGCTCGCGCACGACATCGACACGATCGCCCTCAACGGCCTGCGCGGCCTCGCCATCCTCCGCTCGGAGCAGATGTTCGAGACGGCGGATGCGGGCGCGACGTGGACGCCGGTGGAAGCGCCGGAGGAGCCGCGCATCGCGTGGTGTTCGCCGTTCGGATGCGAGGCGGGCGACGCGTTTCGCCGCGGTTGGAAGCTCGCGCCCGGCCAGAAGGGCTCGGCGCTGCCGCCCATCCCGGAGCCGAAGGCGGAGCCGCCGATGGTCCGCCCCGCTGCCGTCCGCACGCTCGCGTGTCACCCGTCCGGCAAGCGCGCGACCGTCCTCCGCCTCTCGCACGCCGAGGCGCGGGTGGGGCTCGATGCCGACACCTTGTGGACCGAGGTCGGGCTCAACCCAAAAGACGCCGCGATGGCGCTGTACATTCGCGCGAGGCAGGCGCCGAAGCTCGTCGAGCTGCTCCCACCGATCGACAAGGCGAAGACCAAGGGAACGACGGTCACCAACGTCCAGGTGACCGCCGAGGGGCCGGTGGCGGTGCGCTATCGCTTCGACGAAGCGATCGTCGTCGCCAAGAAGAAGATCTACGCGCCGGTCGACGTCGACCTCGCGTGGCTGCGGAACGGAGCGTCGAAGCCCGTTCGCGCCTCGCTGAAGAAGCTCCCGCCGTTTCGGGTATCGGTCACGGGTGGCCAGAGCGCCCAGCTCACGATCGACAAGAAGGGGCTCTTCTTCCGCCCGTTCGAGACCGGATACGCGCGGTACTTCGTGCGTGACGACGGCAAGAGCGAGCTCGTCGACCCCGCGCCGGCGCCGCCGGGCGCCGTCGTCGGGACGGGCGAGCGTCGCATGGTGCTCCATCACACCCATGTCTCCACGGACATCGTCTTCACCAGCGCTCCCCCGCGTTCGGTGCAGTGGACGTTGCTGCACGACCCGCAGTTCACATTCAACGCCCGCGATGGTCACCTCGGAGACCAACCCTTCGTGGTGCAGCCGCTCCGCCCGCGCAACAGGCTCGCATACGAGCACTGGCTGTTCCCGCTCGACGCCGTGGGGAACGATCCGCCGGAGCCGCGCGTGGTCGACGCGACCCCGGCGCTCCTCGAGGCCAGGGCGTGCGACGCGAAGGGACTGACCGGCCTACGCCTCGACTTGCAAACCAACGACTCGACCTCGTTGCCGGTGACCCTCACCATCGACGGCGAGGCGAGAAAGACCACGATCAAAATGATCGGCGCACGCACCGACACCAAGGCCGTGTGCATCCAGAGCATCGCGGCGCGCGAGCGGATGGTTCACCCCGACGCCGCGACCGTGCTGATCGATCTGCACGATCGCGGGCACGGGTGGATGATCACCGATCAGGGTGGTCTGCAGCCGATGGTCTGCGAGTAGATCGTCGCAGTGGTGAAATTTTCCGGCTACTGCTTCGTGTACGTCAGCACGTCGTTGTCGCTGCCGAACAACAGCACCGTCGTCGCCGTCGCGGTGTACGGCACCGCAAGCGTGCTGCCGCTCGGGCAGGTGAACGTGAAGGTGAGCGTCGAGCCGCTCGGGGCGAACGTGCCGGAGCTACGGATTTCCGCCGGCCCGAAGTTGTCGTTCTGCACGTTCTCGACCGTCGAGGCGGTGAACACCAGCGCGCGGCGGCGCTTGTTCGCGTCCGGCACCGCGGGCGCGAACAGCTCGTGCTTCGTGAGGTAGTAGGTACCCGCGACGATCGTCCCGCCCGCCGGCGTCGGCTTCGTGCCGGTTCCCGTGGTCTCCGAGATGAGCATCCCGCCGTTCAGGGCCGAGTTGCAGAGGCCGGTGTCGGCGGCGACGTCCGGGCTCGTCGCGGTGTCCGCGGTGGCGGTGTCCGCACTCGTGGCGGTGTCCGCACTCGTGGCGGTGTCCGCACTCGTGGCGGTGTCCGCACTCGTGGCGGTGTCCGCACTCGTGGCGGTGTCCGCGCTCGTGGCGGTGTCCGCGGTGGTGGCGGTGTCGCTCGTGGCGCTGCTGTCGCTGCTCACGGCGCTGTCGCTCGCGACCACGGTGTCGCTGATGGATTCGCTGTCGCTCGCGACCGCCGTGTCCTCGCTCGGCGTGGAGCTGTCGGGTGTCGCGTCGACGACGACCGAATCCGTCGCCGCGTCGGACGCCGACGGCGCGGCGTCGTCCTCCAGGCACCCCAGAAAAACCAGACAAAACGCCGCAAAAACCTGGTGGGTCCGCATGAGCGGAGACTCCAACATACGCGGTTGCGTCGGGCAAGACCTGCACTCCGCTCACGTGGTCTCAATCCGGGCCGCGGGAGGCGCGATGCACACGGGGGACTCGACGACGTTCGCGGACGGCGCGCGCTATTGCCGTCGGCGCACTCGGGGGAGCGGGCGGTGGCAGGCCCTGTCTGGGCAGGCGCTCGCTTACGCGCGCGCCTAGAGCACTTTCCTCGTGAGGTGATTTAACCGCGGTATCCGGCATGGCCGAACCAGTGGGCGAGGTCGAGCGTTGAGATACGCCGCAGTGCGCTGCCGGTCGCATCGACGAGATCGGC
>JALHOE010000413.1 GCA_022843175.1 Deltaproteobacteria bacterium
AGGAGCTTCGTGATCTCGTGGGCCGGTAGAACCAGCAGCGTGCAGATCCCGACCATCCACCAGCCCATCGCGTGAATGGCTTCCGTCCGGAAGAACGGTCGCAGTGGCGGGATGAGGACGGCGATCAGCTGTACCGACGCCGACACCGCTACTGCCGCGAGCAGTGCGGCACTGACGCGCGGCCGGTGCTCGAGGATCGTGCGGTCGCCCGCGCGGCAGCTGAATGCATGGACGAGGGGAGCCAACGCGAGCGCCGTGAATGCGAGTGTTCGCGGCGCTTCGCGCACGTCGGCCGCACAAAGCGAGGTCACATACATGCAGACCGCAAGCCCACCCATGACGGTTCCCACCACCGCGATCCGCACGAGCTCGCGCGGGCGCAGTAGGCCCTCCCCCGGTGCGCGCGGCGGCGTCGTCATCAACGACTCCTCTGCGGCATCGATCCCCAATGCGAGGGCCGGCAGTCCGTTCGTCACGAGGTTGATCCACAAGATCATGAGCGGCGTGAGCTGCGCCCAACCCGGGACGAGCGCGATCGTGAACACCGCGACCGATAGCCCCGCATTCGCGGAGAGCAAGAAGTAGATGAACTTCCGGATATTCCGATAGATCCCGCGCCCCTCCTGCACCGCATCCACGATGGTCGCGAAGTCGTCATCGGTGATCACGATGTCAGCCGCCTGCTTCGCCACGTCCGTGCCGCTACGCCCCATCGCGACACCGATGTCCGCGGTGCGGAGCGCGGGCGCGTCGTTCACGCCGTCCCCCGTCATCGCCACGACTTCGCCACGGGCCTGGTACGCACGAACGATCCGCAGTTTCTGCTCCGCGGTCGTTCTCGCGAAGATCGTGACCTCGGGGGCAACCGCCGCGAGCTCGACGTCGCTCATCTCGGCGAGCTCCGGACCGCTCACGATGCGATCTCCCTGGCTCGAGAGCCCGAGCTCATTGGCGATCGCGCGCGCGGTGAGCGCGTGGTCGCCGGTGATCATCACGACCCGAATCCCGGCCTGTCGGCACCGCTCGATCGCTCTGCGTGCGCTCGGGCGAGGCGGATCCATCACGCCGACCATGCCCAAGAAGGTCAGGTGCTGTTCTGCATCTGCGCCGGGCGCATCGTTGCGCGCGACTGCGAGCACACGCAGACCCGTCGCCGCCATGCTGTCAGCCTGCTGCAGAATTCGGTCGACGTCGGGCGGGCCAATCGGGCGCGTCCCCGCCGCCGTCGCGACGCGAGTGCAACGCGCGACGACGGACTCGGTACTGCCTTTCACGTGCGCGATCTCGCCGCGGCTGCTGCGCGTGACCACGGTCATCATCTTCCGGTCCGAATCGAATGGAACCTCCCGCACCGCCACGAACCGGCGCGACAGCGCGGCGGCTGGATATCCGATCTTCGCCGCTAGGGTGACGAGGGCTCCCTCCGTCGGATCGCCGATCACACGAAGCGTCGGGCCGTCTTCGACGATCGTCGCATGGCTGCAGAGCGCCCCCGAGAGCGCAACGTCGATAATCGCGAGGGGAATCGGGTTGCACTCGGCGCCACGCGAGTCACGCACCGCACCTGACGGGGCGTACCCCTCGCCGTCGACGACGTAGCCTGCGGCGTCGGTCCAGATGGTCCGAACCGTCATGGCGTTCTGGGTCAGCGTGCCGGTCTTGTCGGTGCAGATCACCGTTGCCGTTCCGAGCGCCTCGACTGCCGGGAGCTTGCGCACGATCGCACCGCGCTTCGCCATGCGCTGCATGCCAAGAGCGAGGGTGATTGTGGTGATCGCCGGAAGCCCCTCGGGAATGGCCGCGACCGCGAAGCTCACGGCCTCGAGCAGAAGCGATGCCCAGCCGCGATCGCCGCGGATCACGCCGATCGCGAACAGCGCTGCGCTTACTGCGAGGCACGCCCAGAGGACATTCCGCCCGAATCGCGCGAGACGACGCTCGAGGGGCGATTGCTGCGTCGCGGGCTCCGCCAGCATGCGGCCGATGCGACCGAGCTCCGTCGAGCTCGCGGTGCTGGCGACGACGCCCTTGGCGCGACCGCGCGTGATCGTCGTGCCGAGGAAGACCATCGTGGTCCGTTCCGCGACGGGGACATCGATCGCGAGTGTCGCGCGTGCGTCCTTCGCAACGGGCACGCTCTCACCGGTCAGAGTGGACTCGTCGACGGCGAGCTCGACGGCGGTGACGAGTCTGACGTCGGCGGGCACCGCGTCGCCGGCTTCGAGCTCGACGATATCTCCCGGCACGAGCTCGACGGACGAGAGCTCGCTCAGCTGGCCATCTCGGAGGACGCGGGCGCGGGGCACCTCGAGCGAGCGGAGTGCGCGCAGCGCGGATTCGGCGCGGCCCTCCTGGACGAGCCCGAGCACCGCGTTGATCACCACGATGATGAAGATCGCGAGCGCGTCGCCGAATCGCGACCAAGGAGACACGTCTCGGGCGCGCAGCCCCACGACGATGGCGATCACGGCCGCCCCCAGCAGCGTGAGGACGAGCGGACTTGCGAACTGCCGCATCAGTCGCGTCAGCCAGCCTGTCGGCTTCGCCTCTGGCAGACGATTTTCGCCGTGCACCGCGCGCAGCTCGGCGGCGGTCTCGGTCGACAGTCCGCGTGCGAGATCGGTCGACAACGCTTGGGCGAGCGCATCCCGCGGCGTGGCGTGAGCGGAGAGTGCCATTGAGCTGCCGTGAGCAAGTCGTGCGCCGCGCTGCGCATCGTGACGGAGTCGGTCACAGGGCGGTTCTTCGGCGCGGCGACGTTCGATAACCCGTCCAGCAACGCGCGACGCAGCCGAGCCACGCGGTGTGACCGATGCGGACACGGGCGAACACCATGCGCGTGCTCTGCAGACGATGCACGCGGTTGGCGATCCGCCGACCGTCATCGCGATCGACGCGCGACCACGGTTCGGACCGCTGAGCCATGACTTCGGTCATGTGACCGGTGCCGTCACTGGCGCGCGGCGAGTACGGCCCAAGAATGCACCTGCGCTCAGCTTCTATTCTCCGCAATCCACGAAGGAGCCCTCATGCGAACCCCTCTGATCCTCATCCAAGTCCTCGGCGCGACATCCGTTCTCGCCCTGTCTGCGTGCGGCAACGGGATGGATCACGGAAGCATGGACAATGACGCGATGGCCGGGATGGACATGGGCGCCGGAGACATGGGCGACATGGACATGGGCGATGGCGGTCACGGCGGGATGCCGGGACCGACCATGCTGGCTCCGGCTCCGTGGTCGGGTTCACTCTCCACCACCGATGCGATCGATACCAACGCGGGCGCGAACGTCGTTGAGGTCACGTTGCGCGCGACACAGACGGAGATCGAGTACCTGCCGGGGAAGAAGACGAAGGCCTGGACCTACGGCGGAACGGTTCCGGGGCCGACGATCCGCGCGAAGGTCGGCGATCGCATCATCGTTCACTTCAGGAACGATCTGCCCGAAGCTACGACCATCCATTGGCACGGCGTGCGGCTGCCGAGCGCGATGGATGGCGCGGGTCCCGCGACCAGCGCGATCGCGCCGGGCGCGACGTTCGACTACACGTTCGACGCGCTGGACGCGGGCACCTACTGGTACCACCCGCACGTGATGGCGAACGAGCAGGTCGACAAGGGCCTGTACGGCGCGATCGTCATCACCGATCCCGGGGAGCCGACGCTGCCGGTCGTCGCCGATGAGGTGATGATCCTCGACGACGTCATGCTCGACGCGGCGACCGGCGAGCAGATGGCCATGAAGGACGACATGCGCACCCAGATGATGGGGCTCGAGGGCAACCTCGCGCTCGTCAGCGGGCGTCGTTCGAACGTAGGTCTCTCGGTCCGCGCCGGTGAGCTCCGCCGTTGGCGCTTCGTGAACTCGGCGAACGCCCGCTACTTCAAGCTGTCGCTCGTCGGCGGCACGATGCAGCAGGTCGCGACGGACGGTACGCTCCTCGAGAAGCCGACGGCGGTGTCGGAGCTACTCCTTGTTCCGGGAGAGCGCGCCGACGTCGTGGTCCGCGTCGACGCACCGAGCACGACCGCGACCTTGCGCGCGGTCCCGTACGAGCGCGCGATGGAGGGCGGCGCTACGACGCCGATCGATCTCGTCCGCCTGATCAGCACCGCCGACGCGCCCGCCGCGGCGTCGCTGCCGACGACGCTCCGCGCCTTCACACCGCTCTCCTCGCCGGCGGCCGTCCGTACCCTACGCCTCGGCGAGCGCATGTCGAGTACCCGGACGGTCTTCACGATCAACGACGCCGCGTTCCCCGACGTTCCCACGCTGAATGCGAAGCTTGGGACGGTCGAGGAGTGGGCGATCCAGAACGAGAGCGAGATGGATCACCCATTCCACCTCCACGGGTTCTTCTTCCAGCCGGTCGGCGCACGGACGCGGAAGGACACGATCAACGTGCCCGCGAAGACGACCGTGCGCGTACTCGTCGACTTCCACCCGCACACGGGAGCCGCTGGCGGTTGGATGTATCACTGCCACATCCTCGAGCACGCCGAGGGCGGGATGCTGGCCGAGGTGAAGGTCGAGTGACTCGGTCGACCTTCGTCAGGGCGCAGAGCCCTTGGTGCCGACGACTACTCGCGCGGCTCCCCACAGTACATCATGTTCTGCGGCGACGTTGATGCCGCTGCGCGCGAGGAGGTTGGCTAGGTCCAATCGAATGAACTCCGTGTAGTGCGCGTCCTCGAAGAATCGGACCGCGCGGTACACGGCGTGGCGCGCCACGTAGCCCTTGGGCAGGCCCCAGTCCACAACGACGACGGTGCCGCCCGGCTTGGTGACGCGCAGCATCTCCGCGAGTGTCGCGGCGCGAATCGTGGCCGGCATCTCGTGGAGGGCGAACGAGATCGTGGCGATGTCGAAGCTACCGTCGTCGAACGGAAGGGCCGTGGCGTCCGC
>JALHOE010000414.1 GCA_022843175.1 Deltaproteobacteria bacterium
CCACCGGCTGGCTCCCCGAGGGGCGATCGTCGGGGGCGATCCGCGCGGCGGTGCGCGGCGCACGTCGCGGCTCGACCGAGCCGGTGAGGTGTTGGGTGAGCGCCGCGCGCAGGCGCGCGATGTCGACGCCGAGTTGCGCCAGCGTGCGATGCGCCGCGGTCGTGCGCTCCAAGCAGATCGCGAGGAGCACGTGGGTCCCGTCGACCTCCGCCGTGGGGCGACTCGGCATGCGCGCGCGCGAAGCGAGCTCCCGCGCGCGGCCGAACAGCCGATCGATCGGCGGCGTCTTGTCGTTGTCGTCGTCGACCGCGATGCGGAGCGCCTTGATCAGCGTCTCGCGGCTCACGCGCCGCTCGGCGAGCAGCTCACCGGGCAGCCCCTCGCGCGAGGCGAGCGCGTGGAGGACGTGCGTCGTCGTCGGACGCTCGTTCCGTTCCTTGGCCAGGCCCTCGGCCTCACGACGGAGCGCGCCGAGGTCGGTCGCGGCAGGGGTGCTTCGCGGAACAGGAAAGGCGCCGGCTCGCATCCTGTTCGCGATGCCATGCGTTCAGTACCGGGGCCAACTAACGCGCGACGACCACGTCGGTGACGCCGGCGCGTCCGAGCGCCGCCTGGAGCGCGTCGAGGTAGGTCGCGGGCACGGCCGCGCCCGCGCGGGTGACCAGCGCGACCGGTTTGTGGGTGGCCTGCTTCGCGCGGAGGGCGCCGATGCACGCGAGCAGCGCGCCCTCGTCGAACGAGCCGGGCGCGTTGGACGAGGCGCGCCCGATCAGCCGCTTGTGACCGTCTCGACAGGCCGGTGCGCCGTCGGCGGTCACGTCGAGCCCGTCGACGCGCACGGTGACGTCGAGGCGGAGCACGGGCGTCTTGCCGGCGTTCTGCAGGATGTGGGTCGGGATCGGGAGCACCAGCTGTTGCCCGGTGCTCGCGCCGCTGCTCGTCGGCGCGGTCGCCGCGTCGATCTGCTTGAGCAGCTCCTTCTGCGTGTCGGTCATCTTGCGAATGCCGAACCACGACAGCCCGACGACGAACGCCGCCGCGAGCAGCGTGCCGAACGCCGACCCCGACGAGCGGGCCATCAGTCGATCTTGAGGATGGCGAGGAACGCGTCCTGCGGGATCTCGACCGAGCCGACCTGCTTCATGCGCTTCTTGCCCTCTTTCTGCTTCTCGAGGAGCTTGCGCTTACGGGAGATGTCGCCGCCGTAGCACTTGGCGGTGACGTCCTTGCGCATGGCGCGGACCGTCTCGCGCGCGATGATCTTGCCGCCGATCGCCGCTTGGATCGCGACCTCGTATTGCTGGCGGGGCACGAGCTCCTTGAGCTTCTCGGCGAGGGCGCGGCCGCGGGTGAAGGCGCGCTCCTTGTGCACGATGACGCTGAGCGCATCGAGCGGGTCGCCGTTGACGAGCATGTCGAGCTTCACGAGCGGCGCTTCTTGGTAGCCCTTGAGCTCGTAGTCCATCGACGCGTAGCCGCGCGACGCGCTCTTGAGCTTGTCGTGGAAGTCGAAGAGCACCTCGCCGAGGGGCAGGTCGTAGGTGATGATCACGCGGTCGGCGCTCGCATAGGCGAGCGACTGCTGGACGCCGCGGCGGTCCTCGCAGAGCGCCAACACCGCGCCGACGTACTCCTTGGGGACGTGCACCGTCACCTTGAAGATCGGCTCCTCGATGTGGTCGATGTACTGACCGTTGGGGAGCTTCGACGGGTTCTCGACGTCGACGACGCTGCCGTCGGTCTTGTGGACCTTGTAGACGACGCTCGGCGCGGTGGTGATGAGGTCGAGGTTGTACTCGCGCTCCAGCCGCTCCTGGATGATCTCCATGTGGAGCAGTCCGAGGAAGCCGCAGCGGAACCCGAAGCCGAGCGCCTCGGACGTGTCGGGCTCGAACTGGAACGCCGCGTCGTTCATGTGCAGCTTGTCGAGCGCGTCGCGCAGGTCGGGGTACTGCGCGTTGTCGGTGGGGAAGATGCCGGCGAAGACCATCGGCTTCACCTCTTTGAAGCCGGGCAGCGCCTCGATGGGCTTGCCGGCCGCGGAGGCGGCGTTGGCCATGCGCGAGTCGGTGACCGTGTCGCCGATCTTCGTGTCGTGGACGCTCTTGATGTTGGCCGCGATGAACGCGACCTCGCCGGGGCCGACCTCGTCGAGCGCGATCGGGTGCGGCGTGAACACGCCCATCTCGGTGATCTCGTAGTCGCGGCCGGTCGCGAGGAAGCGGATCTTCTGACCCTTCTTCAGCGAGCCGTCGATCATGCGGACCATGACCACGGCGCCGCGGTAGCTGTCGTACCAGCTGTCGAAGATCAGCGCGCGCGGGGCGCCGCCGGGGTTCCGCTCCTTGGGCGGGGGGATCTTCTTGACGATCTGCTCGAGGATGTCGGGCACGCCGACGCCGGTCTTGCCGCTGCACGCGACCGCCTCGCTGCAGTCGATGCCGACGACCTGCTCGACCTGCTCCTTGGTGGCGTCGATGTCGCTCGAGGGCAGGTCTACCTTGTTGAGGACCGGGATGATCTCGAGGTTCTGATCGATCGCGAGGTAGACGTTGGCGAGCGTCTGCGCCTCGACGCCCTGGGTGCTGTCGACGACCAGGATGGCGCCCTCGCACGCTTGGAGCGAGCGCGACACCTCGTAGTTGAAGTCGACGTGGCCGGGGGTGTCGATCAGGTGGATCGTGTAGATCTGCCCGTCCCTCGCGGCGTATTTGAGGCGAACCGTCTGCGCCTTGATGGTGATCCCGCGCTCGCGCTCGATGTCCATCTTGTCGAGGAACTGCTCGACCATCTCGCGCTGCTGCAGGGCGCCGGTGATCTGGAGGATCCGGTCGGCCAACGTCGACTTGCCGTGGTCGATGTGGGCGATGATCGAGAAGTTGCGGATGAGCTCGAGAGGGGCGGGCACGGCGGGCCGGCGGATCTAGCACAATCGCGTGC
Source organism: Deltaproteobacteria bacterium (assembly GCA_022843175.1). Classification (GTDB taxonomy): domain Bacteria; phylum Myxococcota_A; class Polyangia; order Polyangiales; family JADJMO01; genus JALHOE01. Next base: position 2,941 of record JALHOE010000414.1, read on the forward strand.
CGGCTGTGGGAACCCGCTACTTCGAAGCGGAAGCGGAGACCGAGGGGGCCGGAGGCAGCATCTTTCGGCGGGCGAAGAGGGTGACGAAGGCGCCCTTCTTGTCGAGCTCCTCGATGCGGATCGCGTCCGTCATCGGGAAGGTGATCCGCTTGCGGCCCTCGTCGCTCGTCTTGATCACGACCTCTTTGTCGGTCTCGGTCTCGACCGTCCACATGGAGGTCTTGTCGGGCACGCCGTGCAGGCGCGAGATGAGCTTGGTGCTCGTGAACTCGATCGTCGCCTTGGGCGCCTCGGCGAGGATCTCTTTCTGCATCGTCTCGGGGACGCTCTTCCACTTGGTCGCGGTGTCCGCGTCCGAGAGGTCGAAGGCGGCGAAGCCCCACAGGCCGACGAGCTTCATGGCCACCGGGCCGGGCGCGGGCGCGGCCGAGGCCGAAGCCGAGGCGGAGGGCGGGGACGCGACGATGGACGGCACCTGTGGCACGAAGGCCGACTCCAGGGCCGAGGCGAGGGCAGGGGGCGGCGGCGCGGGCGCGGTGGGATTCGCCGATGCGAGCTCCTTGAGCGCCTGGAGCGGGGTGAGGGGCGACGGCGCCCCCGGCGCGCTCGTGACGCCCGGAGCGAGCGGCGCACGCTCTTTCTTCTTTCCGCAGGCGAGCGGCACCGCCGCCACGAGCACAATCACGAGGAGCGCGCGCATCGCGGGGATCGTTAGTCGACCGCGAGGCGGTTTACCATCGAGGGCATGGGGCGAATCCGCGAGCAGTTCGAGGCCTACTGGCACGGTGAGATCGACCCGGAGCAGCACCATCCCTTTGCGCCGCTCCTCGAGCTCGAGGAGATCGCCGACGGCGTGGCGTTCGTCTCGAGCTTCGCCAACTCCACCGCGATCAAGACGGCCGACGGCCTGTTGATCGTCGATCCGGGGAGCTTCCTCCTCTCCGGCCAGGTGCACGCCGCGATCCGCGCGCACTACGCCGAGCCGGCGACGCGCATCGTGTACACGCACGGCCACGTCGACCACTGCTTCGGCACCAAGCTGTGGGAGCAACACGGCGCGGTGACGGTCATCGCCCACGAGGCGGTGCCCGCGCGCTTCGACCGCTACAAGCTCACCCGCGGGTGGAACGGCTGCATCAACGCGCGGCAATTCCGCGGCAACGTGGAGTGGCCGATCGACTATCGCTACCCCGACCAGACGTTCCGCGATCGGCTCGACCTCGACGTCGGTGGCGAGCGCATCGAGCTTCATCACGCGCGCGGCGAGACCGACGACGCGACGTGGGTATACCTGCCGGAGCGGAGCGTCCTCGCGGTCGGCGATCTCTTCATCTGGGCCGCGCCGAACGCGGGCAACCCGCAGAAGGTCCAGCGCTACCCGCGCGACTGGGCCGTGGCGCTCCGCACGATGCAGGCGCTCGACGCCGAGGTCCTCTCCCCGGGGCACGGGCCGCCGATCTTCGGGCGCGAGCGCGTGCGTCGTGCGCTCGACGAGACCGCGTCGCTGCTCGAGTCGCTGCACGACCAGACGGTCGCGCTGATGAACGAGGGGTCGACGCTCGACGACATCGTCTCGACCGTACGCGCGCCCTCGCACCTGCTCGAGCGCCCGTACCTGCGTCCCATCTACGACGAACCGGAGTTCATCGTCCGCAACGTCTACCGCCTCTACGGCGGTTGGTGGGACGGCAACCCGGCGACCCTCAAGCCGGCGCGCGGGGTCGACCTCGCACGCGAGCTCGCGGAGCTCTCCGGCGGCGCCGAGAAGATCGCCGCGCGCGCGCTCGCGCTGCTCGACGCGGGGGACCACCGGCTCGCGGGTCACCTCGCCGAGCTCGCGTACCGCGCGGCCCCCGAGAGCGAGGCCACAAAAACAGCGCGCGCACGGGTCAACGAGACCCGTGCGCACACCGAGCGTTCGCTGATGGCGAAGGCTATTTACGCAGCCGC
>JALHOE010000415.1 GCA_022843175.1 Deltaproteobacteria bacterium
AGTGACCGTGCGCGGGCAGGCCGCGCGCGGCCTGCAGCTCGGCGAGCGTGGAGAAGCCGCACGCCGAGAGCGCGCTCGCGCGATCGGCCGGCGTTCGGATGGGGCCGGCGACCCGCGCGATCCACGAGCGACCGCCGCCGACGCCGAGCTGCGTGCAACGGTCGAGGAGGATCGCGAGCCCGCGATCGGAGTCGAGGCCGAGCGCCCTCGCGAACGACAGGTTCGGATCGAGCAGCCCCTCGATCGCGGCCTGGTGCTGCGCCGCTTGAAACGCCGGCACCGACGCCGCGCGGCGGAACAGCTCGAGCCACCCGCGCGAGCCGAGCGGCTCCTCGCCGATCGGCGAGAGGCGGGCCTCTGGGGACGGCGCGGTCGTCACTCGCAGGAGCGCGTCGGCGCGCTCGCCAAAGATCTCGCGGAAGCGCGCCGGATCGCGGCGCTCCGCGGCGGCGAGCACCTTGCCGAGGAGCCCGCTCCGCTGAGAGAAGCGAAGGAGCCCCCAACAGAGGCCGTCGACCTCGTCGAACGACGCCGCCGCGTAGCGCTCGGTGCCGCTCTCCTGCGTGGCGACGACGCGGAGCAGGATCATCTTCTCGGGGATGGAGAGCTCAATCCCCTGCCCGCTCGCGGGCTCGTCCTCGTTGGGCTCGTCGTCGGAGTATTCGGCGGGCCTCCGCGCGGCGAGCGCTGCGGGCTCCAGCGGCGACTCCTCGCCCTCGATCGGTTCGGCGAGCGGCGCGACCTCGGCGCGGCGTCCGTAGACCTCGTCCGGTCCGGGCGCGACGTCGTCGTCCGCGTCCGACCCGAGCGCGTGCGCCTCGGCGATCTCGGCGCCGTCCGGGTTGTCGTCGGCCTCTTCGTGCCCCTCGAACACCTCGGCGCTCTCGCCAACGTCCGAGCCCTCTTCCTCGGCCGCTGCCTCGGCCCGGAGCTCCTCGCCGCTCTCGTCGACCGGCTCGTCGAACGCGGTCGCCGGCTCGGCGCGCTCGGCCGGCGGCGCGACGTCGTCCACGTTCTCGTACTGCTCGCTGTCGCCGAACACGGTCTCGTCGGGCGCGCCGTACACCTCGTCGTGGTCGAGCGCCTCCTCGACGTCGGCGTCGAGCGCGAGCGCGTCGCCCACGTCCTCGTCGTCGCCGAGCGACTTGCCGAGATCCTCGCCGGCCTCGTCGTCCTCGTCGAACGCGTGCGCCTCGTTCTCGGGCACCTCGAGCATGTCGCCGCCCCACACGAGCGCCTGGCCGCCGGGGTTGCCGTAGCGCGCCTCGTCGGCGAAGGAGAAGCGAGCGCGATCGAGCGAGCGGCCGGAGAAGTCGGGCGAGATGTCGATCGCCGGCGCGCGGTCCACCTGATCGGGCGGCGTCGTGAACTCGGCGTCGTCGCCGCGCGCCGAGCCGTACGAGGCGAGCGCGTAATGGATCCGCTGGGCGCCCGCGAAGCGCCGCAGCTGCTGCGGATCGAGCAGCCAGGTAGCCTGCCCGGCGCGCGCGCGGAGCAGTCCGTCGGCGCGCGACGTGTAGAAGTTGTCGCGCGTGCGGCGGTGTCGCTGCTCGGGGCGCAACAGCCCCGGATCGGTGGTGCAGACGACCTCGAACAATCGCTCGGGCGGCACGCGCACGTGAAACGACGCGACCGGGAATCGCTCCGAGATCTGCACTCGATTAGGCTGGATCTGCCCCATTGCACCGTCCCCACTCGCGAGATGCGAGTCGCGGTGGCGTGTGCAAGTGCGAGACCACGCTGCGCGGGTGACGAAGTCGCTTCAACTCGCGATCGGCGGCTCGAGGAGGCATGGCCGATCGGGCAGCGTCTGTCCGTCGGTGCATGCGCGCGCGGGCAGACCCTGAACGCCGGGGTCGAGCTTCTTGTAGATCGTGCGCACGTGGATGCCGAGCCGGCTCGCCGCGCGGGTGCGGTTGTTGGACTCCGCGCGCAACGCCGCGCTCACGAGCGCCTTCTCGCAGCGCGCGATCGCGTCGGTGAACGACAGTTTGTCGCGAACGATCAGCGACCACAGCAACTGCTCGAGCGCGCTGCCCGGCTCGGGGAGCGCGATCGGTGGATCGTTCGACGAGATCAGCCCGGGCAACCCGAGCATCTCAGCCGTGACGCACGGCGCGTCGTCGTGGAGCAGCGCCGCGGACTCGACGCGGTGCTTCAGCTCCCGCACGTTGCCGGGCCACGGGTAGTGCGCGAGCGCGAGCCGCGCGTCGTCCGAGAACGTGGCCGTCGCCCCTCGGACGCACGCGAGAAAATGCTCGGCGAGCGGGACGACGTCGTCGCGGCGCGCGTCGAGCGACGGGACGTCGAGTCGAATGGCAGTGAGTCGGAAGTAGAGGTCCTCGCGGAACAACCCGCTCCGCACCCGCGCCTCGAGGTCTTGGTTGGTCGCGACGATGATCCAAGCGCTCGAGTGCTCGCTGCGATCGGAGCCCACAGAGCGGACCTCGCCGGTGTCGAGGAAGCGCAGGAGCTTGGATTGGAGCTGCAGGCTCAGCGAGTCGATCTCGTCGAGGAAGATCGTGCCCCCGCTCGCCGCGCGAATGAGCCCGGCGCGCTGCGCTTGCGCGCCGGTGAACGCGCCGCGCTGATGACCAAAGAGCTCTGACTCGGCGAGCCCCTCGGGCAGCGCCGCACAGTGAATGGGATTGAACGGCGCGTTTCTTCGCGACGAGCGCGCATGCAGCGTGCGCGCGACGACATCCTTACCGCTGCCGGTCGGACCGACGAGCAACGTAGTGCGCTGCGCACGCGCCGTTTGATCGACGCGCCGCAGGAGGGCTTGAAAGGCCTGAGACCTTCCAACGAGCGCGGGCTCCATGCCCGGCTCGAGTCGCTCATGATTCGCCATGACTAGCGGTCCCCAAACCCCGTGTTGGCGACGGAGCTAATCGTCACCGCGAACAACTCGTCAAGCGAGTTTGGCGTTACGTGACGAAGCACAATCGCGCTTATCACCCCTGCGGGGTGATGCTCGTGCGAGCAGGTGTCGCGCAGTTCACTCCCGCGCATGCCCGATGAGGCGCGCTGTGCCCGCGCGGGCAGGATCGCGGGTGCACGCTCGATCATGCAGAGCGAGCTCGTCGACGCGATCGGCGCGCGCTGGATCGATCGCGCCGCTGTGGTCTCCCGTTTGCTCAGGCGCGGCAGCATCGACCAGGGCAGGAGACCCCATGGAACAAATCCAGCCGTATCGCGCACAGATCTCGGAACGCTTCCCCGTGGCCTCCTTTCACGTGCGCGTGCCGCCGGAGCGCGTGTTCGAGATCGTGTGCGCGACCGATCCGATGCTCCTGCGCTCCGATCAGCGTCACCGTCGCACGCGGCAGAACTTCTACTCGTCGCGGAGCGGAGGCCTGCTCCGCGCGCCCACCGGGCACGCGACGTGGCTCGTCGAACCGAACCAGCTCCGGCGCTTCGCGGGAGCGAACCGGCTCTATTACGCGCTCGCAACCTACGGCTCGCCGCGCGGCGATGATCCGCGCCTGAGCACGCACCCGAGCGAGCTCGATCGCGCACCGGGGATCGACATCTCCGCCGACTTCTCCGGTCGTTCGCTCGACCGCTCGCGCTTCGGTCTCCCGCTCGACGAGGAAGAGGAGGCGTACGGCAACCCGACGCGTGCGCTGACGTGGGGCGGCGACGCGCTCTCGCACAGCTCGAACCAGACCAGCAGCGAGGACGGGGAGGACGAGGGCCAGTCGATGAGCGCGCAGTCCGACGGCTACGACGACGGACACGACCCCGCGCTGTGGACCTCGGCGAGCGACGCCGGCCACGAGGAGGAGAGCGAGGAGGCGACCTACGGCCGCCGCGAGGCCGCCACCGAGACGCGCGTCACGACGCGGCTCGTCGCCTGCCTCGAGGCGTTCCGTCGCATCCCCGTCAACGTCGCGGGCACGCGCTTGGAGGTGCACCCGCCCTACTTCATCAATCGCGAGAACAGCGCGCACCGCCTCGCGAACGCGCAGCGCGCGCGGGCATCGGCGACCGGCGCCACGGCGACGCTGCTGCAAGAGGTGCAGCGCTCGTTCCGGCGCGCGCTCCACGGAAAGTCGACGCCGGCCGATCTCCGCGAGATCCTCCAGCGCGCCGTCGATCGACGCCTCTTCGGCGAGCGCACCCCCGACGCGGCGGCCCTCCGCCAGTGGCTCGTGCGCTACGGCATCGGCATCGACTGCTCGGGCTTCGTGTGCCAGGCGCTCAACGATCTCGTGGGGCACCTCGCGGGCCACGCGCCGACCGGGGCCGATCTCCTCGACATCACCGGTCGCAACTCGGCGTCGCTCCGCGCCGGCAACCGCGGCTTCACCGCCGTGAGCCGCCCTTCGGAGCTCCAGGCCGGCGACACGATGTGGAAGAGCGGGCACATTCGGCTCGTCTCCGCGGTGCGCGCCAACACCGACGGGAGCGTCGAGTTCGACACCGCCGAGTCGAGCTCGGTCGCCGACATCGGCCCGACCCCGAACACCTGGCGCTATCCGCGCGGCGATCAGTTCCAGAACCTCCACAAGCGCAACAGCGCCGGTCAGTTCCGCCCGGCGACGGAGTCCAACGTCTACTCCCGTTATGCCCCGCTCGAGAGGGCGCTCGGGACGACGGCGCGCTCGCAGGGCTTCGACGACAGCTTCGAGTCGAGGAGCGGCGTGCACGCCCTCGACGTCCTCGACTCCGGCGGCGGCTACGGCTTCGAGGAGGCCCGCGCCTTCGCCCTCGAGTCGCCGCGCTACGCAGACGACGTCGGCGAGCCGCACCCCGAGGCCGAGGGCGAGGCGCTGATCGCGACCGGCTTCGACGCCGCGGCCGAGCGCGCCAATCGCACGCTCGCGCTCG
>JALHOE010000416.1 GCA_022843175.1 Deltaproteobacteria bacterium
GCCGTTTCCCTTCGACGACAAGCGCGCAGAGCTCGTCTACCTGCCCGGTCCGAGGCTCGCGTGGGCGCTCCATGCGGCGGTCGCGCCGGAGCTCCCCACGCGCCCGTTCGTGCTCGTCGACGCCGTGCGCGGCTCGGTGCTCGTCCGCGGCGATCGCGCGCGCGCCGCCAAGCAGGTGCGCGTCTTCCCGCAGAACCCCACGGTCTCCCCGCTCGCGACCTTCACGCTCGCTTCGCTCCCCGACGGCAGCAAGACGCTCACGACCCCGCGCTGGACGGCGCGCACCTGCGTCGATCGCAAGAAGGTCATCGACGTCGATCTCGGGAGCAAGGTCCCGATGCACGTCTGCAGCTTCGAGCAGCTCGCCGTCGCCGACGGCTCGCTCGACTTCATCTACCCCCGACCGGGCTCCGACGCCGCGGTCGACGATCCCTTCGCCGAGACGTCGGTCGCCTACCACATCGATCGGGCGCTCGACGCGTTCGCCGCGATGGGCTTGCCGTCGCTCCGCGCCGAGGCCCGCCCGCTCTCGGTCAACGCCAACGTGCGGATGCCGCCGTCGTGGGAGGACGGCCCGCTCAGCGCGCTCCGCTGCGGAAGCTGCGAGCTCGAGCGCATGGACAACGCCTTCTTCGCGCCGAGCGGCGGGTTCACGCGCGCGCTGTTCTCGACCGAGAAGGACGGGTTGTTCTTCGGGCAGGGAGCGTCGCTCGACTACGGGTACGACGGCGACGTCGCGTATCACGAGCTCGGGCACGCGGTCGTGCTCTCGACCGCCGACCTCGTCAACTACACCCACCTCGACGAGCAGGGCGCGCTCGACGTGTCCGGCGCGATGAACGAGGCCATCGCCGACTATCTCTCGGCCGCCATCACCAACGACCCGCGCATCGGCGAGTACGCGAGCGGCGGCGACGCGATCCGCGATCTGAGCGAGCTCCACCGCTGCCCCGAGCGGCTGGTCAACGAGTCGCACCACGACTCCTTGATCTTCTCGGGTGCGCTGTGGGCGGCGCGCGCCGCGGCGGCCGATCGCGCGCGGTTCGATCGCGGCGTGGTGCTCGGGCTATCGCTCGCACCGGCGGGAGACCTCTCGTTCGACGAGATGATCGCGGTGCTGACCAAGAGCGTCGCCGCCGAGGCCGGCGAGGCCGCGGGCAAGAGCCTCGATGCGGCGTTCGCCGCGCGGGGGTTGCCGTCGTGCAAGCGCGTCCGCGAGCTGCCCGAGGGCTCGGCGGCGAGCTGGGACGTCGGCTGGCTATCGGTCACCGAGTCGAGCGTCCGCGGCGAGCTGTCGAGCGGGATCGTGCCCGGCGCGATGCAGTTTCACCGCCGGCTGCCGCTCGGCACCAACCGCGTCGTCGTGCGCTTCGAGGGGCGCACGCTCCCGCCGTCGCCGGCGTGGATCGGCGGCGACGAGTGGGCGCCGGTGCTGCTCGTGAAGTGGGGTGCGTCGCCGATCGCCTGGACGGAGGGCGCGACCGGATGGCGCGGAGATCACGATCTCGCGCGCGACGTCGGCGACACGCTCGAGGCCTCGGTCGCGGTGCCGGCCGGCACGACCGAGCTGCACCTGATGATCGGCTCGCGCGGCGACGGCGGCGGCATCTACAACAACGTCGTGGTCGACACCTTCAGCGATCCGATCGCGCCGGACGCGGGGACCGACGGCGCGATCGACGCGGCACCCATCGCCGACGGCGCGCGCGCCGACGCCGAGCTCGGGATGGACGACGATCTCAATGGGCGCGCGTGCACGTGCGCCGTGCCGGCCCGCTCGGCCCGCGACCCGCGCCTCGCGCTCGTCGTGGCGCTGCTGCTCCTCGCGCGGCTCAGGGCGCGGTGATGCGCGCGCACGCGGCGGTGTGGCCGGCGTCGCACGCCTTGCGGAACGCCGCGCGCGCGGCGGCGGGGTTCTGCGGGATGTCGAGCCCGTCGCTGTACATCTCGCCGGCGCTCATGCAGCTCTTGGCGTGACCGGCATCGCACGCGTGCTGGTAGAGCGCGAGCGCGCAGCCGGCGTCGCGCCGACCGGCCACGCCGAACTGCAGGAGGTAGGCGGCGTTGTAACAGCCGGCCGCGTCGCCCAGATCGCACGCCTTGCGGTAGAACGCGTTGGCGGCGACGCCGCTCGCCGGGACGCCGATCCCGATCTCGTGCAGCCGGCCGGCCTCGTTGCACCCGTGCGTGTTGCCGTTGGCGCACGCGACCTCGCACGCCTCGACATTGCCCTCGCGGCAGCCGGCATGAGCCGCGGCGACGACGTCGGCGCGCGCGCCGGCGGGCTGCGGGGTGGAGCCGCACCCGACGACGCACAACACGAGCGCGAGGACGGACCGCACGGAGGGTGTGTTGCGACATCTTGGGTCCCCGTTCAAGCCCGGCTATTCGACGTCCGGAGATGAGCCAGTTGAGAGTCACCGTTCTCGGGGCCGGGTACATGGGCAGCGCGATGGCCAAGGTCGCCGCGATGCGGGGGCACGCGGTCCGGTTGTGGGGCACCTGGCTCGACGACCCCATGCTGGAGCCGTCGGAGCGCGGCGAACCGCACCCGCGGCTCAAGCTCCCGCTCACCGAGCTCGCCCTTTATCGTGCGCCCCGGCTCGCCGAGGCGCTCGCCGGCGCCGAGCTCGTCATTCACGCGGTCAACTCCGAGGGCGCGGTACCGGTCATGACCCGAGCCGCCGCCCACCTCCCGGACGTCCCCATTCTCTCGGTGAGCAAGGGCTTCCTCGAGTCGCGCGCCGGCCGCATGGAGCGCCTCGATCTGGTCGTGTCCGAGGCGGTCGGCCGGCCGCTCCGCTTCGTCCACGCCGCGGGCCCGGCCAAGGCCATGGAGATCGCGCGCCGTGTCATGACCTGGATGGTCTACGCCGGCCCCGACGCCGCCTTCTGCGTCGACGCGCTCGGCGGCGAGCACATGCACATCGGCGCCTCGGCGGACATCGCGGGCGCCGAGATGTGCTCGGCGCTGAAGAACGCCTACGCGACGGGCCTCGGCCTGTGGGACGGCTTCATCGGGGTCGACGCGCACAACGCGCGCGCCGCCTGCTTCACCCAGGCCATCGTCGAGATGCGCCGGCTCGTCGTCGCCGGCGGGGGCCGCGAGGAGACGGTCCATGGCGCGGCGGGCGTCGGAGATCTCCACGTCACCGGCGCGGGCGGTCGCAACCGCGCGTTCGGCGAGCGCGTCGGCCGCGGCAAGCCGGCCAAGCAGGTCGCCGCCGAGATGCTCGCGGCAGGCGAGCTGACCGAGGGCTATCCCGCGATCGCCACCGCCCACCGCTTCGCGCGCGAGCGCGGCGTGCACGACCTGCCCTACCTCGACGCGCTGCACGCGATCGTGTGGGAGGGCGCCCCGGTGGGAGACACGCTCGCGAAGCTACGTCTGTCGGTGTGAGCGCTTCTCGAGCTCGGAGAGCAGCTTCGGGTAGCCGTCGATGGCGTCGAGGATCCAGTAGCGGCCGCGCCACGGGGGGCAGGGAGTGAGCCGCACCAACACCCGATCGCGGACGAGGAACCGGCGGACGTGCACCCGCACCGTGGACCAGGCGTAGCGGTGCGAAATTCCATAAGCACCAAATGTAATGCCCTCGTCGTCGAGCTCGACGGTCCGCGGGTAGTGGAGCGTGACGACCCCCCACGCGAGCACGCACGGGATCGCGATCGACAGGACGATGGACAGCGAGCCGGCGGCGCGGGTGAGTGGGATCCCGACGGCGATCGACAGGAGCAGGAGATCGGTCGCGAGCGCCGCGGCCCTGCGCGCCGGCGGGTAGCGGTGGAGCATCAGCCCCCGAGGAGCTTGGCGATCTTCTGAACCTCGGCGTCGATGCCGATACCGGTGAGGAACGCGACCGTGCGCACCAGCGGCTTGCCCTTGGTGTCGGCGACCTCGGTCGTGGCCACGATGAGGTCGTAGCTCGCGGCCTTGGAGGCCACCTCGGTGGCCTTGCACTGGTCGATCTTCACCTTCATGCCGCGCTTCTCGAGCAGCTCCTGGAGCTTCTTGGCGACGACGGTGGAGGTGGCGATCGCGGTCCCGCAGGCGACGAGGATCTTCTTCATGTCACTCCTTGAGTGCCTCGCGGGCAGCGGCGGCGCAATCGTCCGCGGTCACGGGGCGGAGCGCCACCTTCAGCGCGGCGAAGCGCTTGGGGGAGACGCTCAGCGCGTCGACGCCGAGCCCGATCAGGATCTTCGCGCCGCGGGGATCGGCCGCGACCTCGCCGCACACCGTGACCTTGCGGCCGCGTGCGTGGGCGCCCTCGACGGTGCGCCGCACGTGGGCGAGCACGCGGGGATCGAGCGGGTCGGGGGCCTCCTCGCGGGCGAGGCCGAGCGTCTCGGAGGCGAGATCGTTGGTGCCGATGCAGATGAAGTCGGCCACCGCGGCGATCGCGTCGATCCCCTCGGCGGCGCCCGGCGTCTCGACCATCGCGCCCACGAGCAGCGCCGGCGGCGCCGCGGCGCGGACCGCCTGCACGTCGTCGGGATCGCGCACGAGCGGGATCAGCGCGCGCACGTCGCCGGCCTCGCGCGCGCGGGCGATCGCGCGGAGCTGGGTTGCGAGGACCGAGGGGTTCGCGCGCAGGAGCGCGATGCCCCGCTCGTCGCCCGGGAGGAACGGGAGCGGCTTGTCTCCGCCGGCGTCGAACAACCGCACCAGCACCGGGCCCGCGGTCTTGCGGGCGACCGCCGAGTACGCGACCGCCTGCTCGTCCTCGGTCGGCGCGGCGACGCGGTCGGCGAACACGAGCTCGGTGCGGAGCAGGCCGATCCCCTCGGCGCCCTCGGGCACCGCCTCGCGCAGCGAGACGATGTTGGTGCGCA
>JALHOE010000417.1 GCA_022843175.1 Deltaproteobacteria bacterium
GGCGTTGTCACTCCCGCCGTCTGCGCCTGCGCCTGCGCCTGCGCCTGCGCTTGCGCCTGCGCCTGCGCCTGCGCCTCCGTCTGCGCCTGCGCCTGCGCCTGCGCCTGCGCCTGCGCTCGAGCCTGCGTTTGCGCCTGCGCCTGTCTTCCCCTTACCGCCGCCGGCCTCGTCCGGCTCGAGCTCCTCGGCGTCCGGCCCCACGTCCGCGGCGGCCGACGGCTCTGCGTCGAGTGGATCGGGCGTGCTCGCCTTCTTGCAGCCGAAGACCAACAGTGCCGACGAGAGGATGAGGACGGTGCGCACGGGCGGCACTGTATCGGATCCTGACCAACAGGTGTCAGCACCGCAGCGCAAGGGGTCCGGCGCGCATCTATGCTCCCTACCCCGCCGTGGCCAAGCCCAAGGGTCCGCTCTCGCTCTTTCACGCGCCCGTGCGCGCGTGGTTCGAAGCCGCGTTCGACGCGCCGACGCGCGCGCAGGCGCTCGCGTGGCCGCAGATCGCGAGCGGCGCGTCCACGCTGGTGCTCGCGCCCACCGGCTCGGGCAAGACGCTGTCGGCGTTCCTCTCCGCGATCGATCGCCTCAGCTTCAGCCCCGGGCCCGAGCCGGAGCGTCGCTGTCGCGTGCTCTACGTCTCGCCGCTCAAGGCGCTCGCGGTCGACGTCGAGCGCAACCTGCGGTCGCCGCTCGCGGGCATCGCCGCCGTCGCCACCCGCGACGCCACGCCGTTCCACGGGCTCGAGGTCGAGGTCCGCAGCGGCGACACCTCCCCCGCCGCGCGCGCCCGCATCGCCCGCAAGCCACCCGACATCCTCATCACCACGCCGGAGTCGCTCTACCTCCTGCTCACGTCGCAATCCAAGTCGATCCTCGCTTCGGTCGACGTCGTCATCCTCGACGAGATCCACGCGCTCGTCCCCACCAAGCGCGGCGCGCACCTCGCGCTGTCGCTCGAGCGCCTCGAAGAGCTCCGCACCCACGCGCGCGAGAAGGCGCCGCCGCTCCAGCGCATCGGTCTCTCGGCCACCCAGCGCCCGCTCGACGAGGTCGCGCGGTTCCTCGGCGGCCGCGAGGGAGACGCGTGGCGGCCGGTCTCGATCGTCGACGCCACGTCGGCCTCCGTGAAGAAGGAGTTCGACGTCCGCGTCGAGGTCCCGGTCGACGACCTCTCCAAGATGGGCGAGCCCGAGGACAAGACGCCGAGCGGCCCCACCGCGTCGGGCCCGCAGAATCGCTCCATCTGGCCGGCGATCCACCCTCGCCTCGTCGAGCTCATTCGCGCGCATCGCTCCACGATCCTCTTCGTCAACAGCCGTCGGCTGGCCGAGCGGCTCGCGCAGGCGATCAACGAGCTTTCGGGCGAGGAGCTCGCCCTCGCGCATCACGGCTCCGTCGCGCGCGAGAAGCGCTCCGAGATCGAAGAGCGCCTCAAGCGCGGCGATCTTCCGGCCATCGTCGCCACCTCGTCCCTCGAGCTCGGCATCGACATGGGCGCGGTCGACCTGGTGATCCAGCTCGAGGCGCCGCCGAGCGTCGCCGCGGCGCTGCAGCGCATCGGTCGCGCCGGCCACTCGGTCGGCGCCACCTCGCGCGGGGTGGTGTTCCCCAAGCACCGCGGCGATCTCTTGCCCTGCGCGGCGATCGTCGACCGCATGAACAGCGGCGTGGTCGAGGAGACGTTCGCCCCCCGCAACCCGCTCGACGTGCTCGCCCAGCAGCTGGTCGCCACGATCGCGAGCCCGCCGGTTCTCGAGCTCAAACGAAAGAAACGCAAAGTCGCCGAGCCGGCCCCGGTGTCCGTCGACGCGCTCTACCAGCTCGTCACTCGCGCCGCCCCCTTCGCCGACCTGCCGCGCAGCGCCTTCGAGAGCACGCTCGACATGCTCTCCGGCCGCTACCCATCCGACGACTTCGCCGAGCTCCGCCCGCGGGTCACCTGGGACCGCATCGCCGGCACCGTGCGCCCGCGCCCCGGCGCCGGCCGCATCGCGGTGATCAACGGCGGCACCATCACCGACCGCGGCCTCTACGGCGTCTACCTCCAGGCCGGCGGCGAGAAGAGCCGCCGCGTGGGCGAGCTCGACGAAGAGATGGTCTTCGAGTCGCGGGTGGGCGACGTGTTCCTCCTCGGCGCGTCGTCGTGGCGCATCGACGAGATCACCCACGACCGGGTGCTGGTCACCCCCGCCCCCGGCGAGCCCGGAAAGATGCCCTTCTGGCACGGCGATCGCCCCGGCCGTCCGCGCGAGCTCGGTCGCGCGATCGGCGCGCTCACCCGCGAGCTCGGCGCGCTCACGCCGCCCAAAGCCGACGCGCTCCTCCGCCAGCGCCACAAGTTCGACGAGCGCGCGGCGAAGAACCTCGTCGCGTACCTCACCGACGAGCGCGAGGCGACGGGCGCCCTCCCCACCGACGACACGATCGTGGTCGAGCGCTTCCTCGACGAGCTCGGCGACCACCGCGTGTGCGTGCTCACCCCCCTCGGCGCGCGCATCCACGCCCCGTGGGCCACCGCCGTCGCAGCCCACCTCCGCGAGGCCACCGGCGTCGAGGTCGACTCCATGTGGTCCGACGACGGCATGGCCTTCCGCGTCCCCGACGGCGAGCGCCCCCCCGACGTCGCGCAGTTCTTCCCGAGCGCCGACGAGATCGAGAACATCGTCATCGAGTCGGTCGCCGGCACCTCGCTCTACGCCGCGCGCTTCCGCGAGGCGGCGTCGCGCGCGCTGCTCCTGCCGCGTCGCTCCCCGCAGAAGCGCACGCCGCTGTGGATGCAGCGCAAGCGCGCCGCCGACCTCCTCGCGGTCGCCTCTCGCCACCGCAACTTCCCCGTCATCCTCGAGACCTACCGCGAGGTCCTGCGAGACGTGTTCGATCTGCCCGGCTTGGTCGACACGCTCCGGGCGATCGAGCAGCGGCGCATCCGCGTCGTCACCGCCGACGTGCGCCGCCCCTCGCCGATGGCGGCCTCGCTGCTGTTCACCTGGGTCGCGAGCTTCCTCTACGACGGGGACGCCCCGCTCGCCGAGCGCCGCGCGCACGCGCTCTCGATCGACACCTCGCAGCTGCGCGAGCTCCTCGGCGAGGCCGAGCTCCGCGAGCTGCTCGATCCAGACGCGATCGAAGAATACGAGCGGACGCTGCAACACCTCGCGCCGATCGGCGAGGGCGAGCACTTCCGCGCGGCGCGCGGGCCCGACGCGCTGCACGACATGCTCCTCGCGATCGGGGAGCTGTCCCTGGACGAGGCCCGCGCGCGGTGCGCCGCCGAGCCGCAATCGTGGCTCGAGCAGCTCGAGAAGGAGCGCCGCGTCTTCTCCTTCAAGATCGGCCGCAGCAAGCGCTACGCCGCCGCCGAGGACGCCGCGCGCTTCCGCGACGCGATCGGCGTGGTGCCGCCGCAGGGCCTGCCCCACGCGTTCCTCGAGAAGGTGGCCGATCCGCTCGGCGATCTGGTCGCGCGCTTCGCCCGCACCCACGGCCCGTTCGTGCCCGCGTCGATCGCCGCGCGGTTCGGCGTCGCGGTCGGCTCGATCCTCCCCGTGCTCGACCGCCTCACCCGCGACGGCAAGCTCGTCGCCGGCGAGTTCCTCCGCGGCGGCCAGAGCCGCGAGCTGTGCGACGCGGGCGTGCTGCGCGTGCTGCGTCGCAAGTCCCTCGCGCGCCTGCGCAAGGAGGTCGAGCCGGTCGAGCCGGTCGCGCTCGCGCGGTTTCTCCCCGCCTGGCACCGCATCGAGCCGGGCTCCGCCACCCCGCGCGCGCCGGCCGAGGCGCTGCTCACGGCGATCGAGCAGCTGCAGGGCGCGCCGATCCCTGCGTCGGTCCTCGAGCGCGACGTGCTGCCCGCGCGCGTGCCCGGCTATCGCCCGAGCGATCTCGACGCGCTCTGCGTCGCGGGCGAGGTCGTGTGGGCCGGCGTCGAGCCGATCGGCGCCACCGGCGGCGACGGGCGCGTCGCCCTCTACCTCGCGTCGCACCACGCCCTGCTCGCGCGCGATCCGGTCAGGGTCGAGGGCGAGCTCGCCGAGAAGCTTCGCGAGCTGCTCCGCGCGCGCGGCGCGATCTTCTTCCCCGAGCTGGCCCGTGGCATCGGCGGGTATCCGGGCGAGGTGCTCGAGGTCCTGTGGTCGATGGTGTGGGCCGGCGAGCTCACCAACGACACGCTCGTGCCGCTGCGCTCGCGCATGCGCGAAGAGGCCCCTGCGCGCAGGGCTCCGCGCGGCCCGCGCATGCCCACCCGTCTCGGCGCGACGCCGGGCAGCGAGGGCCGCTGGTCGCTGCGGAGAATGGAGAGAGCGACCGAGACCGAGCGTCGCGCGGCCCTCGCTCGCACCCTCCTCGATCGCTACGGCGTCCTCGGTCGCGAGGCGGTGGGCGCCGAGGGCCTGCCCGGCGGGTGGTCGAGCGTCTACGACGTGCTCAAGGCGATGGAGGAGGCCGGTCGCGTGCGTCGCGGCTACTTCGTGGCCGGCCTCGGCGCCGCGCAGTTCGCGATCCCCGGCGCCGACGACCGCCTGCGCGCGCTCCGCGAGCCCACCGAGGGCGCCGCGCCGATCGTCCTCGCCGCGACCGATCCGGCCAACCCCTACGGCGCCGCGCTGCCGTGGCCCGAGCGCGAGGGTACCCACAAGCCGCAGCGCGCGGTCGGCGCGCACGTCGTCCTTTACGACGGCGCGCTCGTCGCGTGGCTCGCGCGCACCGACAGCTCAATCCTCACATTCCTGCCATCCGAGGAGCCGGCTCGCGCCTCCGCCGCGCGCGCGCTCGCCCGCGCCCTCGCCGAGCG
>JALHOE010000418.1 GCA_022843175.1 Deltaproteobacteria bacterium
GCCGCGTCGGGCAGGCGCTCCGCGTCGGGCAGGCGCGCGCGTCAGCGAGCGCCTCACCGCCGCTACGGCTGATCGACGGCGAAGGCCGTCTCTTCGAGCGACTTCCGCGGCGAGTATCCGAGCTCCTCGCGCGCTCGCTTGTCGTCGACCATGCACACGTAGCGGATGTGATCGAGCTCCGGCGCCGGGAACGACGACAACCGCAGCTTGTAGAGCCGGTTGAGCATCGACTTGCCGAGCATGTGCGGCACCGGGATCGTCGGCTTCTTGAGGATCTTCACCAGCCGCGAGAGCGGGATGGCCTCCGGTCCGGCGATGTTGAAGATGCCGCGCACGCCGGGGCGGAGGGCGAGCTTGATCGCGTGCACGACGTCGTCCTCGTGGATCACCTGCACCATCGGGTCGAACCCGAGGAGCGTGGGGATCATCGGCAGTCGCAGGTAGTTCGACGGCGCGTTGTGCACGTCTCCCAGGATGTGCACCGGACGAAGGATGACCGTCTCGGTGGACGGGTTCCTCCAGAAGAACGACTGCGCCAGCATGTCGACCTCGATGAGGTCGCGGATCTCGGCGAAGCGCTGACCGCCGAGGAGCGGCGCTTCTTCGCTGAGGAACTGCGCGTTGTCCGGCTGGGGGCCGTAGACGTTGGCGCTCGAGAGCACGACGAGCTTCGAGATCTTGTAGTGCGCGACGTATTCGAGGAGCTTGGCGAAGCCGCTGACGTTCCACGAGTGGTGCTCATTGTCCGACGCGCGCGGGTCGTGCATGACGCCGAGGTGCACGACGGCGGTCACGCCCGCGGCGCCCGCACGGAAGATGTCCTGCGTCTTCTTGCGGCGGATGTCGACCTGCCAGAACTCGACGTCCTTCGGGCGGTCGTTGAAGGGTCGGCGGTCGATGCCGATCACGCGGGTCTCGCGGTGCAGCACGCGACACACGCGGCGACCGAGCCGGCCGCAGATGCCGGTGACCACCACCGCCGGCTCCAGCGGCTCCTGCGCGAGGCGCGTGACGGACGGCATCGAGACCCGCTTCGGCACCACCGACGGTCGCTCGGGCTGGGTCTTCTCGCTCACGCGAGGGAACGTATCAGAACCCGCGCGCCTATTTCTTCGGGCAGGGACGCCAGACCTTGATGCCCTCGTCGAGGATGACCTCGCAGAGGTTCTGCGTGCCGCCGGTGTTGGCGCCGGTCGCCTTGGGCGCGGGCGGGATCTTGAGCTCGGCCTTGCTGTCGTTCTCGGCGAGGAGCTTCTTGTTGACCTTGCCGCCGTTGAGCGAGGCGCGCAGGTGCACGGTGCCGCCCTTCGGGACCTTCACGTCGCACGGGGACTTGTCGCACACCTCGATCCAGTCCTTGCCGACCTCCCGCTCGATCACCGCGCCGCTCGGGGTGGTCTCGACGTGAATCGTGACCTGCGCCGGATCGGGCGTCTCGGCCGAGATGCTCGGCGAGGGCGAGGGCGAGGGCGACGGCGCCGGCTTGCTCGCCGTCTCGACCGGCGAGGGCGAGGGCTTGGGCTCGGATGAAGTGGGCTTGGGCTTGGGCGTGGGCGCGTCGGCCTCGGTGTCGCCCGTGGCGAGCCGATAGGCCGCGAATGCACCGCCGCCGATGAGCAGCATCACGATCGCGATGATCGCGAACAGCGGCGCAGCGCTGCTCTTCTTGCGCGGTGGGATGGTCGGCGTGGTGGACGTGATCGCCGGGACGTCGGCGAGCGTGGCCTGGCTGTTGTCGTAGGGGCGCGCGCCGGGCGGGACGATCGACACGCTCGCGGGCGCGAGCTTGAAGTCGGTCTCGGCGACCTGGGTGGCGCCGCCCATCGGCGGCGGCGCGACCGAGGCGAAGCGCGGACCTGCGGGCTTGAGCGTCTCGTCGAGCGAGCCCTCGGGCGTCGCGAGGAGCGCGTCGACCAGGTCCGCCATGGTGCGGTAGCGGTCGTTGGGCGACTTGGAGAGCGACTTCTGGACGACGGCCTCGAGCTCGGGCGAGCACACGAACGCGCCCTGCGCCGAGGACGAGAGCGACGGGAGCGCCTCGGTGAGGTGGGCGGTGAGGATCGCCATGAAGGTCTCGCCCTGGAAGGGCGTGCGACCGGCGAGCATCTCGAACATGATGATGCCGAGCGCGTAGACGTCGACGCGGAGATCGACCGGCTTTCCGCTGGCCTGCTCGGGCGACATGTACTCCGGCGTGCCGAAGATCATGCCCGTCTTGGTGAGCTTGCGGCCGCTGACCTTGGCGTTGGGATCGGACGCGTCCTCGCCCTCGGCGCGCAGCTGTGCGATGCCGAAGTCGACGATCTTGATGTACTCGCGGCCGTCGTCTCCGATGCGAATGAAGACGTTCTCGGGCTTGAGGTCGCGGTGGACGATGCCCTTGGCGTGCGCCGCGGCGAGGGCGCGGGCGATCTGCACGGCGATGCGCACGCAGCGCATCGGGACGAGGCGGGTCTCCTTCTCGAGGACGTACGCGAGGTCGCGCCCGTCGAGGAGCTCCATGGCGATGTAGAAGCGCTGGTCCTCGGTGCGCCCGAAGTCGAAGACCTCGAGCACGCCCTCGTGCTTCACGCGGGACGCGCTCTTGGCCTCTTGCTGGAACCGAGCGACGACGTCTTCGCGGAGGGCGTACTGATCCTTGAGGACCTTGATCGCGAGCTTCTTCTCGATCGCCTCGTGCTCGGCGAGATAGACGACGCCCATGCCGCCCTCGCCGATGCGGCGAATGACACGGTAGCGACCGCCGATCAGCTGGCCGACGAACGGGTCTTCGTCCTCCATCATGGAGAACGCTTCTTCGAAGCTACGGAGCTTGGTGCCGTCGCGCGCGCAGAACGCGATCTCGCCGGTGAATTCCTCTCCGCAAAGGGGACACTTGCCGGCCATGATCCGAGCTCAGATTCGTAGCACGGTCATGCGCGAGACTCACTGAGAACGCAGCTTCACCCACCCCGGGGGCGCCGAGTAGGGGGTCGACCGTCGGGGCACCCCGACGCCGACGAGCGCTCCGGGTACGACCCCGGCGGCACAGGGGATCCCGAGCGCGGAGGCCAGCTCGGCGACGATCTCCGAGGCAGAAATCCCCGCGTCGCGCAGCTCCGCGACGGTCGAACCCGTCCATGCCGACTGGTGGCGCTTGGCGAGGCGCGTCCCGTCCGGACCGAGGACGAGCGGCAAGTGCACCCAGCGCGGCGGTCGCCCGCCGAGCAGGCGCATGAGCAGGACCTGCCGCGCCGTCGAGGCCAGGAGGTCCTCGCCACGGACGACCTCCCCCACTTCCATCGCGAGATCGTCGACCGCGACCGCGAGCTGGTAGGAGGCGACGCCGTCCGCGCGACGGAGGACGAAATCGCCGACCTCCGCGGCGACGTCCTGCCGCTGCGGCCCGTGGAGCTCGTCCTCGAACGCGACAACGCCCTCGGGCACGCGCAGGCGGAGCGACGCCGGACGTCCCGGCTTTCGATTCTTGGGGTCGCGGCAGGTCCCCGGATAGCGCGGCTCGGCGCCGTGCGGGGCCGACGACGCGATCTCGGCGCGGGTGCAGGTGCAGGGGTAGACGTCGAGCGTGGCGATCGCGGCGTCGTACAACGCGGAGCGCTCGGACTGCGCGTACGGCGCATGGGGACCGCCGATGCGCGGGCCCTCGTCCCAGTCGAGGCCGAGCCACAGCAGATCGTCGAGGATGCGATCGATCGCGCCCGCGACGACGCGCGGGCGATCGAGATCCTCGTCGCGGACGATGAACGCATCCCCCGCGGCGCGCGCGCGGAGCCAGGCCGCGAGCGCGACGTACGCGCCGCCGAGGTGCAGGTCGCCAGTGGGGGACGGAGCGAACCGCTGCCTCAAGGTCGGCTCTAGTTACGCGCCGGCTTCTGCGCCGCCTTCCGCTGGCAGTCGGGGCAGACGCCGTACATCTCGTGCTTGTGCCAGCGGACGACGAAGCCGTGCTGATGCGCGATCTGCTCCTGGAGCTGCTCGATCTGGGGCGCCTCGAATTCGACGATCTTCTGGCACTCCATGCAGATCAGGTGGTCGTGGTGGGTCTCGTCGTCGGCCAACTCGTAGCGGGTGAGGCCGTCGCCGAAGCGGCGCTCGTTGGCGACGCCGCTCTCGGTGAGGAGCTTGAGCGTGCGATAGACAGTGGCGTAGCCGATCGCCGGATCGCGCTCGCGGACGCGCGCGAGGAGCTCTTCGATCGATACGTGGTCGGGGTGCGCGAAGAACGCTTCGACGATGTGGTCGCGCTGCTTGGTGGAGCGCAGACCCTTCTTCGCCATGTAGGCGTTGAGCATCTCGCGGAAGTGTTCGGTGTTCGGCACGACCGACTAAGTCTCGTCCAAATCGCCACCTTCGGGAAGCGCGGCGGCCACGAGCTCGCGAACGCCGAGTCCGAGCGTGGCCGCGAGCGCCGCGAGAGGGGCCCACGTCGCACGGACGAGACCGAACGCGACCGGAAGCGCGGCGAGCGCGACGGGGATCAAACCGACGAGCAGCGTGGCGCTGACGCGGGCTCGCGTGGCCTGCGCCAGGGCCAGGACGTCGGCCGCGGGCACCAGGCGATCGTGCACGAGGGCGATCGAAGCTGCCGCGCGGCCCTCTTCGCGCGCGTCGGAGGCCGTGCCCGCGTCGTCGAGCGCGATGGCGACGTCGGCCGCGCC
>JALHOE010000419.1 GCA_022843175.1 Deltaproteobacteria bacterium
CCCCGCCTCCGCCCGCGGTGCTGCCGCCGCGCCCGCCGGGCGGCCTCGCCGCGCCCTCGATCATGTTCAGCGCCCTCCTCGGCACGTCGCTGCCCACGAGGGACTACCGCTTCGGCCAGCCCTCACCGCTCGGCGGCTTCGAGCTCGGCGCCGCGTGGCGCGTGAACGGCTTCTGGGAGCTCGGTATTTTCGGCGGTTATGCCGCCGGCAGCTACACGATCGACGAATCGGTTCGCAACTTCAACGACCCGAGCACCGGTCGGGTCAACGGCATCGACGCGAATGCCAAGTACGGCCACGGCATCCTAGGAGCTCGTGTCCGAATGCATCTGGTTCGCGTCAAGCGGCTCGACGGCTGGCTCGGCGTCGACGGCGGCGGCTGGGTCGAGAACTGGAAGTTCAGCGGCCCGAGCGCGTCGTTCAACTATCGCGCGGCCAGTCCGGCGTTCGGCATCGGCTTCGGCGCCGACCTCGGGCTCTCGGAGCGTTGGGCCCTCGGCTTCGCCGCCCGCTACCTCGTCGCGAGCGCGAGCGACGGCGCGCGCCGCGATTGCACGGCGAACATCGACTGCGCCCGCGGGTTCCTCCCCGGCGAGGGCACCGACGGCTACTCGCAGTCCACCGCACGGGGGTTCTTCGAGTTTGGTCTGCGGCTCGTGTACCTCATCCCGAGCGCGTCGAGCGCACCTGCCGCGCCCGCCCCGAAGCCCGGCCCGGCGACCACCGCGTCGGCGGGCCCCGGTTTGGCCTTCTGAGCGTGAATTCCCCAACGTTCTCGCAGTGAATCGTTGCTGAGAGCGGTCCCCATCTGGTAGACCCAAGTCCCGACCTCGGAGGTCTCTCCCATGCGTGTGCCGCGAAATTACGTCAGTCTGGCTGTGGCCTCGGCGCTCTTCGCGACGATTTGCGCCACGACCAACGACGCGCCTGCTGCGCCCGAGGTGTCCCCCACGGGCAAGGGCATCGCCGGCGGCGCACTGCTCGGCGGCGAGATCGGCTTCCTCGGCCTCGCGGCGTTCAACGCCCAGTCGTCCTGGCTCTACTACACGATCCCGCCGCTCCTCGCGGTGGGCGGCGGCGTGGGCGGCTACTTCATCGAGCAGAGCAGCGACAGCGCCACGGTGCCGCTCTTCATGCTCGCGGGCGGCATGGCGCTGGTGATTCCCACCGTGGTCATCACGCTCAGCGCCACGACCTACCGGCCGGGCAACGAGGACTCCACGCCGGCCGACGCGTCGCCCTCCAGCGCCGACGGCAAGGCCACGGTCGAGGTCTCGAAGCCCGCGGCCGGCGCCGGCGGCGGCGCCACCACCACCACCAAGCCCCCGCCCACCAAGCACAAGCCCGAGAAGCACTCGCTCGGCCTCCCGCCGGCCCGCTCGTTCGCGCTGCTCAACATGGACTCGAGCTCCATCCGCGTCGGGGTCCCGGCGGTCAGCATGAAGCCGACGTACACGGTGACCGAGGTCGCCAAGTTCGGCCTCTCGCAGCGCTACGAGGTGCACGCGCCCCTCGTCGACATCGCCTTCTGATACTTGGCCCGCGCCGGCTCGGTCTGCGAAGGACCGAGCCTCCTCATGTTGGCGCGCCGGTTCTCCGCCCTCGGGCTCGTGCTTGTCGCGGGGAGTGTTGCGGGCTGCGTCGCGGAGCCCCCGCCGACGACGCTCGAGGTCGCGGACATCCAGCCGCACGAGGTCGACATCGGCGATCGGCTCGAGATCCGCGGCGCGGGTTTTCCCACGCGCCGCACCGCGAAGATCGTGTTCCGTGGCAGCGTGTTCCGCGGTGGGGTGCCGCCCGAGTCGGTGAACGCGACGTTCGAGCTCGAGTCGCGCAGCGAGGGACGGCTCGAGCTGCCCGTCGACGACACGCTCGCAGCGCGGTTCTCCGCCAACAGCGACACCGGGCACGCGACGTTTCGTGGCGAGGTCGCGGTGTCGTTCGCCGCGGCCGAGGCCGGCGCGGCGCCGCTCCGGGGGAAGGCGACCAACGTCGTCCTCGACGTGCGCGGCACCCGCAACAAGAAGATCGTGCACGGACGCGACGCGGCGCGGGCGGCGCTCGACGCGCTCGGCCTGACCATCGCCGAAGAGGCGCCTGCGTCGGGCGGGTTGACCATCGCCGCGGTGCGCGCGGGCTCGCCCGCGGCCGGGGCCGGGCTGCTCGCCAAGGACGTGATCGTCGACTTCGACGGCGTCCGCGTGGCGTCGCTCGTCGATCTGATGCCGGCGGGCGACTCGGTCGCCAACCTCGGAGTCCGTCGCGACGGCAGCGGCGAGCTGCGCGCGATCGCCGTGCCGCTCGACGGTGCCCTCCGGCGCGTGCCCCGCGGCATGATCGCGGGCGCGGGCCTGGTCGCGGCGGCGACGCTGCTCCTCCTGCTCTCGCTGCGTCGGCCGTCCGCAGCCTCCGCGGTCGTCGAGCGTCGCATCGCGGCGCGGGTCCGTGCGCTGTCGCCGAAATCGACCGCGCGGGACGCGACGCGCTCGCTCCTCGCGGTGCTCGCCGGCGAGACGTCGGTGCGCGTGTCGCTCGGGGCGGTCGTGTTCACCCTCGCGTGTGCGGCGGTCTCGGTCGCGACGCCGCTGCTCGTCCCCGATCTCGACGTGGTGACGCTCGCGGTGTCGGCGTTCGCTGCGTCGCTCGCGCTCTCGCTGCAGGCCGGGGGCGCGCTTCGTATCGCGCGCCCGCACCTCGCCGGCGCGCTCGCGATCGGGACGGCCGTGCTCAGCACCGGCGCGTTCCGGCTCGTCGATCTGCTGCGCGCGCAGGGCGCGCTGCCGTGGGACTGGCTCGCGTTCCGCACGCCGGCGACGCTCGCCTCGGTGTTCGTGTGGATCGTCGCCGCCGCCGCGCTCCCGCGCGAACGCAGCGTGGATCGCGCGGCCCGCTACGTCGCCGCCGGTCTCGTGGCGATGCTGTTCTTCGGCGGGTTCCGCGTGCCCGGCTCGCGAACGATCGAGCACGAGGCGTGGTCGCTCGCGGCGATCGGCGCGGGGGTGATGGTGGCCAAGGCGTGGCTCGCGATGACGGCGATCGAGGTCGTCCGGGTGTTCCTCCCGGTCGTCCGCGCCACGGCGATGCGCGTCCGGCTCGCGGTCGTGATCGCGGTGGGCGCGCCGCTCCTCGCGGCGGCGCTGGCCGGGATGTCCTTCGGCCTCG
This sequence comes from Deltaproteobacteria bacterium, assembly GCA_022843175.1. Lineage (GTDB taxonomy): Bacteria > Myxococcota_A > Polyangia > Polyangiales > JADJMO01 > JALHOE01. Next base: position 3,163 of record JALHOE010000419.1, read on the forward strand.
CGCGGGCGCTCTCGATCGCGACCTTCGGCGCCGTCGCCGTCACGCTCGCGTTCGCGGGAATGCGCGTCCATGGCTCGCTGACGCGGACCTCCGTGGGACACCTCGACCCCCACGTGTGATATGTCCCGGCGTCGGGCATGGACGCTCTCGCCGCTCCCCTTCTGTACGTTCAACGGAGCGACGTCCTGTGGCTGATTCCGCTTGCGCCGCTGCTCGGCGCGTGGGCGCGGCGGGTGCTCGCCCGTGAGGGCGTCCTGCCGGCGATCGCGCCCACCCTCGTCGCGCTGCTCGTTGCGCTGTCGCAGATCGTGGGGCTGGTCGGCCTCGAGGCCGACCATCGCCAGCTGATCGCGCCCGGCGGCGCGCCGCTCCGCGTCGGCACGATGGAGCTCGGGCTCGGGCTGCTCCTCGATCCGCTCTCGGCCGTGATGGTGGTGGCGATCGGCGCGCTCGCGATCGGCGCGCAGGCCTATCGCGCGTGGGGCGACGACGCGCGGGGCCACGGCGCGATCGATCTCGCGGCCGCGGGGGCGCTCCTCGCGGTGCTGGCCGACGGCTACTTCGGCCTCCTGATCGGCGCGGGGCTCGCCTCGCTCGCGGTCGCGCACGCGGCCGAGCGCTCGGCGGCGGTGGAACGCGCGGGGGACGCGGCGCTGGTGCTCTCGGCCGCGCTCCTGTTCTGGAGCCTCGGCGGCTCGTGGGGAATCTCGATCGGCAACGAGCCCACGTACACGCGGCGCAACCCGGTCGCGGTCGCGCCGCTCGATCCGCTCGACATCGACTACGAGGGCGAGGGGCCGTCGTTCGTGCCGGTGCTGATCGGCGCGCCGGCGGCGGCGCCCGCGGCGAGCGCGAAGGGCGCGCTCCCCGATCTGAGCGCCAAGGGCTCGATTACGATCCCCGATCCGCCGGGCGCGAAGGTGTTCCTCAAGGGCGGCATGAACCCGACCGGGACCACGCCGCTCTTCCAGCACCAGGTGTTCGCCGGTCGGATGGACATCGAGATCGAGACCGACGGCCGGTCGCCGAAGCGGCAGCGATTCCGCGCCGTCGAGGTGCCGCCCGGGCGCGAGGTCACGCTCGTCGCGCTCGGCCCGACGCTCAAGTTTCGTTCGCTCCGCGAGCAGCTCACGCTGGCGGACAGCAGCCGCAAACGCGTCGTTCGCGACATCTTCGATCCGTCGGTGCCCGGGCACCGCCGCCTCGGCCGGTTCGACGCGGTCACGCTGATCGGGCTGCTCCTCGGCGTCGCGGCGCTCGCGCCGATCGCGGGCGCGGCCCTGTCCGGCTCGGCGCTGCTCATCGAGGCGGTCGTGCCGCTGTGCGCGGTGTACCTCCTCGCCCGCCTCGGGTTCTTCTTCGTGCTCTCGGCCAACGCGGGGAGCGCGATCGCGATCGCGCTGTCGCTCGTGGCCGCGCTCGCCGCCGCGCGGGCGGCGATGGATCACCGCGCGCGCAACGTGCTCGGGCGCCTGCTCGCC
>JALHOE010000420.1 GCA_022843175.1 Deltaproteobacteria bacterium
CGCGCCCGCGGCCGCGATGGCGACGCCGCCGATGCGCCACGGGTGATGATGGGACGCCCACGCGCCGAGCGCCCACGCGGCGCCCGCCACCGCGCCGACCGTCAGGCCGTCGAGCGCCGCACGGAACACGAGGTGCCGGTTGACCGAGGCCCGCCACGGCGCGAACGCCTCTTCCAGCCTCCGTCGCTCGCTCGCGCCGCGAAGTCGGGTGGCTGCGTCGGGGGTGTCTTTCTCGGCCATGGGTTCCTCGGGGTCCTGCAAGAGGCGCCCCGTATGACTCACGGTAGCGCGCACTCCTTGTACGGACGACCGAGGGCATCGATCCGTTCCCATGGCTCAGCCGCCCGGAACGGAAATGCCGAGGTTATGTCACGGCAGGGGCGTGATCGTCAGGTTGTCGAAGCAGCTGGGGGCGTCCCAGCCGTTGAAGCCGAAGTGGTCGTGGCCGGGGCCCGCCATGGGCTGGGGATCGGCCAGCTCGTGGACGAGCGTGCCGTCGACCTTGATCGACACCGTCTTGCCGTCGGTTCGCTCGAGGGACACGCGGTAGTTGGTCTGCGCGATCAGCTTGCCGCTCGCGATCGACGGAGCGCCCGCGAGGAGCGGCGTCTTCTTCGCGTCGGACCCGTGCTCGAACATGCGCGCGAGCCAGTGCTCGGTGTTGTTGTGCGCGCCGAGGACGAACACGTACGACGTGGCCGTGTAGTCCTTGCCGTCGACGTCGAAGGCGCAGCCGTCGCCGAAGAGCTCGGTCTTGACGTCGGCGTTGGCGGTCGTCGGCGTCGCGTCGAACTCGACGCGCACGTTCGTCGGCAGCTTGCGCTTGAACCACAGCGGGTGGTTGCGCGGCTTGGCGATGCACAGCTTGTTGTTGCGCAGAAAATAGGCGCCGTAGGACGTGGACCGCCAGTCGTTGCCGAGCTCGGCGCGGTCGAAGTTGTCCGCGAAGGGCGCCGTGAGGTCGGGGTCCTTGTTGGCGTCGCACGGCGGCGGGGGCTGCGCCGGCTTTTTGACGGCGGCCGGGCGCGGCGGAGCCGGGATCGCCTCGTCGGGCTCCGCTTTGCAGCCGGGCTGCACGAGCAGGAGGGGGAATAGGGCGGGAGCGAGAATGGTCGTAAGAAAAAGCCGTAGCCGCATGGGTCGAGAGCCCCTTCGCCCCGGCCGCCGCGGGCCGCAACGGTTCCCGCCAGCGGGAAAGCGCGGCGGAGACTGGCAAGCGCGCGCAAAGCCGGAGTAGGGTGCGCCCGCCCGGCCAGTGAACGCCGGAGAAGGCCCGATGCATCCGATCCTTTTCAAGATCCCGCTTCCCCACTGGAACCTCCCCAAGTTTCTCGGCGGAGGCGAGCTGCACGCATTCCCCATCTACGCCTACGGCGTGATGCTCGGGCTGTCGCTCGTCGTCGGTTGGTACATCTCGCTGACGATGGCCAAGCAGGACGGCCTCCCGCGCGAGACGATGGCGAACAACTACGTGTTCACCGCGATCTGCGCGATCGTCGGCGCGCGTGTTCTCTACATCCTCACCAACCTGAGCGAGTTCCACTCCTACAAGGACTACTTCGCCATTCGCAGCGGCGGCCTCGTCGCCTACGGCGGCTTCCTCGGCGGGTTCATCGGGAGCTGGATCTACTGCAACCGCAAGCGCGTTCGCCTGCTCGCCTGGGCCGACGTCGCGGTGCCCTCGCTCGCGAGCGGCCTCTTGTTCACGCGCATCGGCTGCTACCTGTTCGGCTGCGACTTCGGCAAGCCGCTCACCGAGAAGGCGCCCAAGTGGCTGCAGAAGCTCGGCACGTTCCCCGAGTGGCACTACGACCACAAGGCCGGCAAGTTCCTCGACGAGGCGGGCCTTCGCCTCGCCTACGCCGATCCGAACGTGAAGCCGCAGATCCTCTCCGGCTCGCCGGCGTGGGTGCAGCACACCGAGTCCTTCCCGCAGGTCCGCGAGCTGCACCACTCGATGCCGGTGCACCCGACGCAGATCTACGAGTCGATGACCGGCCTCATCCTGCTCGGTCTCCTGTTCTGGGCGCGTAAGAGCATCAAGGACCGCGAGGCACGCGGCGAGACCTTCTTCCGCGGCGAGATGTTCCTCGTCTTCACGTTCGGCTACGGCGTGCTCCGGTTCCTCCTCGAGATCGTCCGCGACGACGCCGAGCGCGGCACCTACGGCCCGCACTTCGAGCCGCACGTGATCTACCCGGCCGCGCTCATGGCGCTCGCCCTCGCGTTCGTGTTCGGCCTGTCGAACATGTTCACCGAGAAGTTCCGCGTCGCCGCGCGCTCGATCGCCATCCTCCTCCCGTTCGCGGTGTTCATGATGATGCGCCCGGCGAACAAGTTCGCCGTCGTCGAGATGGTGCAGCTCTCCACCTCGCAGTGGATCGCGCTCCTCACCGGCATCGCGGCCGCCGCGTACTACCGCCGCGGCCTCGACCTCGCCATCACCGATCCGGTGCGCGCGCAGGACCTCGGCTCGGGTGTCCCCGAGCTCCTCGAGATGGAAGCCGCCCTCGAGCGCGGCGAAGAGTGGCCGCCGCGCGGCACCGAAGAGGAAGAGGAGCAGACCGAGGAGGACGAGGCGCCCAAGAAGAAGCCGGCCGCCAAGAAGCCCGCGGTCGAGGACGACGAGGACGACGAGGACGAGGCGCCCGCCTCCGAGAAGAAGCCCGCCGCCAAGAAGGTCGAAGAGAAGTCCACGAAGGCCGCCAAAGCCAACAAGGACGACGAGAAGGCCGAGACCGACCAGGAGATCGCCGAGTCGGCCAAGGACAAGGCCGACGACGAGAAGGCCGCCATCTCGAAGGAAGAGGCCGCGAAGACCACGCCGGAGCGCCCCTCCGCCAAGGTCAAGGCAGCCGACGACGAGTCCGAGGCCTCCACCTGATGTGGGGGCTCGGGCGCGGTGAGATCATCCTCTCGGGGATCATCATCGTCCTGATCTTCGGCTGGTCGCTCATTCCTCGCCTGGGCGAGCGCATCGGCGCGATGTTCGAGAAGCGGTGATGCTCGATCCGCTGCTGCCGCTCGCGCCGGTCCTCGACCCCATCCTCGATCCGTTGACGATCCGCGCCACGCGCGCGGTGCAGCGCGTGCTCCGCGGGCCCCCGTTCCGCGCCGAGCACGCGCGCTCGCGGGAGCGCGCGCTCGCCGAGGTGCTCGAGCGCTACCGGCCAGAGGCCGAGCCGCTCGGACCGGGGGTTCGAGCGCGGGACCGCGCGGCGATCCTCCACTTCGAATCGATCGTCGAGCGCGCGATCCTCGACCTGCGTGGCCATGCCGAGCGACAGGCGGCCGTCACGCGCTTCGAGCGCGCGGCGCACGCGATCGATCGGGTCGTCTACAAGAACACGCCCGAGTGGCTCGACGACCCGTCGTTCGACGTGCGCCTCCGGGTTCGCTCACTCGATCGGCTCGACCGCATGAACGAGGGCATCGGCGCGTACGACGCGTTCTTCGCCGCGATCGAGCCCGCGATCGAGCGTGCGCGCGCGGCCGGTGTCGAGCGGCCCACGGTCGTCGATCTCGCGAGCGGCCACGCCATGTTCGCGGTGGCCCTCGCCCTTCGTTTCGGCGGGCGCGAGGGACGCGTCCGCGTCATCGCGACCGACCTCGCCCCCGAATACCTCGAGATCGGCCGCGCCCACGCGCGCAAGCTCGCATTGCGCGACGACGCCATCTCGTTCGTCAAACAGGACGCGCTCGATCTCAGCAACCTCGGCGCGGTCGACGTGGTGACCTGCACCCAGACCATCCACCACTTCCCGCCGGGGATGGTCTCGCGGCTCTTCGCCGAGGCGTCCACGGTGGCGCGGCACGGCGCCGTGCTCGTCGATGGCGAGCGCAACCCCTTCGCGGTGGTGCTGATCACCGGCATCGCGGCCGCGCTCGGGCGCGGGAGCGTGCCGTTCCTCCACGACGCGTTCGTGTCGATGCGCCGCATGTACACCGAGCAGGAGCTCGCGCTGCTCGCCGAGCTCGCCCCCCGCAAAGAGGGAGAGCCACGCCGCACCATCGAGCGCGGGTGGCTCTCGCCGGGTCACATCTTCGTGCGATCGGTCAGCTGATCGCGGCGCCGTTCACGGGCAGAGCGTGAAGTGGTGCGACGCGGGCTGCATCTCGCTCGCGCCGACGAAGACCTTCTTCCCGCCGCCGGGCGAGAGGTTGAAGGTCGCGCAGCCGTTGGCGGTGAAGTCGAACCCGTCCATGTGGCCCGCGGTGTCGAAGGCGAAGAGGATCCACTTGGTGGTCGCCTTGAGGCGGTCCTTCATCTCGAGGCGCACGGGCTTCACCGACGTGATGTCCGCGGTGACCTTGCCGTGGAAGCGCTGGAGCTGCTTCGCGGTCGTCGAGCGGACGTGCCAGCCCGCGGCGTCGCGCCAGATCCAGTAGGCGCCGGGCGCGCCGGGCTTCATGTTCGGGGGCTGGCCGTTGGCGATGCTGGGGGGGGCCGCGACCGGGCCCACCGCGGGCGGGGGCGGCTCGACGACCGGCGGCTGGTTCGGCGGGAGCGGGTCGAAGCCGGGGGTGCTCGGGGCGCCGATGACCGCGGGCGCGATGATGGGGGCGCTGATCGCGA
>JALHOE010000421.1 GCA_022843175.1 Deltaproteobacteria bacterium
CCTCGCGCTCGAGCCGCGGTGTTCCGCCGCCGCCGTCGCCGCCCCCGCAGTCCAACCCGATGATGGCCGCGCCGCCGCCGCCCGCGCCGCCGCCGCAGTCGCATCCCCTCGCAGCCACCCAGAACAGCGGTGGGGCTCCGTTCCCGCAGACCATGGTCGCGCCGATGACGGCGCCGATGCCGGCACCGCAGCCGATCAACGCACCGCCCCAGGTCGCCCCCGCGGCCCCCGCGCGTCCCGTCGCGGACGCAACGCAGGTCATTCGGCCCAAGAGCGGCGGCAGCGCCGGTCTGATCATCGGCGCGCTCGTCCTCGCAGCGGCCGCCGGCGTCGGCGCGTTCTTCTGGATGTCGGCGCGACCCGGCAACGTGCTCGTCAACGTCGAGGTGAAGGGACCGAAGGGCACCAAGGTCTCCGTCTCGCTCGATGGCACCGAGAAGTGCACCGACAGCACCTGCCGCATCGAGGGCATCTCGCCCGGCGCCCACACGGTCAAGGCCGTCGCGGGCGACGTCGAGAAGAAGGCAACGATCAACGTCGAGCCGGGCAAGGACGCGATCGCGAACCTCACGCTCGAGGTCGCCTCCAAGAAGACCGGCGTGAAGCTCGCGTCCTCGCAGACGGGCATCAAGGTCGAGATCGACGGCGGCTCGCCGCGCGCGCTCCCCGTCGAGGACGACACCCTCAAGCCGGGCGATCACACGCTCAAGTTCACCGGCCCCGGCGGTCGCTACGGCACCAAAGAGGTGAAGGTCACGCTCGAAGACGGGCAGATCAAGACCCTCGACGAGGTGAAGCTCCCGCTCAAGAGCGTGAAGACGAAGTTCGTCTTCCTCACCAAGGGCACCAAGGCGTTCCTCGACGACGGCAGCAAGAAGTCCGAGCTGAAGGACGACGGACAGCCGATCGAGCTCGACACCACGAAGAGCTACACGGTCACTGCGACCGCGCCCGGCCACGAGGACTTCTCCAAGAAGATCGAGTTCGGCGACGAGCCCGATCAGGCGGTCAAGCTCGAGCTCGCCGAGAAGGGCAAGGCCACGCCGCCCACGCCCACCCCCCCGCCCGGCCCGGTCGCGGTCAAGCCCACGCCCACGCCCACGCCCACGCCCACGCCCACGCCCGCCGCGGGCGGCGAGGGCTCGTTGTTCGTCAACACGCTGCCGGCCTCCGCCTGCGTCGTCGACGGCACCCCGCGCGGCAAGACGCCGTTCACCATCAAGCTCTCGCCGGGCAGCCACAGCATCACCTGCGTGGCCAAGGACGGCGACGAGACGCTCAAGAAGTCGGCGTCCGCCAACGTCAACGCCGGCGAGACCGCGAAGGTCATCCTCAAGCTCCGCGACTGAAGACCTGTCGGGAAGCCGAGGCTGCGTTGCGCTCTCCGTCACCAGACAAGAAGGGCACAACCAGTGCTTCTGCGATGGACATGGGCGAGCCCGCTCGAACCATCGGCAGCGCTGAGGTTCGTCGTGTGCTTCACGACCTCGGCGGCGACCTCCGCGCCGCCGGCGCGCAGCTCGGGCTATCGAGCCAGGAGCTGCTGATGATCCTCGCGTACGACATCACGGTCACCGCCACGCAGCGCAAGACGCGCGGCACCGCCACGGGCGCGTTCGAGAAGATCGGCTCGCGGCGCGACGACGACGACGACGACGAGTAACGACGGCGACTACTTCCCGGAGAGCTCGCGGACGGCGGCGTCGGCCTCTTTGCGGGCCGGGTCGGTCGAGCCGACGGAGGTCGCGAGGTACTCGCGGTACGCCTTGAGCGCCTCGGCGCGGTCGCTGTGGCGGAGCGCCTCGCCGAGATAGAAGTGCGCCTTCGGCAACCAGGTGGGCGCAGGCGTCATGGCCTTGGCCTGCTTGATCGCCTCTTTGAGCTCGTTGGTGGCGCGCGCGACGTTGTTGCGGTGGTGGAGGATGTCGGCGACGGTGAAGCGCCAGAACGCGGCGCGCGGGTTCGTCGGATCGGCCTTGATCGCCTTGTCGTACGCGGCGAGCGCCGGCTCCTCCTGATTGAGCTGCTTGTAGGACCAGGCGATGGTCGCGTGCGCCTGCGAGAGCGCGGGGGTGATCTTCAACGCCCTCTGGGCGCTCTCGATCGCCTCCTTGTAGTTGCCGCTCTTGCTGTCGATCTCGCCGCGGAGCCAGTGCGCGAGGGCGAGCGACTTGTCGAGCTCGAGCGCGCGCGTGACCTCCTTGTCTCCGTCGACGAGCGAGTTGAGTTCGATGAGCGCCCACCCGAGGTAGAGGTGGTACTGGGCGTTGTTGTCGTTCTTCGACGCGGCCTTCTCCAGGTAGACCTTCGCCGTCGCGGCGTCGCCGCGGTTGAGGAGCGCGCGCCCGTAATAGTGGTTCGCCTCGGACAGACAGACGTCCGGCGAGGGCGACTTCGTGCAGTTGCTCATGATCTCGAGCAGCCGCGTCTCGGCGTCCTTCATGCGCGCCTCGACCTGCGCGCGCGCGACCGACAGCTGGATGTCGACGTCGTTGGGATCGTGCTCGAGCGCCTGTTTGTACTGCTCGAGCGCCTCGGTGATCTTCTCGGTCTTCTGGTAGTAGAGGCCGTACTCGAGGGCGAGGCCCGGGTACTTGTCGTCCTTCTCCTTGACCTGATCGAGGACGATCTTGCCGTCGTCGAGCTTCTTGCGATCGCCCATGCGAAGCAGCGTCTTCGCCTTGGAGAACATCGCCTCGAGGTTCGAGGGCTGGAGCTGCAGCGCCTTGTCGAAGTGCTCGAGCGCCTCGGGGTAGCGCTCCTGACGGAAGCGCAGCTCGCCGATGCCGAGGTGGAGTCGCTCGCTCGGCGGGACGTTCTTCGCGGCCGCGGCGAGGGTCGCGTCGGCGTCCTCCATCTTGCCGCTCTTCGCCTGAAGGTTGGCGAGCGCGATGTACGGTTTGACCTCGCTCGGCTGCGCCTTGATCGCGCCCTCGTAGATCTTCATCGCTTCGCCGGGGCGATCGGGGGAGATCTTCTCCTCTGCCTGGCCGAGCCAATAGCCGACCTCGCCGGCGAGCGTCGGATCCTTGAGGCCGACGAGGTGCGCCTTCGCCTCGGTCGCCTTCTCCTGGCGGAGGAACGCGCGCGCGATGCCGAGCTTCGGGAGCGCCGCCTCGGGCAGCGCCTGCGAAGCGAGGTTGAACTCGCTGATCGCCTGCGGGTACTGGCCGTTCGCGAGGTACACCTCGCCGAGGCCGAGGCGTGGGCCCGGCGTCGGCGCGCCCTTCGCGGCGGCGACGGCGTCGAGGAACGCTTGCTTCGCGCTCGTCACGCGGCCTCGCTCGAGGTGGATGCTGCCGCGGAGCGTGTGCGCGTCGACGACATCCGCCGTCGCGGCGGTGGCGAGCATGGCGGGCTTCTCCAGCTCGGAGAGCCACTTCAACGCCTCCTTCTCGTCCTTGTCGCGCTCCCACGCGTAGCGCGCGAGCAGGAGCCGAGAGCCCGCGTGGTTCGCGTACTTCGCGGCGATCGTCGCCGCCTCGGTCTTCGCCTTGTCGAAATCGCCGGCGGCGTCGTGCGCGCGCATGAGACCCGCGTGCGTGCGCGCGTCGTCCTTCGCCTTGACCGCGCCCTCGAACGCGACGACCGCGTCCTTCGGCTGCTTGGCGCGGAGCTCGAGCTCGCCGAGCGTGATCCACGCGTCGACGTTCTTGGAGTCCGCGGCGGTGAGCCCCTTGAGAGCGCCGCGCGCGCCCGGGTACTGACCGGCCACGACGTCCCGTGCGGCCTCGGCGAGCGCGCGGTGGGGCACGTCTCCCTTGAGCTTGCCGAGCGCCGAGCGCGCGAGCGTGTCGCGCTGCGGATCCTTGCCGTAGCGAAGCTCGTGGGCGAACTGCGAGTAGGCCATGTACGCGATGAGCGGCGCATAGCGAGGCGCCTCGCTGACGTCGCGCTGCAGCGCGACGACCGCGTCGTTCGCCTTCGGGAGTGAGTCCTCGCCGAACCCGTCGCGCGTGCGCTTGACCGCGCTGGTCAACATGCCGGCGTACTTCTCGGCGTTGACCTTGTCGCTGATCGCCTTGTAACCAAAGGCACCGAGATCGGTGAAGCTGAGGGCCGCGCCGCCGATGAGCGCGAGCGCGAGGACGGCCGCGACGACCTTGCCCGCGTTGCCCGACTTCTTCGGCTCCTCGACCGCTTGCTCGACCTTGGCCTCGCGCGGCTTGGGCAGCGGGGCGTCGTAGGTCGTCTGCGCGGAACCCTCGGCGCGCCTCTCTTCGGGGAGCGCGCCGAACTCGAGCGCGTCGTCGCTGCCTCCGCCGCCGAGATCGACCTCACCGAAGCCGGCGCCCCCGGTGGAGCGGCTGTCGACCTTGCCGCCGAGCGGCTCGCCGAGCGCGGGACCACCGTCGTAATCACCGACCCCGGGTTGGTCGCCGCCGAACGTCTCGGCGCTCGGTGACGCCCCCATGCCGGCCGCGGGGCCGGGCAGCTCGAGCTCGCCGAAGTCGGAAGCGCCCACCGTCGGACCGGCGGGGGGCGAGAGGCTCGGAGCGTTGACCCCCGACGCGCCGACGCCCGTCGCGGCGCGCGGGCTCGGACCGAGGTCGCCGCCGAGGTCGATCTCG
>JALHOE010000422.1 GCA_022843175.1 Deltaproteobacteria bacterium
GGTGATCGCGAGCGACAGGGCCGCGCGCCGGCGGAGGAGGATCGCGAGGGCGATCGCGTGCACCGCGGCGGTCTCGCGCGTCGCGATGGCGATCGCGAGCACGACGCCTGCGGCCACCGCGCGGCCGCGCGCTGCGAGCACCAGCGCCGCGAGCGAGGCCGCGAGCGCCGGACCGTCGGTCAACACCTGGTGCGCGGTGTGCGCGAACGAGGGAGAGAGCGCGAGGAACATCCCAGAGAGGAGCGCCGCCCGTCGCTCGAGTCCGAGCGCCCCTGCGAGCGTCGCGAGGAGGGGCGCCGCGGTGGCCGACACCGCGGTCCAGAACCAGCGCAGCGCCGGCTCCGCGTGCGCCGGACCGGACAGCGCGACCACCAGGCGCGAGACCGCGAGGAACAACGGCCGCCCGAGGAGCAGGCCGCTCCGCCCCCCGTCGATCGCGAGGCGTACGTAATCGCCGGCGTCCCAGTAGGCGAGCCCGTGGGTGCCGACCAGCGCGGCGGTGAGGAACGCGAGCGCGAAGAGCGCGAGCCTCAAAGTCCGACCGGGCTCTCTCCCTCGCCGATCGGCACCCCGCGCGCGAGCGCCTCGCGGAGCAGCTCGCGGGCGCGCTTCACCGCGTCGAGCAGCGGCGCGCCGAGCGCGAGGTGCGCCGCGATCGCCGCGGAGAGCGTGCAGCCGGTGCCGCGGGTGCACGTGGTGACGATCCGTGCGCCGGGCAGGGGGGTGACGCCCGACGCGTCGACCAGGACGTCGACGGGATCGCCGGGCAGGTGACCACCCTTGGCGAGGACGGCGGGGGCGCCCATCGCGCGGAGCCGCTCGGCGCCGCGGATCAGACCCTCGACGTCTGTCGCGTCCGCCCCGTCGCCGAGCAGGAGGCGGAGCTCGCGAACGTTGGGCGTGATCAGCGTCGCGCGCGGCATCAGTCGGTCGCGGAGCGGCCCGAGGTCGTCGAGGAGCGTCGCGCCGCTCGACGACGCGATGACCGGATCGACCACCAGCGGGATCGCGGGGAGCACCTCGAGCACCGCCTCGGTGATGGCTGCGTTGATCAGGGCGCCGGTCTTCATCGCGTGCGCCGTGACGTCGGAGAGGACGACCTCGATCTGCGCGCGCACCCGCGCCGGCTCCACCGGCCACACGTGCCGCACGCCGCGAGTGCCCTGCGCGATCACCGCCGTGAGCGCCGAGAGGCCGTGCACCCCACAGCGCGCGAACGTGCGCAGATCGCCCTGAATCCCCGCGCCGCCAGCGGGATCGCTCCCAGCCACGGTGAGCGCTACTTGCATTGGGGCGTCGTCTTGAGCGCGCGACGAATCGCGTCCTTCATCACCAACGAGGTCTGATCGAGCGCGGAGAGCCGCTGCGCGAGGTCCTTCGGGTGGATGTCGCCGAGCGCCATCACCGCCGACAGCGCGAGCTGATGCGCGCCCTCGCTGCCCGAGCCGCGCTTGGCGATGTCGAACAGCTCGTCGACCGCGTCCTTGTCGCACAGCTTGCCGAGCGCGGTGATCGCCTCGCCGCGCACCTCGACGAGCTCGCGGGGATCGAGGGCGCGCTTGCGAATCCGCTTGAGCTGCGAGCGCGCGCCGCGGGTGACGAGGGCGCGGATCGCGGCGGCGCGGACCGCGGGGAGATCGTCCTCGGTGGCGTCTCCGAGCGCGGTGTCGACGTCGGCGCCGCCCTTGGACTCGCCGAGCGTCTCGGCGGCGGCCACGCGCACGTACGTCCATCCGTCGCTCTTGAGCAACACCATCGTCGGGGGCACCGCGCCCGTCGGCCCGGTGCCCTTGCGGAGCGCCTCGAGCGCCGTCTTGCGCACGCGCGGATCGGGATCGCGGAGCGCGGCGACGACCTCGGGGCGGAGCGCGTCGATCTCGCCGCTCACGTCGACCGCGCGGGCGCGAAGGTAGCGGTCCTTGCTCTTGTGCATCGCGCGCAGCTGCGCGAGCGACGGCCCGTCGGCCCGCGCCGCGAGATCGCCGAGCGGCCCTGCGGCGAGCCACTGCGCCTCGAAGGAGCCAGCGGTGTGGGCGATGAGCACCTTCGAGAGGAGGGGGATCAGGTTTGCGCCCTCGGCGAGCTCGGGCACCGGCGCGATCGCGCGGGCGAGCTCGATCGCCGGATCGGTCTCTCCGGCGGCGACGGTGGACAGCGCGGCGCGCGGCGAGGAGAGCCAGTCGGCGATCGCCTCGCGACCGGCGGTGGTGAGCGGCACGCGGCTGAGCGCGATCCGGAAGGTGTGACGGCGCGTCGCCGGGGCCTTGCGCACCGTCTCGAGGATCGCCTGCAGCGCGCGCTTCGGGTCGACCTTGGTCCATCGCTCGGCGAGGACCTCGCGGGCGGCGTCGGTGCCCTTCTCGTACGTCTCGGAGATGGCGGCGGTGGCGGCGGTGCCGCAGCGATCGAGGATGCCGCGCGCGGCTGCGGCGATCGCCTTGGGCGCCTCCCACGCGAGCGTCGCGAGCGGATACGACGCGGCCTCGCAGGGCGCGCCATCGAGGATCTCGACCGCGCGCTCGCGCCCGACGTCGCCGAGCGCGGCCAGCCGGGCGTGAATGGCGCGCGCGCCGCGGGCGCCGGCGTTGTCGAGCAGCGTCTGCGCGAGGTTGCCGGGATCGCCCTTGGTGTCGAGGAGCGTGACCAGATCCTCGAGCGACTTCACCGTCGACGGCAGGTCGGGCGCGGCCTCGACCTCGGCGAGCCCGATCGTCGGATCGGCGGCGCTCTCCGAGTCGAGCGACAGGGCGAGGCACGCTGTCTTGATCGGCTGCGGGAGGGGGACGTCGACCCGCGGCCCCGAGCCCGGCGGGATGGTGATTCGATACGTCGCGTCGTCGACCGAGAGGAACACGCTCGTCGGTGCGGTGAAGGGCTGCTTCTTCGACTCGAGGAGGAGCGACAGCCTGGTGATGGGCGTGGCGCGGGGCGCGGAGAACACCACGAACTCGCCCTTGCCGTCGCCCTTCAGCGTCTCGGTCCAAGCGGTGTCGTCGTCGCCATCGGCGAGCGCGAGCGAGGCGCCGTCGTGCACCGACGCGCCGCGCACGCTGAGGAGCGAGGCCACCGGCGCCCGGTCGGCCGTCTTCGCCACCAGCACCGGCGCGGCCTTCCGCACGTCGCTCGCGATTCGGTGCATGGCGACCCGTCGCATCTCGAGCGTCTTCGGATCGAGGCGCCGCGGCTCGAGGAGCGTCTCGGTCATGCCGCACACGGTCAGCTCGCGGCGGAGCTTGCCGACGAACACGCTGCCGTCCTCGATGGCGACGCGATGGCCCGCGCCCTCGCCGGTGCCACCGAGCCCGGTCGCGCCCGCGAACAGGACCCTGGCCTCGCCCGCGCTCCCGACGACGAGCGCTTCGAACGCGATCCCGGCGCGCGACGCCGAGGGGAGCACCACGCGGAGCAGCTGCCGTCCGCCCCCGATGGCGACCGCATCGAACCGCGCCTTGCCGAGGTCGAGGGGATCGACCAGGTCGATCGGTAGTCCCTCGCCCGCGGGCTCGCACGGCAGCGTCGCGCACGCGCGAAGGAAGAGCCGTCGCGCGGTCGCGTCTGCGCGCGCCGCGACCGCCTGGAGGCCGCCGGCCGCCGGAATCGAGCCCGAACGGGTGACGGGCGGCGGGGCCGAGGCCGCGCCGAGCGCGGCGGTCAGGACGGCTGCGCCGAAGAGAGACAGGAACGCGCGCACCGCCCTGTTGTAGCAAATGGCCACCTGCTTTCGGCGATGGCGTAGACTCCCTGCTGGATGGCCGGCCCGCGCCAACCCAATGCACCCGCGCAGGTGCCTCGGATCCTTGACCGGCTCCTGGGTGAAAAGCGCATTACGCGCGACCAGTACGAGGGGATCGCGCAGGAGCTCCGTCGCGGCAAATCCACCGTCGACGAGGCGATGATCGACGTGCTCGCGATGCCCGAGCCCGAGGTCCTCAAGCTCCTCGCGGCGGTCTACAAGACGCGGTTCGTCTCGACCGACCGCCTGTCCAAGGCGTCGATCGATCGCGCGCTCCTCGACCTCGTCCCGCGCAAGACCGCCGAGCGATACGGCGTCGCGCCGATCCTCTACGACAACGCCAACGCCACCCTCTCGGTCGTCATCGCCGACCCGGACAACGTGCAGGCGCTCGAAGAGGTGAAGCTCGTCGCCCGGGCGCGCGTCGTGAGCGCGTTCGTCGCGCGGGCGGCCGCGGTCGAGGCGTTCATCAAGAAGGCGTATCACGGCGACCAGAACGCCTTCTCCGGCGTCGAGCGGCAGACCCAGCAGTGGTCGCCGATGATGATGGACGTGTTCGAGCGCCAGAGCGCCACCGCAGCGAGCGCCGAGACGCTCGGCGCCGCGCAGCTCAAGAAGCTCGCTGCCGGCGGGCTCCCGCAGCCGGGCGCGATCGCGCTCGACCTCGACACCGCCCACCCGGGGGCCGAGCCGCTGCGCACGCCCGCGCCGACTGCCAAGGTTCCCTCGCTCGCGCCGCCCGCGCGC
>JALHOE010000423.1 GCA_022843175.1 Deltaproteobacteria bacterium
GGCGAGCGCGACGGCGTTGGCGAGCCGCCCGCGCACGCGGCTCTGCCCGCGCGCGCGGAACCACCGGAGCACGCGCTGTCCGAGCGTCGCGCTCCCGAGCCAACCCTCGTCCGGAGTGGGGGAGGTCTCGCGCATCGCCGCCTCGACGACGCGCCACGGCGCGGCCTCCAACGTCGCGCCGACGAGCGCGCGGGCGGCGACATAGAGCGGGAGCGACGTCGCCGCGATGACGGTGACCGCGAGGAGGAAGAGCGAGATCTGGGTCTGGCTGTCGATCAGCGACGGCCGGAGCGCGGGGAACATGGTGAGCGCCCACACACCCATCGCCGAGATGGCGAGCTCGAGGACCCACACCAGCGGCAGCGCGTGGAGCCTTCGGATGAATGCGCTGTCGACGCCGGGCACATCGCCCTCGCCGAGCTCGAGCGCGCGCAGCGCGGGACCAAAGCGGCGGAGCAGGAAGGCGGTCGTTGCGGTCCACAGCGCGACGATCGTCGGCACCGTCCACGCGCTCTCGACGAGCGACGCCGTGGCGACGCCGGGCTCGAGGAGCAGCACGCCGGGCGCGAGGAGCGCGAGCACCACGAACGTCGACGCCGCGGCGATGAGCAGCGCGACCTGCAGCCGCACGTGAAGGCGAGACAGGTTCATGTCTTCACCGGCAGCTTGAGGACGAACGTGGAGCCGACGCCGACCTCACTCTCGAGGCGGATCGAGCCGCCGTGCATCTGGGTGAGACGGCGCGCGATCGCGAGACCGAGGCCGGTGCCGCGCCGCCGTGCGCGACGGTCCCCGCCCTGGCGGTACTCGTGGAAGATCGCCTCCTGCTCCTTTTTGGGGATGCCGGGCCCGGTGTCGCGCACGCGGATGGTGGCGTAGTGCGGGTCGGTCTCGAGCTGGACCACGACCTCGCCGCGGGGCGTGAACTTCACCGCGTTGCCGACGAGGTTCCCGAGGATCTGTCGCACGCGGCGCGCGTCGGCGAATGCGAGGATGGGCCCGCTGCTCTCGACGCGCAGCTCGACGGGCTTGTCCCCGCGGAGGCCGGTCGCCTCCTTGACGATCTCTTGCGCGATGGGCACCAGGTCGACGCGGTCGCGTGCGAGCCGGAGCTGCCCCGACTCGATCGCCGAGAGCTCGAGGATGTCGTTGATCAGCCCGAGGAGGTGGAGCCCGGACTGCTTGATGATCGCGACCTCCTCGCGCGCCTCGCCGAGCAGCGGGCCATCGACCTCGGACAGCAGGATGTCGGCGAAGCCGAGGATCGCGTTGAGCGGCGAGCGCAGCTCGTGGCTCACGGTGGCGAGGAACGTGGTGCGTTCGCGATCGATGTCCTCCATGCGCGCGAGCGCGTCGGCGTAGGTCTTCTCGGCGGCGGCGAACCGCTCGACGAGCGCGTTGAACGAGACCGCCAGCTCGCCGACCTCGTCGAGCGCCGGCACCGGCACCACGTCCTGCGCGCGATCGGTGCTGTCGCGCCCGCGCCCCGCGATCTCCTGGATGCGGCGCGCTAGATCGTCGACGTCGAGCCGAACGTCGCGCGCGACGGCGAAGGCGACCGCGGTGGCCACGCCGGTGAGCAGCGCCGACAGCGTGAGCAGCGCGGCGATGAGCTCGCGACCGCCCTCGGGAGGGTCGGGGATTTCGGTGGCGGCGACGACGGTGACGCGCGGACCCTTCCCGATGGTGTCGACCGCGTGGGCGGCGAAGCGGAACTTGCGGGTGGTGGTGCTGAACTCGCCGAGCCGGTCGCGGAGCACCTGCTCGATCGGCGGCTCGATGCGCTCGCTCGCGTGCGCCTCGTCGGCGATCCGGCCGTGCTCGTCGATCAGCCAGATCGAGGTGGCTCCGCGGCGGGACGCGCGCTCGACGAGATCGTGGCGTGTCTCGAGCGAGACTGCGCCGAGGCGCGCGGAGAGCGTGGTCGCGAGGATCTCGGCGCGCGCCGCCGCGCTCGACTCACCCTGCCGCACGAGCTGCCGCAGCCCGACGATGCCGAACAGCGCGGCGAGCGTGAAGCCGAACACCAGCACCGCGATCGGCGCCGGCGGCACCAGCGGGAACGTGCGTCGCTGGACCAGCCCGGTCTTGGGAGACACGGGCGGCCAGGAGATCGCTCCGGGGGGAGGCGTTGTCAGCGGTGGCTGCGTCGGGATACGCGAGAGCTTAGTGCGAGAAGTGCTTCGCCATCTCGTCGCGAGCGGCGGGCGTGTGGAAGGAGTTGCCGAGGTCCATCAGGACGTCGACGACCTTCGGGTCGACCGACTGCAGGTTCTTGGACCCGGCCGAGGGGAGCGAGGACTTGAAGCCCATGCCGCCGACCTCGGTCTTCATGGCGTCGCTCGGGGCGCCGCCGTCGCCCATCATGGGGGGGGCGGGGCACTCGGCGGTGCACTTGTTCTGCACGCAGGTGCCGATCGCCTGGGCCTTGCCGATGATCGGATCGCTGAGGCCGGTGACGCCGAACTTGAAGGCGCAGCCCGCGGCGCACCCGAAGTCGGTGAATGAGCCGGCGCAGTCGGTGAGCACGCAGAGGAAGAGGCCGCGGCAGCGCGCGTCCTTGTCGCACTCGGCGACCTCGGTCTTGCACTTGTCGAGCGTGCAGCCGTAGCAGGCGCCGCTCGTCTTTCCGCCGTCGAGGACCACGTCGGGGACGCTGGCGTCGAAGAGGCTGCCGGGGACGTCGTAGGTCACCTCGGAGTCCTTCATCGGGGTCCCGGTGTCGGCCGGGGTGGTGTCGATGATGGTGATGCCCGTGTCGACCGGGGCCGTGTCGGGCTGGGCCGTGGGCTCGTCGACGCTGCCGCCGCAGCCGACGGAGGTGACGGACGCGGCGAGGGCGGCGCCCGCGACGACCGTGAAGAACGCAAGGAAGGGTTTGGGAGCGCGCATGGGAGCGAACTCTACGCAAGGTCCAGCGGCCGGCAATCACCAATCCGGGCGAGCATGACGCCGTGCAAATTTCGGCCTCCGACGGACATCCACCCGACGCCTCGATTCAGCGACCGAGCGCCTTGAGCCGCGCGCGCGCCGCCTCCGCCGCGACCGAGCGAGGCTTCGCGCCGGCCGTGCGATCGAGCACGACCCGGTAGGCGGCGGCGGCCTCGTCGAGCATCTTCTTCTGTTCGAGCGCGAGGCCGAGCTCGACGTGCGCCCAGATGTACCCGTAGGGGAGGGCGAAGGCGTTGCACGAGTCGGTGACGATTCGCAGATACGACATCGCCTCGTCGGGGCGGCGCGCGGCGCGAAAGAAGGCGCCGATCATCCCGTCGATCTCCGGGCTGATCGCGCCCGGCGAGGGTAGCGGCTCGTAGCGCGGGAGATCGGCGAGCGCTTCTCGAACGTCGACCTCGGTGAACGAAGCGAGGCCGTGCGCGCCGATCCACAGGACCGACCGCTGGTAGCTGTCGCGCGGCTTGCCGGCGCGCTCCCACGCGGCCTCGGCCACCGCCATCATCTCCGCGCGTTCGGCCGAGAACTCGGCGTGGTTGAGCGCGCCGCCGGTGTAGGCGCGGCCGAGCATGAGGATCGGATACGCGGCCTGCGCGACCGACTCCGGCGTCCACGCGCGCGCGCGTTTGACGAAGTCGTGCGCGAACTTCCCCGACGCGAGGATGTCGCCGCCCTCGTTCATCGCCAGCATCACGTCGACCGCGGCCTGGAAGTGCGGGAAGAACCCGGCGCCCGAGGGCAGCGCCGCGGCGCGGGCCTCGGCGATGGCGCGGGCGCGCACGAAATCGCCCTCTGCCATCGCCACGCGGTAGTCGTCGGCGGACGCGATCGTTGCGCGCTCCGCGGGCGGACTCTTCTCGGCCTTCGCGCGCAGCGCCTCGCGCACCGCGACCATCGGCGCGCGCCGCGCGTAGAGCACGGTCGCGATCGCCTCCTCGGCGGCCGGATCGCTCGGATCGAGGTTGGCCCACTGACGCGCGTCGGACTCCATGCCGGCGCATTCGCCCAGGCTCGCGCGCACCCGGGCGCGGCCCGCGAAGCAGTCGATCGACGAAGGACGCGCGAGACAGCGATCGAACGCCGCGAGGGCCTCTTTCGGTTTGTGCTGCGAGCGATGGAGCTCGCCGAGCTGTGCGAGCGCCGCGCCGGCGAGCGCCGGGTTCTCGGTCACGGTTTGTTCGAGCAGCGCGGCTGCGACGTCGTACGCGCCGCGCATCCGCTTGGCCCGCGCGAGCCACAGTCGAACCTCGCCGTCGTTGGGCCATCGCTCCACGAGTTTGGTCAGGCGAGCGTCCCACTCGGCGGCATCGGGGGGCGCGCGGTGACGCGGCTCCAACGCGTCGAGGAGCGCGCGATCGCGCTCGTCGAGGCGCTCGCCGAGGCGCTGCGCGTGCTGGAACGCGGCGCGCGACGAGGCGATGTCCTCGGTCCACATCGCCAGGCGCAGCCACGCCGGCGCTTCAGTTGTCAATCA
>JALHOE010000424.1 GCA_022843175.1 Deltaproteobacteria bacterium
CGGTCGCGGCTCCCGGTCGCCTGTCAGCGCACGCGTTTGCGGAAGACGATCTCCGGGTCGAGCTCGTCGAGGCCCTCGATCACGCCGGACTCGACCCAGCCGCGCGCGCGGAGGAGCGCGTGCATGGCCGTGTTGGAGCGGTTGCTCGAGCTGAAGACGGTAGGGGTGCGGGCGCGCGACTCGGCGTCGGCCACGAGCGCGTTGGCCACGCCGCGGCGCCGGTGCTTGTGCGCGACGACCACCAGGCGGACGAAGGTGCGGTCGAAGAAGGCGTCGTCGGCCACGAGGAACCCGGCGAGATCGCCGTCGACGATCGCGAGCACGCACTCGCTCCGGTCGATGCGACGCCGTAGCCACTCGGTGCGCGGCGCGACGCCGTGGTCGCGGTCGACCGCGACGATCGCGGCCAGGTCGTCGAGGGTTGCGCGCCTGAGGATCACTTGACCGGGGGAGGGGCGATCGCCGAGAGGTTGAGGCCTCCCGGGTAGTGGTAGCTCGTGTAGAGACCATACCCGAACACCTGGATGCCGATCGGCTTGTCGGACGTGAGCGTGTGCGAGCCCACGCCCATCGGGCCGGCGCCGAGCTTGGTGCGGTACACCTCGTAGTCGCCGAGCGCCTCGTTGAGCGTGACGTCCACGCCGTCGAGCACGACCTTGGTGCCCTTCTTGGCGACGATGTCGACGTAGTTCACGAGGTAGTCGTCGGGCGCGAGGAACACGTACTTGGTGCGGTACTGCTCGACCGACGTGATCATGCTCATCGACGGATCGCCCTTCTGCAGACCCTCGAACGCCGTGGGATCGACGAGCGAGCCGCCGAGCATGAACGAGCCGACCGCGAACTCCGCGGTGCCGGTGACGATGAAGTCGTCCTTCACGACGCCGAGGTCGAACACCTCGCCGGCGTTGATCGTCGCCGGCGCGCCCTTGGGCGTCGTCGGCACGTAGGTGAGCTTGGTGCCGTCGACGTTGCCGTAGAGGCGCACCACGTGGCCGGGCTTTCCGCCGTCGGGGCCGGTGGGCATCGTCACTACGTACTCGCGGCCGAAGGTCTCGGCGGGAAACACCGACTCCTCCATGTGATCGCACGCGGGCGCGCCGAGCGGGTTGCTGATGCAGCCGACGCCGGCGATCACCTGCACCGGCTTGTTGGCCTTCACCAGCGAGCCGCTCAGATCGAACGACGTGCCCGCCGAGGACACGATCTCGATCACGTCGCCCTGGTCGAGCTTGAAGGCGGCCTTTCCGCCGCCGCCGGTGTAGGGGAGGCCGCCGCCGGCGAGGATGCGGCCCCTCGGCGTGAGCTGCAGCTCGACGTCGGTGTTGTCCCTGGTGCCGGTGATCGCGATGTACGTGGGGACGCCGGAGGCGCCCTTGGTGCTGGTGATGCGGTAGTTGCCGGTCAGGGCGGTGCTCGGGAGGAGCAGCGACGCGTCGTTGGTGAACGAGTAGCAGCCGATGTCGCTGAAGACGTCGGCGCAGACCTTGTCTCCAGGGCAGCCGGCCCACGACTTGTCGGCGGGGCCGCCCTTGCCCTCGTACTCGAGCGCGTTGAACTGATAGACGGTGACCGGCTTGGTGGTGACGATGTGATACGCCGACTTGTTGGCGCGGACCGACGCGGTGATCGGCGTGCTCGAGCCGCACTCGTTGCCCTCGTTGCCCTTGAGCTCCATGACCCACGGCAGGTAGACCTTCACCAGCCGGCCGGGGCCGACGATCGCTTCTTTGGTGAAGCCGCCCGGCCCGGTGACGCTGATGCGCGCCTCCTCGGCGCCCGCGTTGGCGACGATCGCGGCGAAGTCGAAGATGTTCCACACGCTGTTGGCGACGACCGTCGGGTAGAAGTCGCAGCCGACGTAGGACGCAGACGACGCGGCCTCTTCGCAGGTCTTCGGATCGACCAGCGGCGGACGGGTGTCCTTGACCACGTCCTGCGCGACGTCGAAGCCGGGCTCCACGTCGGCGTTCGCGCTCGTGTCGGCGCCGCTGTCGAGCGCGCCGGGATTGGGCCCCGTGTCGTCTCGCTTGGCCGAGCAGGCGATGAACAAAGCGACCGCGCCCGCGGCCGAGAGAGCAAGGTAAGCGCGCATCCGGGGAACTCTACCCCCGAAGCGGCGTCCGGTCAGTTCGCGGGCCGCGCGTTGGGGAGGCGCGCCAGCAGCTCGCGGATCTTCGCGGTGTCGTCGGCGTTGGGGGAGAGCTCGAGGTAGCGCGCGAGATCGGCGCGGGCTCCGTCGGGCGCGCCGAGCTGCGCCTGGAGCATCCCGCGGTCGCGGAGCGCCCACGCCTCGCGGGGGACGAGCGCGGTGATGCGCGTGGCGGCGAGCAGCGCCGAGGGCAGATCGCCGCGCGCAGTGTGCGCGTTCTTGAGGTTGACGAGCACGCGCGTGAGGATCGCGCGGGTGGACGCGGGCTCGAGGTGACGCAGCTGCAGACGCGCCTGCGGGACCGAGCGACGGAGCAGCTGGGTGAGCTCCTCGACGCTCAGCGTGCGCCCGGCGCGGAAGGGGTCGACGATGAGCGGACCGCCCGCGCGTCGATCGAAGCGCACGAGGAAGTGACCGGGGAACGACACGCCGCGCGCCGGCACCCCGAGCCGCCGGGCGACGCCGAGGACCACGATGGCGAGGGTGATCGGGATGCCGCGGCGGCGTGAGAGGACGTCGTCGAGGTAGCTGTTGCGCGGGTCGCCGTAGTCGGTGGTGTTGCCGGCGAAGCCGGTGACCTCGTAGAGGTGGGCGACGATCGCCCGGACGGCGTCTTCGGTCGACTGCACGTGGAGGTTGTGCGCCTGGAGCGGGGCGGCGAGGGCGTCGAGCTGGGCGAGCACGGCCGCGACGTCGAGGTCGGGGTGCGCGTCGCGCGCGATGAGCGCCGCGCCGATCTCCAACGCCGGCCCCGAGCCGGTAACGTCGAGCTCGGAGGCACGCATCCAGGTATCGAACTGCACCGGGGGCACGCCCGAACTTCGTAGCACGCCGGCCGGGCTCCCGGGGGCGGTTGCCTTTCGCGAGGTCATCACTACTCTGCCCGGCCTGATGGCATCCTCACAGGTCGAAGCGCTCCGTTCCAGGGTCGAAGAGCTCACGCAAACCTACGAAGCGCGCTTCGCGGGCCACTCGCGGGTCACCCGCGACGTGAAGGAGATCGAGGAGCTCGCGGCCGGCGCCAAGGACGTGGTCAAGCAGCTCGAGGGCCTCCCCGTCGCCGCGCGAGACGCCGAGTACGAGACGCTCCTCACCACCGCGCGCGACAACCTCAAGCTCTATCAGAGCGAGCGCGAGGCCATCGTCGCCGCCAAGGCCGGCGGCAACGACCTCGAGGAGTTCTCCCGCCTCGGGACGCAGGCCAACTTCGTCTTCGCCCGCTACCGCCGTCATTTCGCGGGCAAGGCCCGCCAAACGCGGGATCTCGGGCTGCTCGCCGAGATGATCGACGACCTCACCAAGGTCCAGCAGCGCATGCAGCCGATCGTCAACAAGAACAAGGGCGTCGAGGGCCTCGCGTCCGACTACGAGCTCGTGGTCAGCAACGCCAAGCTCTACGTGTCCGAGCGCGGAGAGATCGCCGAGTCCCGCAGCGCCGGCACCCCCGAGGAGCAGGCCGACTTCCTCGCCGAGGCCGCCAACGGCCAGTTCCGCGTCTACCAGGAGCACTTCGCCGACAAGTCGCGCGTCACCCGCCGCCCGCAGCTGCTCCAGCGAATGGTCGACAACCTCAAGCAGATCAGGGACCGCATGGAGGGCCTGCGCAAGGGCGGCTTCAAGTCGGAGACCAACACGAAGAACATCGAGATCGTCGACGCGAACCTCAAGATGTACACCACCGAGCTCGCCGAGATTAAGAAGGCGCGCGCCGCGGTGAAGCTGTCCGATCTCATGGGCGCCCTCGGCGGCGCGGCCAACGACGTGATGGAGGAGTACCGCCAGGGCTTCGCGGGCAAGCCGCGCAAGGGCCGCGACCTCGACCTGCTCTCCAAGCTGTGCGACCAACTCGGCGAGCTCGCCCGTCAGATGTCCGACCTCGGCCGCGCCGAGGTGCAGGAGTTCAACCTCAAGAACCTCGCCATCGTCACCGACAACCTGACGATGCTCGAGAACGAGTACGACGAGATCAAGAAGGCCAACGCCTCGTAGCGCGGGCTCGACGGGTTGAGGCGCTCGCTCACGCGCGCGCCTATCCGTGCTCGTCCCGACAGGCGCGCGCGTCAGCGAGCGCCTATGCGCACTCAGACGGGTTGAGGCGCTCGCTCACGCGCGCGCCTATCCGTGCTGGGTCCCCGGACGCGTCCCCGACAGGCGCGCGCGTGAGCGAGCGCCTATGCCTGCTCGCCCCGGTCACAACAACCCGAGCTTCGCCGACACGCGGTGCAGCTCGTCGCGCGTGTTGAGCTGCAGCTTGA
>JALHOE010000425.1 GCA_022843175.1 Deltaproteobacteria bacterium
TGTCTGCCTCGGAGGCGAGCAGGGCGACCACGACGTGACGCCCCGACGTGAGCAGCTCGTGGGCCGCGACCAGCGGCGGCGGGATCTCGGGCGCGGGCGCGGCTGCGAACGCCGCCGATGAGGGCGGCGGAATCGAGCCGCGCGAAGCCTCCGCCATGGGGCAGAAAGGCTACCCCGATGTGGGAGAAGTGGCTAGCCGACCACTCGGTTGCGGCCGGTGCGCTTGGCCACGTAGAGCTGCTCGTCCGCGGCTTTGATCAGGCCGACGCCGTCTTTGTCGCCCTCGCCCAGCATGGCGACGCCGCAGCTGATGGTGCAGCCGATCTTCTCGCCCTGGAACAGGAACTGCGACTCCTGGATCTTGCGGCGGATGTCCTCGGCGAGGACCCGCGCGCCGTCGATCGGCGTCTCCGGCGCGATGATGCAGAACTCCTCGCCGCCGTAGCGGGCGAAGGTCTCCTCGCCGCGCAGCCGGGAGCGGACGACCCGGGCAATCTCCTTGAGGACGTAGTCGCCCGCCAGGTGGCCGTGGGTGTCGTTGATCTTCTTGAAGTGGTCGATGTCGAACATGATGCACGCGAGGTCGCGGCCATAGCGGCGCGCGCGCGTGATCTCTTTCTCGAGGGCCTCGAACAGGTGGCGCTTGTTGTGCGCCTGGGTGAGGCCGTCGATGATCGTGATCCGGTAGATCTCCTCGTGGTAGAGCGCCTCGACGTCGGTGCCCGAGAGGTACTTGAAGATGGTGGGGCCGACCTTGACGCGGTCGCCGCTGCGGAGCCTGACCGGAGACGAGATCTGGTCGTCGTTGACGTAGGTACCGTTGGTCGATCCGTCGTCGACGGCGAACCAGCCGGCGGCGTTGCGCTCGATGTGGCAGTGGCGGCGCGAGACCGAGTCGCTGTCGAGGACCACGTGGTTGTCGTGGCCGCGGCCGATGGTGGTGGGCGAGGCCTCGAGCACGAAGCGCTTGCCCAGAGCCGCTGCGTCCTTGGAGTAGATCGTGACGAGGCAGTCGCCGCGGCTCTGCAGCTCGCCCTTCTGGGGGCTCAGGATCGACGTGACGCGGGTCTTCTCCTCGACGTCGCTCACGCCGTTCCTCCGAGAGCACCAACCATCACGATCGCGAGTTCCTTCCGACGGACGCGTTGAGAATACGAACAGAGTTCGCGTCCGGATGGGTGGACGTCGTGTAGGTCGAGCCTATTCGACCGAGAAGTGCCGTCAACGGCGAGTTTCACCCTGGTTGTGGGCAACCCTATCCCTTGCGGGTGTAGGTCGCAGACGCCTTCGAGCCGCGCATCGAGAGGACGCCCTCGTCCTTCAGCTTACGAAGCACGCTGGCGACGCGACCGGCGTCTTCTTTCGAGAGCCTGGCGAGCTCGAGGATCCGCGCACGCTTGAGGGGCTCGCCGAGGGGCATCGCCGAGAGCACGCGCGAGCGCAGCTCAGCCATCGCCGCCTCGGGGGTGCGGTTTCGCTTCGACGCGCCGCGCGATGACGAAGACGAGCTCGAGGCGGAAGAGGCGGACGAGGCGCTCGACGCGCGCGGTCGCGCGGGACGCTGCGGCTCGGCGTCGCCCATCAGGGCCTCGAGCTTGCGCTTCACGATCTCGGCGAACTCCTCGCGCGCCTCTTCGAGGGCCTGCTCGATCAGCTTTCGGATGCTCGTGGACGCCGGCACAACCGGGGAAGCTACTCGAAGGACTGTGACGCTGTCGATGGGAGGGGCATCATGA
This sequence comes from Deltaproteobacteria bacterium, assembly GCA_022843175.1. Lineage (GTDB taxonomy): Bacteria > Myxococcota_A > Polyangia > Polyangiales > JADJMO01 > JALHOE01. Next base: position 1,737 of record JALHOE010000425.1, read on the forward strand.
CCGCCATGGAGATCACGATCGAATACTGCGTGGCTTGAAACTACCTGCCGCGCGCCGCCGGTCTGGCGGCCGAGATCGAGAAGCTCAAGGGCGTGAAGCCGGTGCTCAAGAAGGGCTCCCGCGGCGTCTTCGACGTCACCGTCGACGGACGGCTCATCTTCTCCAAGCACCGGGTCGGCCGATTTCCCGAGCACCGCGAGGTGCTCGAGCAGCTGTGATCACACGCCGGCGCGCACCCTCGTGAGCTCGGCCTGCTCGCGCGCGTGCGCGACGATCGCCTCGTCGTCGATGCCCTCGAGGACCCGGTCCTGGACGCGGATGCGGCCGTCGACGACGACGTGCCGCACGTCCTGGGCGCGGCAGGCGTAGACGACGCGCGACACCGCATCGCCGCCCGGCTCGGCGTGGGAGCCGCCGAGGTCGATGACGACGAGGTCCGCGCGCTTGCCGACCTCGATCGACCCGATCTGGTCGTCCATGCCGAGCGCGCGCGCGCCCTCGATCGTGGCGAGGCGGAGCGCCGCCCGCGCGGGCAGCGTAGCGGTACCGGTGCGCGCCTTGGCGAGCAGCGCGGCGTGACGGAGCTCGGTGAGCGCGTCGAGGTTGTTGTTGCAGGGCGCGCCGTCGGCGCCGAGGCCGACCACCACGCCGGCGCGGACGAGATCGTGGACGCGCGCGATCCCGGAGCCGAGCTTGAGGTTGGCGCTCGGGCAGTGGGCGACGCGCGTGCCGGCCTCGGCGAGCTTCTTCATCTCGTCGTCGCTGAGCTGGACGCAGTGCGCGAGGACCGTGCTCGGGCCCGTGGCGCCCCACTTCGCGAGGATCGAGATGTCGTCGTCGCCGAGGAGGGCGCGGACCGCGTCGCGCTCGTCGCCGTGCTCGGCGGCGTGGGTGTGGATCAACAGCCCGCGCTCGCGCGCGAGCGCCGTGCCCTCGCGGATCAGCGCCTCGCTGCAGGAGAGGATGAACCGGGGCGACACCGCGACGCGGATGCGCGGGTGCTCTGCGTAGGCGCGGGCGTGCGCCTCGACCTCGCGCAGGCTGTCCTTGGTGTTCTCGCGGAGGCGCGGCGGCACGTGGTCGCCGCGGTCCATCATCGCCTTGCCGCTGCGCGCGCGGAGACCGAAGCGGTCGATGGCGTCGAGCACGACCTCGTGGCCGTGGGTCGTGCCCATGTCGAGGATGGTGGTGGTGCCGTAGCGGAGCAGCTCGAGCAGCCCGAGCTCGGCGGACGCGCGGAGGCTCGCCTCGTCGTGCGCGGCCTCGAGCGGCCAGATTCGCTCGCGCAGCCAGGTGAGGAGCGGGAGATCGTCGGCCATGCCGCGAAAGAGGACCTGCACGAGGTGGACGTGCGCTTGGACGAAGCCGGGGACGACGGCGCAGCCGGACGCGTCGAGCACGCGATGCGGGCGCTGCGCCTTGGCGGTGGCCTCGGCGCCCACCGCGACGATCGTCCCCTCGCGCACGAGCACGTCGCCGGCGAGGACACGGTCTTCGGGATCGCAGGTGGCGATCGTTCCGCCGCGCACGAGGAGGTCCATATGGCGGCACCTTAGCAAAGCCGCTAGCTTCTCCCACGTTATGCGCTCGATCGCGGCCTGCCTCAGCGCTGTCGTCCTCGCCCTGTCCGTGGGGGACGCTCGCGGTGGCCTCTGGCCCGACGCGCCCGACAAGGTCAAGGCCGACCTCGCCTCGCCCGACGTCGCGCGAAGGCGCGCCGCGGCGTCCGAGCTGATCAACGTGCCCCGAAAAGAGGCGATCCCGCTCGTCGCCAAGGCGCTCACCGACAGCGATCTCGAGGTGCGCCTCGCCGCCGGCATCGTCGCCGCGCGCATCCGCATGACCGAGGCCGGCGACCTCGTCATCCCCTGGCTCACCGATCCCGCGCCCGCCCTCCGCGAGGCAGCGTGCGAGTTCTTCGCCAAGGTCCCCGACCCGCGCGTGGTCAAGGTGCTCGCGCGCTCCCTCGGCGACACCGATCCGCGCGTCCGGCTCGCGGCGGTGCGCGCGCTCGGCGCGTCGGGATCGGTCGAGGCCGTCGCGCCGCTGCTCGCGCGCCTCGACGACTCCAACTCCAAGGTCCGCCTCGCGGTCGCGCGCGCGCTCGCGAAGCTCGGCGACAAGCGCGCCGTCACGCCGCTGGTCTCCAAGGTGCAAGACGAAGCGAGCGAGGTCCGGCAAGCGGTGGTCCGCACGCTCGGCGAGCTCGGCGATCCGAAGGCGTCGCCCTCGCTGCAGATCGCCCTCCGCGATCAGGCGCTCGAGGTACGGATCGAGGCCCTCGCCGCGCTCGGGCGCCTCAAGGCGGCAGACGCGGTCGCGTCGATCGCGCCGCTGGCCACCGAGACGTCGAAGAAGCCGGGTGCGGCCGACGTGCGCCGCGGCGCCCTCGCCGCGCTCGGTCGCATCGGCACGCCGGCCGCCGTCGAGGCGATCCTCAAGACCTTTGGCCAGTTCGAGGACGAGCGCGCGCTGGTCGGCTCCTCGCCCGCGCGCGAGGCCGTGGTGTCGGCCGGCGTGTCCGCGGCGCCGGCGCTGCTCACCGTGCTCGACACC
>JALHOE010000426.1 GCA_022843175.1 Deltaproteobacteria bacterium
AGCGACGCCGGCGTCGTTGCGCCGCCCGGCGAGCGCGGCGACACCGGCGGCGGGTGCGCGTTCTCGCCGCGCGCGCAGAGCGGCACCGCGTTCGGGCTCGCGCTGTTGCTACTGATAGGTCACCGCAAGAAGCAGCGACGGCACGAATAGGTTGTGCGACGAGGCCTTGCTCGTGTCGCTGCTCGACGCCCACAAGCGGTAGTAGGTGGCGCGAAACAGCGGCCCGACGCTGAGCTTGTTGGAGACCCAGAACTCGTAGCCGACGCCGAGCATCCCGCCGAGGCCGAAGCCCGTCGCGGACTCGCCGCCCGCGGTGCCCTCGATGTATCCCGCGGAGAAGAGCAGCGCGCCCTGCACGTGCGTGGAGCCCTTGGGATCGAAGTAGAAGTCGACGAACGGCCCGAGCGCCGACACGTGATAGCCGCCGCCGGGCCCCGACGGGCCGTCGCCGATCTTGAAGCGTGGCGAGGGGATGATCCCCGGGTAGATGCCGCCGCCGACCACGAGCCCGCGTCCGATCGTCGTGCCGACCGCGAGCTCGGTCGTGATCGCGACGCCGGTGAGGTTCGCCGTGACGTCGTTCTGGTTGGTGCGCGCGCCGCCGGTCGCGTAGCCCGGCCCGACCCCGGCGCGGACGTAGAGCCCGTCGTGCTCGCGCGGGCTGTCGGCACGCGCGCTGCCGGCGAGCAGGGTGGTGGTGACCGCGGCGAGGAGCATGCGCATGCTCCCTCCGTATACCTTTGTCGCCCGGCCGGCATCCAAGGCGTGACCCATGTCCAAAGATCTCATTCGCTCCATCAAGAAGCTCGGGTTTCCGTGGGAGACGGTCGACCCGTTCCTCTTCTGCGTTCACCACGACGACCGCTACCCCAGGGGCAACGAGAAGCTCGGGCCCGACGCGTCGCTCGCGGGCCGCAACCTCGGCATGGATTTCGAGGTCCGCGACGGCTTCCGCATGTATCACGGCAGCGAGGTCCCCGGCTTCCCGCAGCACCCGCACCGCGGCTTCGAGACGGTCACGGTGGTGCGCACCGGCTTCATCGACCACTCCGACTCGCTCGGCGCCACGGCGCGGTTCGGCGGCGGCGACGCGCAGTGGCTCACCGCGGGCAAGGGCATCGTGCACAGCGAGATGTTCCCGCTCTTGCGTCGCGACGCCGAGAACCCGCTCGAGCTCTTTCAGATCTGGCTGAACCTGCCCGCCGAGGACAAGCTCGTCGACCCGCACTTCACCATGCTGTGGAACGAGGACATCCCGCGGAGGGTGTTCAGGGACAGCGAGGGCCGCGAGACGTCGGTGGCCGTCGTCGCCGGAGCGCTCGGCGACGCGCAGCCCGGCAAGCCGCCGCCGCGCTCGTGGGCGTCGCGCGCCGACTCCGAGGTCGCGATCTGGACGATCAAGCTCGCGCCGCACGCGCGGTGGATTGTGCCCGCCGCGGCGCACCCGCAGACCCGCCGCACGCTCTACTTCTTCACCGGCGCGTCGCTCTCGATCGCCGGCGAAACGCTGCGCTCGCACGCGGGCGTCGAGGTCGTGGCGCAGCGCGAGGTCGAGCTCGTCAACGGCGACGCGCCGAGCGAGCTGCTCATGTTGCAGGGGCGTCCCATCGGCGAGCGCGTAGTGCAGCACGGGCCGTTCGTGATGAACAGCGAGGAGCAGATCCGCCAGGCGATCCTCGACTACCGCCGCACCGGGTTCGGCGGCTGGCCCTTCCCGAGCGACGCGCCGACCCACCCGCGCGAAGCCACCCGCTTCGCCCGCCACGCCGACGGCACCGTCGAGACCAAGTAGCTCAGAGCGCGGTGAGGAACGTGGACACCAGCGTCTCGTTCCCCACCGAGACCGTGACCCGGTAGCGCGTGCGCGCGGTCAACGGCAGGTCGGGGACGAAGTGCGCCTCGCCCGGGCGCACGAGCTTGTTCGGATCGTTCGTGCTCGTGATCGTGACGCCGCGCACCGCGCCGGTGGGGCTCGCGAGCGCGATCGCGATCGCGCCCGCGGCGCCGATCACCGAGATCGGCGACCCGACCACCGCGCGGCCGGGCACCGGGTTCGGCAGCTCGCCGTCGGCGTGGAAGGTCGTGGGCACGTCGCGAGCGCCGTCCGGCGGCCACACCACGCGGACCACCGGCACGCTCTCGAAGCGGTGGGGCCTGCCGAGATCGATCGTCGCGCACTGCCCGGCGACGCCGTAGCCGTACGAGGTGGTCTCCGAGCGGAGGAACATCGCGCGGTGGTAGACGCTGTTGAGGAACCCGCTCGCGCCGGTGATCGCCGCGCCGCCGACGATCGACGCGAGCACCTCGCCCCCGGGGTCGTCGGTGAACCTCGCGGCCGCGAGGCGGTCGCGGAACGTGATCCCGGTGAAGCCGGGTTTGCGCGGATCCTGAGTGTGGGTGAACGAGCGGTTGAGGCTGACGTAGTTGCAGTGGCCCCTCGCCGCGCGTGACGCCGCGTCGTCGCGCCTCAGCGGTTGCAGGCCGGCGAGCGCGCGCACGCTCGCGATCGCCAGGCAGACGGACGTCGCGGACGAGTCGTCGTCGTCGTCGCATTCTGCGACCTGAATCGGGGTGCGATAGGGACCGCTAATCACCGGCGCGACGCGCTCGTCCTCCGGCGCGTTCGATGCGGCGGCGCAACCTGCGAGGGCGACGAGGAGCGCGGCCATGCGAACCATGCCCGCACTCTGTTGCGCGTCCGACGCGCAGCGTTCGCGGCCGCGTTCCGCAAGGTGCGCTACGATCGGGTTCGATGTCGGGTACGTCGAGCAAGCGCCCCGAGCCGGGCGACCAGACCGCCGACTACGGCGATCCGGTCGCTCGTCGCGACGGGGCTCGCAGGTCGCTCGTGCCCGAGGTGGCCGAGGGCCAGCAAACGAAGCCCGGCGTCGGGATCGACCGCAAACGGCCGCCGCAGCGGATCGACGCCGGCACGCGTCAGGTCGGTCGCGCGGTCGTCGTCGCGCTCGCCATGAAGGACCCGTTCGAGCGCGCGTCGCTCGCGCGCTCGCTGCTCCACGCCGGCTGCGCGGTCGAGCTGATCGGCTCGTCCGCCCAGGTGCCGCCCGAGCTCGAGGTGCTGGTGGCCGACTTCGACGCACCCGACGTGTTCTCGATCGTCGACCGGCTGTGCGCCGCGCACGAGGGCCTGCCCATCGTTGCGTGGACGGCGCGGCGCGCGGACGTCGAGCGCGGCCTCAAGGCGCTCAAGTTCGGCGCCTACGTGGTGCTCGAACGCACCGCGCGCATGCCGGAGCTGATCGAAGCGGTGCGCCGCCTCACGGCGTGAACGCCTACTTCTTCATCGTGTGGCAGTTGGAGCAGCCGAGGGTGTTCGGCTGAGGGTTCTTCATGTCGAGCTCCTTCAGCCCGAGGAGCTTCGCCATCTCGGGCTTCACCTTCTCCATCATGAATTTCATGTCGTTGGGCTTCTTCTTCATGAGGGCGCCGAACTCGTCGGCCTTGGTCGGCAGGACGGGGAGCTTGTCGTTCGGCATCTTGAAGTCGCCGGTCTTCGCCTTCTCGCCGTGGCAGGTCGCGCAGTTGAACTTCTCGAACTCCTTGGCATCGAACGCCTGGAAGAGCTCCTTCATCTTCGGCATCACGGCGACCTTCATCCACTTGCCCTTCTGCTCGGTCGTCATGTCCTTCCACGCGACGGTGTCGGGACCGACGACGGTGTCGGCGACGGAGGCCGACGGAGCGACCGAAGCCGACGCGGGCGCGGAGGCCGTGGCGGGCGCGGGCGTCGAAGCGACCGGGGGGGCCGAGGGAGCGGTGGGCTCGGTCGCGGGGGTCGCGGGACCGCCACACGACGCTGCGAGGCCGAGGACGAGGGTAGAGCCGAGGACGACGAGAGAACGCATCGCGTCGCCTTAGGCCGCCCCCAGCGTTTCCTCAATAGGTGTCACGGCAACACATTGTTGCGCACGTGGAACGAGCGTCAGCGCGCGATCGGCGCCACCGGAGCCGCGCCCGCGCCGGGCGAGGGCGAGACCGATCCGGCGGGCGTCGGCGGGATCGCGCCCGCACCCGGCGAGGGGGAGACCGATCCGGCGGGCGTCGGCGGGATCGCACCCGCACCGGGCGAGGGGGAGACCGATCCGGCGGGCGTCGGCGGGATCGCACCCGCACCGGGCGAGGGGGAGACCGATCCGGCGGGCGTCGGCGGGATCGCGCCGGCTGGCTGGCTCGTCGTGACGGCGCCGGCCTGCGTCGGCGCTGTGTTGCCGGCGGGGGGCGCGTGTACGCCGCCGATCGGAGAGGCCGGGATTCCCGTGACACCGCC
>JALHOE010000427.1 GCA_022843175.1 Deltaproteobacteria bacterium
GGTGACCGTGGGCGTGGGCGTGGGCGTGGGCGCCGCGGTGACCGTGGGGGTTGGCTCGACGGTCGCCGTCATCTTGGCGCCGGGCGGGGGCTTGGTGCCGGGCGTGGGCTTGGTGCCGGGCGTGGGCTTGGTGCCGTTCTTGTGTGGCCCCGGCTCGGGGACGTTCATCGCGACCGTGTCGCTCGTGGGCGGCGTGGGATCCGCGACCGCCGTGGCCGTGGACGTGGCCGTGGGATCGACGTTGTGCGCCGTGGGCTCCGGGGTGAGCGATTGGGCCGGCACCTTGGCGACGAGCTGCCCCGGCTTGACGAACGTCTGGTAGCTCGCGGCCGCCGTGAGGCCGACGAGCATCGTCAGCGCGAAGTAGAAGAGCCCGCCGAGCTTCTTTTTGCGCCGCGGGGCCGACGGGTCGGCGAGCGCGGCAGCGGCCTGCGGCTCGTCGATCATCACCTGAATCTCGTTGGAGTTCAGCTGCTGGAACGTCGGTGACGCCTTGAGCGACTTAAGCGCCCCGGCTGGTCCGCGCGAGACGGTGACGACGCGCGAGGGGAACTTCGGGTTCGCCGGCGGCGGGTCGGTGGAGCGATTCCGATCGTGTCGAGGGCGATCGGTCGCGTAGATCGGCTTCGAGACGGGCGCCTCGGAGATCGAGGGCGACGCCAGCGTCTCGGCCCGGCGATCGAAGTGCGGGGAGCCCGGGATGAGCGGCTTGGACGGCTTCGAGGAGTCGAACCCGATCGTCGGGGTGCGTCCCGACGTCGGTCCGCTGCCCTGGCGACCGACGCGCGCGACCGGATCGGTGCGCGGCCCCGACGCGGGGACCTCGTAACCGACCGTGTTCGCTCGCTTCTGCTCGAAGCCCATGGTGCCCGGGCCCGCGTGCGCGCCGGAGCTGCGCACCGGGTTCGGGTTGCGGATGCCGCCGCTGCCGCTCCGCGGCGCGGCCGGGATCTTGGGCAGCGACTTGCCGCGCGCCTGCAGGACGGAGCGCAGCTCGGCGCGCATCTGCCGCGCCGACGCAAAGCGCGCGTCGCGCGACTTCTCCATCGCCCGCAGACAGATCGTCTCGAGCCCCGGGTCGACGTCCTCGCGGATGCGCGACGGGGGTTCGACCGGCTCGGACACGTGCTTGAGCGCGATGCCGAGCGCGGACTCCGCGGTGAACGGCGTGCGGCCGGTGAGCAGGTGGTAGAGGATGACGCCGACGGAGTAGAGATCGGTGCGCGGATCGAGTCGCTCGCCGCGCGCCTGCTCGGGCGACATGTAATCGGGCGTGCCCATCACCAGGCCCTTGGCCGTGAGCCGCGCGCCCCGTGGATCCTCTTCGATCGCGTTGGCGATCGTGGCGATGCCGAAGTCGCAGACCTTGACGACGTCGATCATGTCGCCGTCGTCGGTGGTGCCGGGGAGCACCATGATGTTCTCGGGCTTCAGATCGCGGTGAACGATGCCCTGATCGTGCGCCACCGCCAGCGCTGCGAGCACCTGGCTGAGGATGATCGCGACGCGGCGGTCGTCGAGCGGCCACTCCTCGTTCATGACGGTGAGGAGGTCTCGACCGTCGAGGAACTCCATCACGATGTAGAGGAGTCCGTCCGGCTCCTCGCCGAAGTCGAGGACGCGCACCGAGTTCGGGTGATCGAGCCGCGACGTGTGCTTCGCTTCGCGATGGAACCGACCGACGAACGCCTGGTCGCGCGCCATGTCGCGATGCAGCACCTTGATGGCGACGCTCTTGTCGAGCGCGACCTGCCGCGCCCGATACACGGAGCCCATCGCTCCTCCGCCGAGATACTCCTCGACCAGGAACTTGCCGGCGATGTTTCGCCCGATCAGCTCGTCGTCACGTTCGGGCATGGCCTACGAAATGCTGCTTGTCATGTGGCTTATGATCAAGTCTTTGGGCAAACTGAGATCACGATTCGGTCGTGAGAGGTGCGAGAGATGCGTAGAACGATCACCTGGATAGCAGCCGGCGTCTGCGCTGTGGTTGCCGCAGGTGCGATCTTTCATCCTCAGCTCCTGCGGCGTCTGGGTCGCAGCGACGCATGTCCTCTCCTCGCGCGCGGGCCCGAGCTCGAGGATGCCCGCAAAAAAGCGGTCGCGCCGCTGTCGGGAGAGGCCCTCGCGCCCACCACGAGCTTCCTCGGTTTTGCCGTTGGAAAAGCAACGAAATCGGACATTCTGGCATGGGCTGCGGCAAGCTCGGTGACCTGTTCGGAGGTGGACGGCGTGGGGCTTCGGTGCAGTGTGCTCGCGTCTGCGACGGTTCCTGTCGCAGGGGGGGTCTTCTACCGGTTCGACGCGGCGCGGTTGGTCGGGATCGATCTCATCGCGCCGGCCGGAACTGAGACAGAGGCCGCTTCTTTGTTCCAGCGCATTCGGGCGAAGACGGCCGAGACGTTCGGCACGCCGCACTCCGAGGACGTCGCCAAGGACCTCGCGTCGGCTCCGGCCGGTCGCCTCGCGAGCCGCTGGCGGTTCCGCGACCTCGCGCTCGACGTGAGCGCGTTCCACGGACTCGACGGCGCGAGGCTTCGGCTGCAGGCACGGGCGCTCAACTAGCGCTCAGTATTCCTCGCCGGTGTCGACGGGAGCGCTCGCTTCGGAGGCGCACGCGTCGCCGCGGCCCGCGTCGCCCGGGTTGACGATGTCCTGCCGCTGGAAGCGAAGCACGTCGGCGACGGCCGCGAGATCGGCCGCGCTGATCGTCTTCTGCTCGCCGAGCGCCGCGAGCATGTCGTCGATCATCGCGTCGAAATCCAGGGCGTGAACGCCGACGGTCTTGTGCGCGTTGAGCATGTCGCGACACTGCGCGCCCTTGCTGTCGAGCGCAGGGTATTTCACGCGCACGCCGTCCTTCGAGCAGCGCATGATCGACGCGAGCTGGAGCGCCATGCACTCGCGCATGTGCGCGAGCGCGGGGTCGGGCATCGTGACGAAGAAGCGGTCGATCCGGCAGTCGGCCTTGAGCTTGGGGATGAGGTCGGTCATCGCCTTGTCGACGACCGCGTAGCCTCCGCTGCGATCGCACATCGTCGGCGCGGCGTCGCCCGCGGTGTCGGCGACCGCGGTGTCCTCCGTCGTGGTGTCGGCCGTGGCGTCGGGCTGCACGGTCCGCGGGGGATCCTCGTTGAAGCGCATGCACCCGACGCTCAACAACAACGGAAGGATAAGCGCAGCTCTCACCCGTCCTGGTCTACCGGACGGAAGTGGTGCTGTCACGTAGACGACAAGCGCCGATGTGGGCTAACGGCCGATTACCTTGATCAGGTCGCGCGGCGCGGAGTCGTCGTCGATCAGCTCCATCGAGATCTCGTCTCGCTCGGCGACCGCGGGGGGCGGAGGGGTGAGGGAGCTGCGCGGAACCAGTTGGAGCGGCTCGAAGGCGTTGCGGAGCGCGATCGGGAGCGCACAGATCGCCTCGCGCAGCTCGGCCTTTTTCACGTATTTCTCCTCGCGGCGCCCGTCGGCGACGTCGCGACGGAGGATCAGCTCGTCGACTCCGCCCGAGCGCCGCTCGATCTCGTTGACCACCGGGGCCAGCGTGCCGATCAGCGCGGTCGCGATGGAGCGCGGGTCGTCGAGGTCTGCCAGCGACGCGCCGTCGAACGAGGCGTGGATCATCGCGCCGCGGTGCGCAGCGAGCGAGACCAGCGACACGGTGACCGCGTCGGTGAGCCGCGTGACGGCGTCGAGATCCTCGGGCTCGAGCGGGTGGACGCCCGTCTCGACGCCGCTGTCGTCCAGCTCGCGGACGGTGCCCTGCGCGCCGCGGACCAGCTCCACCGTGTACCCGGCGCCGGCACCCTGCCCCTTGCGCAGCGTGACGCGGACGTTGTGCGGGGTGAGCGCGAGCTCCTGGAGCCACAGCTTGTCGAGCTTTATTTTCTGCAGCTCGAGCCGTTTGTTGAGCCACCCCGCCTCGTGCGGGACGTGGATCTCGCAGCCCGCGGCCACCTCGATCGCGCGGCGCGGTCGCGCGAGCTCGTGCCCCTCGGGCACCACCACGCGGAAGGTCGCGCGGAGCCCGAAGGTGGTCGAGAGCGTGACCTCGCCCGCGTGGGACTCGTCCTCGGCCCGGAGAACGATGGAGACGTCGTCGCCGGGGAGCGACAGCGCGCGAAGAAATGTCTCGAGCGCGTTTCGCGCGCCCTCGCGCGCCCGCTCGATGTCGGCGCGGCGGCGCGACTGCTCGGCGAGCAGGCCGGCCTCGA
>JALHOE010000428.1 GCA_022843175.1 Deltaproteobacteria bacterium
TGCATCGCCCGGCCGCGGCGGCCGTCGCGGCCGCGAGCGTCGCCCCGGTGGTGTAGACGTCGTCGATCAGCAGCGCGCGACCGGCGAACGGCGCGGCGACGAAGGCGTCGGCGATCGCCTCGGCGCGGGCGCGGGCGTCGAGGTTCGCGAGGTGCGGCGTGTCGACGACGCGCGTGAGCAGCTCAACGGCGCACGGCTTGCCGAGCGCGCGCGCGACCGCACGGGCGAGGAGCGCAGCCTGATCGAACCCGCGCTCCCGGAGGCGCGCGACGTGGAGCGGGACCGGCGCGACGACGTCGACCGGCTCGGTGGGCAACCGCACGACGATCAGTCGCGCGAGCAGGCGCAGACGGTCGACCCGCCCACGGAACTTGCAGCTGCGAATCGCGTCGGCGACGGCGCCGCCATAGGCGAACGAGGCGGTCACCCCGGGCGGCAGCGGGGGCGGGGGCTCGACGGTCGTGAGGCACGCTGCGCAGAACACGGCTTCGCGCGCGAGCAGCACGTCGCACGCAGCGCACCGTGGCGGCGCGAGGATCCCGAGGAAGCGATCGAGCACCCCCCCTGTCGACCGAACCGCACTTACGGTTTCGTGGCGCGGCGGAGGATCGTCGAAGCCGGGGCCGCGAGGATCCAGGAGAAGGGGCGGCTCGACTCGAGCTCCGCCATCGAGGCCCCAACCGGGTCGAGGAACGGCGTGCGCACGAGGAGCTCGCGCGCGCCGAGCGCCGAGACGCGGTGCCACGCATGGGCGACGAGCGCGTGCGCGGCCTCGAGCGCGCGGGGGTCGTCGGGATCGGCCGCGAGACGCGCGATCTCGGCGCGCATCACGGGCGCGAAGGGTGGGCCGAGCGGCGACGCGACGAGGTAGCCCGCGGCGAGCGCGCGTCCCCGGGCGTCGCGCGCGAGCAGCTCTTCGCGCACGCGACCCGGCTCGGTGCTTCGCTGCGCTTCGTCGAGCGCGAGGCCGTCGGCGATCATCCGCACCAGATCGCCGCCGATCGACGTCGGCGCCGGATCAAACCGCGGATCGCCCCACCGCTGCCGGCGCAGGCGCGCCTCGTGATCGAGGACCGAGAGCTCGCCGGCGTCCTCCACGGCCGCGGGCGCCACCTTGTACCCGCTCGGCGCGCGAGCACCGGCGATCGCGGTGAGGCGCTCGAGGGTGCGGAACCCGAGTCGGTCGTAGAACGCGAGCGCTTCGTTGCGTGCGAGCACCTCGGCGGCGACGATTGTGCTCGAGCCCGCGCGCAGGCGCGACGCCGCCGCAGCCTCGCGCACGAGCGACGCGCCGAGGCCGACGCCGCGCGAGTCGCGCGTGACGATCAACGAACGCAGCTCGGCGACGTGGGGTGTGCGCGGGTCCCAGCCGAAGCGGTCGAGGTAGATCTCGACCTGTCCGACGACGCGCCCATCCCACTCGCCGACGAGGTGTCCGAGCTTGCCCTCGAACGAGCCGTTGGGGACGCGACGTCCGTCGCGATGGGCGAGCTGCCGCTCGAGGATCTCGCCGTAGCCGAGCCAGACCTGCTCGTCGGTCGATGCCGGCATGCCGCCCCGGCCATCGTGATCGAACCACAGCTCGCGGTGCAGCCGGAGGAGCGCGGCCGCGTCTCGCGCATCGACCGCGCGAACCCACGAGCGCAGCGCCTTTACGGCCACGACGCACCCTCCGCGGGCAGGTCGAGGAACACCTCGTCGAGGAAGAGTCCGTGGGCGGGCGCCGTCATGCCGAGGACAGAACGATCGCCGGATTCGAGCGCGCGCGCTACTGCGCCGGCCCGCAGCCGCCCACGCCCGACGTCCATGAGCGTCCCGACGATGATCCGGACCATGTTGTGGAGGAAGGCCGAGCCCTCGACGATCACCTCGAGCGTGCGCCCGTCGTCGTGGACGAGGTCGACGCGGGTGAGCGTGCGGCGGGTCTCGATGCGCTCGTCGCTCGACGAGCGGAACGCGCGAAAATCGTGGGTGCCGAGCAGCGCGCGCGCCTCGGCAGCGGCGGCGGCGAGATCGAACGGCGGGTCGAGACGCCAGGCTCGGCCGTCGAGCAACGGATCGCGCACCCGATCGAGCATCACCCTATATCGGTAGCGCTTTCCACGGCTCTTGGCTCGTGGGTCGAAACCGGGCTCGACCTCCCTCGCGCGCCGCACCGCGATGTCCGCGGGCAACGCCGAGTTCACGCCCAACACCCAGCCCTTGCATGGGATGTCGCGCGAGGGGTCGAACGACACCATCTGCGCGTGCGCGTGCACGCCTGCGTCCGTGCGGCTGACGCCACGCAAGCCCGACGCGCGCGGATCGAGCGAGCCCACCGCCGCGCTGAGGACGCCGTGGACCGTGCGGCCCTCGCGCTGGGGAGCGAACCCGTGAAACGCTGCGCCGTCGTATGCGACGGTGAGCAGGATCGAGCGCCTCTGCTCCGTCAGTCGCCGCTCGTGTCGGCCGCGGTCTCTGCGGCCATCATCGTGTCGGCGCCCGCGTCCGCCGGCGCGGTGTCGGCTGCGACGCCATCGGTGCCGGTGTCGACCACGGGCGTGCCGGTGTCCGTGGCCGTCGTCGTGACTGGGCGCGACGCGTTGGGATCGGTGCAGACGTACTGAATGCAGCGATCGGATTCGCAGTCGCCGTTCTTCAGGCACTCCTGACCGTTTTGCTGTTTGGCCGCGCATGCAGCCCAGATCGCAACGCCGAGGGCGAGCAGCGTCACCGCGGTCAGGCGGGTACGAATCATGCGCCGCAGCATACCTCACCTCCGGCAAAACTGCCGAAGTTGCAGCAAGCCGTTTTTCAGGGCGCGGGGGCGACGGGTACCCATGGATCGCAGAGCGCCTCGGGATCCGGCTCGCCGGCGGTCTCGTCCGACGGCTCGGGACAGCGGCACTTTCGCGAGGAATGTGGCGTGTAGACATGGCCGTCGAAGCGGGCCCGGGTCTCGGTCCGAGCCATCCCGGCGCACCCGGTCCGGGCGGTGATCTCGAGCTCGACCAGTCCCTTGTCGGTGCGCGGCCGGGCGATCGGCAGCATTCCGAAGAGCTCGCCCACGTAGTGGGCGCAGGCCCCGCGCGAGACGTAGAGGTGCCAGGAGCACCCGCCCGTGCCGCAGAACGCGCCATGGGTGAGGAACCGATCGCCCTGACCGTCGCCGTCGAGATCGACGCCGCGCTCGTCGCGTAGGCCCTCGCGGTCGGCGTCGGGCCCGAGTCGATCGAGCGCGTCGTGGATCGGATCGACGCAGCTGCCCGGCAGCGCCAGCTTCGGCGCGGGGCGCGGCGCGGGATGGTTCGAGACGGCCCTTGGCGGCGGGCCGCACGCGACCAACGACCACAGGCAACAGAGGAGGAGCGCTCGCACCGCCGGCTAGCTTGGCCCTTCCGCGGCCGGCGGGGTAGTTGCCAGCGGTGAACAGCTCGCGGATCCCGGCGACCGTCGCGGCCGTGCCTCTTCTGTTCGCGGCATTGTGCGATCCCGAGGCCGCGTCGTTCGCGGGGGCCGCGCGCGACGTCACGGTCGGGCTCGGTCTCGCGGTCGATCGCTCGTGGTCGCTGCCGTTGCCGCAGCTCGTGGCGCCGCTCGCGACGCTGATCCCCCTCGGCTCGATCGACCTGCGCGCCGCGATCGTCCTCGCGCTGCCCGCCGCGCTCGCGAGCTACCTCGTCGCGATGCGGATCGTGGCCGCGGCGGGCGCAGCCTCGATCCTCGCGCTGGCGTTCTCGGCGACGACCGCGGTGCTCCTCGCCGCGAGCCCGCTGCCGATCGCGTTGGTGGTGATCGCGGTCGAGCTCGCGCTGATGGAGCGAAACGAGCACGCGTTCGGCGCCGCGAGCTTCGTGGCCGCGTGGGGCGCGCCGCGGCTGCTCCCGGTGCTCGTGGTGGTGTGGATCCTCACCCGTCGCTCCGTGCGTTCGGCGCTGGTGGGCGCGCTCCCCGTCGCGGCGCTCGCGCTCGTGCCGGTGCTCCTCCGGCGGGACGCCTGGCTCGCCGTCGGCAACGCGCTGCGCGCGCCGTCGTTCGCAGCGACGCCGCTGCCGAGCTCCGCGATCCTGCGCGCGACGATCGTGCTCGTCGCGCTCGGGGTGTTCGCGCGTCTGTTGCTGCGCTCGCCGACCCGCGCCGAGCGACTCACGCCGAGCTTCGCGGCGGCGGCCGTCG
>JALHOE010000429.1 GCA_022843175.1 Deltaproteobacteria bacterium
GGTGGCGGCGGCGGCAGCGGCAGCGGCTCGAGCCGCAACGCACCCACGCCCGAGGAGCGCGCGCTCGCCGCGGCGCCCGGCAACTCGCCGGAGCAAATTGCAGCGCGCAAGAAGGTCGCGGCGGACTTCTATCAGAACGCTGGTTTCAACGCGTCCGAGACCGCGAACCATATGAAGGGCACCAACTTCGACCACCCGGTCATCACCGGCCCGCCCCCGCAGATCCCCTCGCCGCAGAACTGCTACCAGAACCCGGGCGGCGATCCGAACCGCCCCGGCCAGTACTTCGCCGAGGCGGGCAACTCGCCCGACAGCCTCGGCATCGGCAACCAGGGCGCGGCCTTCGGTCCCAACGGCGAGTACGGCGTGGGCGCGAACGGGCCCAAGGAATCGACGACGTACAACATGGACCCGAACACGACCTACATGCAGAGCACCGCCGCTCCGGTGCAGGACACCTGGTCGAGCCCCTCGCAGGCCCAGAACCCGCAGGTGTACGACACCAACGGCGGCGGCACGCAGTACTTCGTCCCGCGCAGCCAGAACTCCGGCAATCCGCCGCAGCAGGTGCCGGGCAGCACCACCCCGTGGAGCGGCTGACATGGGCGGCGTCTACGGGAAGCTCAACTCACGCGACGACTTCTTCCACATGCTCGACGCAGCTCGGAAGATCACGAGCGACATGCTCCGCGTTCAGCCCAAGAACTGGACGATCGAGAGCATCGACACCCAGCTCGACGCCATGCAGCGGTGGACGCAGAACGGCCGAGAGCCCACGCAGGACGAGCGCGACTCGATCACGATCGGCCTCCTCGCCGTGCGCCAGCTCGACGCCGACCGGCAGGACCAGTCCGGCGAGCTCGCGCGCATGCTCTACGACCTCAACAACTTCTTCGACGACTGGCCGACCGACGACGAGGCCGCCGCGGCGACGGACGCCGACTTCTGGAAGCGCTTCGGGCTCTGATCACCACCAGGCCGGCGCGCAGTAGCCGGTGTAGATCGGATCGCCCGAGCGCGCGCAGCCGGCAGACGAGACGATGTCGAAGTTCTCGGAGAACGCGTTGTCCTTCTTGACGGTGACCTCTTCGCCCGGCGCGTTCGGATCGCGCACGATGCACAGCCCGTCGGCCGACACGTTGGCCACGACCGCGTTGAGGAACTGGTCGACGTTCTTGATCACGGGGCAGCCGCTCGGCCCGGTGAAGTCGAACCAGTCGGGGTGCGCGCTGACGAGCCCGTTCACCGCCTTCTGGACCGTCTTGAGGTAACACGACGGGGCGTCGTGGCACTCGTCGGCGGTGCCCTTGCCGGGGCCGACCGAGCAGTCCTTCGGCGCAGACGCCGCCGGGCAGACGTGCGGACTCGCGTCGGCGACGTCGGCGACCGCGGAGTCGACCGCGACCGTGGTCTCGGGCGCGGAGCTGTCCACCAGCGCAGTGTCCGAGACCTCGACCACGACCGCGTCGCCCGCGTTGACCGCGTCGCCCGGGTTTCCGCGCTCGCCGTCGTCGGAGGCCGCGCCGTCGACGCAGCCGACGAGGAGGAGCGCGGCCGAGAGCAGGAGCAGCCGGAGAGGCACGCTCCAAGAATAGCGCCGTTCGCCTCGTCCGCCGCCGCACCACCGGCTACCCTCGAGCGCGTGCGAGCGTGGTGCCACGGAGCGTGCTTCTTGATCGCGCTCACCGCGTGCAAGGGCGAGAAGCCCGACGCCGACCGCGAGCCGCCCCAGAAGCCGTCCGCGAAGAGCACGCCGAAGGCGACCGCCGAAGACTCGCCGACGCAGGCGCCGCCGCCGGCAGAGCCCGCGGGCCCGCGCTACCTGCGCCCGAATTCGAAGGGCGTCCTCGTCGACGCGTTTCAGTTCCCGTCGGTGCCGGCGTCGATCGTGGAGCAACAGGTCGCCGCGGCGTCCTCCCGGAGCGACGTCGTCGGCATCCTCCGCCGCTTCGGCCTCGGCCCGCTCGACGGCCACACCGGCCACGTGTGGATCGGCAAGGCGTCGCTCGTGGATCGTCTGGCGCGCGAGCGCGTGCTCGTCGCGTCGTTCCGCAACGAGCCGGGCAGCGACGGACTGCACGACGAGTCCAGCTGGATCGTCTTCCTCGGCTCCACCGAGGACGACCGCGTGCTCAAGATCGGCAACGCCAAGATCACCACCAAGACCGCCGACGAGATCGAGGTCGACGCCCGCGAGCTGCACTCGCGCGACTTCGACGATCTGATCGCGACCTGGTCTTCCTGCGCGAAACCGATGCAGAAGGCGTGTCACTCCCTGCGCGCGTGGACGATGCAGCGCGGCTACCCGGAGCTCATCGTCGACGTCACCGGCGACACCAAGCCAGTGATCTCGGGCGGGGTGTACCCGCCGCACGAAGTCGTCGTGGACGGCAGGTCGCTGAAGTTCGACAGCCAGGCGTTCGCTTACAAGTGATTCTGATTAGGGCAATGCCGTTCGGTTAATGCCGCCCGGCGACAAACCGGGCGCCAGGGAGAGGAGCCTCACGCCAAGAACGCCCGCGAGCGAAGCCGTCTGCCGATGCTCGCCGAGACGTCGTTGTCGCAAACTGCAGCGGACCCGTCGATGCGCACCCTGGGCTGCGCCCAGATTAATCTCGGGCGGCCTTGGCGTGAGGCTCTTCTCCCTGGCGCCCGGTCCTCATATCCGAACAGCATGGCATTAGGGTCGCTCGAGCGCGCGCACCTCTGCCGCGGCGCGCTTGCCGGACGAGATGGCGCCGTCGATGTATCCGCTCCACTCGGTCGCGGTCTCGGTGCCCGCCCAGTGCACGCGACCGATCGGCTCGCGCAGCGCGGGGCCGAGCGATGTCCACACGCCCGGCGGCATGAACGCGCCGTAGCACCCGCCCGACCACTCGTCGTGCTCCCAGACGTGGTCTCCGTAGCGGAGGACGCTCCGAGCGCGCGCGCCGTGCGTGCGGACGAAGCAGGCGATCGCGGCGTCGCGGCGCTCGGCCTCGGGGAGCTTGCCGAGCTTGCGCGCGTTGTCCGCCTCGCAGAAGCCCATCAGCACTCCCACCTCGGCGCCGGGCGGCGAGTTGTCGAAGACGACGTGGATGGGGCCCTGGTCGCTCACGCTCATTCCGCTCAGGCCCTCGTCGCGCCAGAACGGACGGTCGTAGATCGCGGTGCACTTGATGACCGCGCCCATCGGCATCTTTCGCACGAGCTCCGCGCGCGGTCCGGTGATGGCGGGCTGGAAGTCGATTTGCGAGACGAGCTTCGGCGGGACCGCGACGATCACGCGCTTGGCGCGCACGGTGCCGCCGTCGAAGTGAACGGCGACGCCGCCGTCGTGCTCGATGCGGCGCACCGGCGACGAGAGCCGCACGTCGAGACCCAGGGCGAGCTTCTCGGCGACTTGCTGCATGCCGCCGTCGACGCGCGTGGCCTGCGCGCCGCCGTCGGAGCCGAGGAGCATGTCGAGGTCTTTGCCGGAGTGGATGTAGAACAGCGCGTGGAGGAGCGACATCTCGTGCGCGCCCGCGGCGAACACCGACTCGAGCCCGGCGTCGAGCAGCGCGTGGGCGGTCTTCGTCTTGATGTTCTTGTGCAGCCAATCGGCGAACGTCATGCGGTCCCACTCGGCCGCGCGCGGCGCTCGCCAGGGCGCGTCGAGCGGCACCTGCTTCGACATGCGCTCGAGGCGCCACTGCGCGTAGCCGACGTTGAGCAGGCTCAGAGGATCGAGGCGCGGAATCGTGCCGCGGTACCGGCGCGACTTGCCGTTTACGTGGACGAGGTTCTCGCCCTTCGTCCAGGTGCCGAACGTCGGCAGGTTGTGCTCGGCGATGAGCGCGAGCAGATGGTTCTGCGTGGGGCCGGCCCACTGGCCGCCGAGATCGACCCACGGCCCGCCCTCGAGCGTCTTGGTGTAGACGCGGCCTCCCACGCGGTCGCGCGCCTCGAGCACCACCACCGCGAGGCCCGCGCGCGTGAGCTCTCGCGCCGCCGAGAGACCCGCGAACCCTGCACCCACCACGACGACATCGACGTTCAAGATCGCACTCCATCACGGAACGACTGCAGTCTCCAGAAGAGGTCGAAGGGGCTTGCGCGCCGCGCCCGACCGGCGCGCGATGCGCCCGCGGTCCACTCGCCCACGCGCTCC
>JALHOE010000430.1 GCA_022843175.1 Deltaproteobacteria bacterium
CGTGGACGAGCCGACCGAGGTCGCCGCCGAGCCGATCGACGCGCGCGACGCGTTCGCGCGATACCTGGCCGAGGCTGCCGCCCAGCGCAGGCGTGCCGTGCTCGCCGCGCTCGAGGTCGCACGCAAGAAGCTGCGGCGGAGGCTCGAGGCGATCGCCGGCGATCTCGCGAAGATCGCGCGCGCCGACGAGCACCAGGCGCACGGCACGCTGCTCGTGACGCAGCAGCACCTCGTCAAGCGCGGCGCGTCGTCGGTCACGCTCGACGATTGGAGCAGCGGCGAGGCGGTCGCGGTCGCGATCGCGCTCGACCCCGGCAAGAGCGCGAAGGAGAACGCGGACGCGCTGTTCCATCGGGCGCGCCGCATGAAGAAGGGGCACGCGATCGCCGACCAGCGGCGCGAGGAGACCGAGAAGCAGCTTCGCGCGCTCGACGCGATCGCGACGACCGAGGACCTCGCGGTGCTCGAGGAGCGCGCGCGTGCGGCCGGAATTCGCTTCGCTGCGCGGGCGTCGGGGAAGAAGCGGGTCGAAGAGGAGCGCAAGCCGTTCCACGCGTTCCGGTCCGGCGGGCGCGAGATCTTCGTCGGCCGCGGCGCGCGGGACAACGACGAGCTCACGACGAAGATCGCGAAGCCGCACCACCTGTGGCTGCACGCCAAGGGTTGGACCGGGGCCCACGTGATCGTGCCGCTCGACAAGACCGAGAGCTGCCCGAGCGAGGTGCTCGTCGACGCCGCGCACCTCGCCGCGCACTTCAGCGACGCCCGCGGCGAGAGCGTGGTCGAGATCCAGTACACGCCCCGGAAATACGTGCGAAAGCCGCGCGGCTCGGCGCCCGGAGCCGTCGTCGTGGATCGCGAGAAGGTGCTGGTGCTGCGGGTGGAGCCGGAGCGCATCGCGCGCCTCACCACGGAGCCGCGAGCGTGAGCGAGCGGGTTGTCGCGGATGACAACCCGCTCCCTGACGGTCGCGGCTCCCTTCAGGGCGTGATGCGGTCGGTGCCCATGTACGGGCGGAGCGCCTCGGGGACGATCAGCGAGCCGTCGGGCTGCTGGTAGTTCTCGAGCACCGCGACCAGCGCTCGGCCGACGGCGATGCCGCTGCCGTTGAGGGTGTGCGCGAGCTTCGGCTTGTCCTTGCCCGAGCGGTAGCGGATCTGCGCGCGCCGCGCCTGGAAGTCGCCGCAGTTCGAGCAGCTCGAGATCTCGCGGAACGTGTTCTGCGAGGGCAGCCACACCTCGAGGTCGTACGTCTTGCGCGCCGCGAAGCCCATGTCGCCCGCGCACAACGAAACGACGCGGTAGTGCAAGCCGAGCCCCTGCAGCACCTTCTCGGCGTGACCGGTGAGGTCCTCGAGCGCCTGGTCCGACGCGTCGGCCGCGGTGATGTGCACGAGCTCCACCTTCTGGAACTGGTGCACGCGGATCATGCCGCGGGTGTCCTTGCCGTAGGCGCCGGCTTCGCTGCGGAAGCACGACGTCCACGCCGTGTAGCGGCGGGGCAGCGACGCCTCGTCGAGGATCTCGTCCGCGTGGAGGTTCGTGAGCTGCACCTCGGAGGTGGGCGAGAGGTAGAGGTCGAACGACTTCTCCGCCTCCGTTTTTTGGGTCTTGAACAGGTCCGCCTCGAACTTCGGCAGCTGGCCGGTGCCGCGCAGCGCTTCGCCGCGGATGAGCACCGGGGGCGCGATCTCGGTGTAGCCGTGCTCGCGCGTGTGGAGGTCGAGCATGAACGCGGCGAGCGCGCGTTCGAGGCGGGCGCCCGCGCCCTTGAGGAGCACGAAGCGGGCGCCGCTGATCCGCGCGGCGGCCTCGAGGTCGAGGATGCCGAGCTTGTTGCCGACGTCGACGTGATCCTTCGGGTTCTCGACGTTCGGCTTTTGTCCCCACGTGCGGACGACGACGTTGGCCGACTCGTCGCGCCCGTCGGGCACGCTCGCGTGGGGGAGGTTCGGCACGTCGAGCAGCAGCTCGGTGAGCTTGGCCTCGACCTCGGCGACCTTGCCCTCGAGCTCCTTGATCTCGGCCGAGAGCTTCTTGAGCTCGTCGCGCTTCTGGGCGAACTCGGGCGTGTTCTTCGGCGCCCTGGCCATCGCCTCGCTCTCGGCCTTCTGCGCCTGGATCCTCGCGTCGCGCGCCTGGATCCCCGCCGAGCGCTCGCCGCGCAAACGCGCGATCTCGTCGAGCGCGGCCGTGTGCTGCGGCCCCCGGCGACCGAGCTGCGCGCGAACTTCTTCGAGGTTATCGACGACGTATCGGAGGTCGAGCATGCGCGCTCGCTAGCATCGCTGCGTCATCGCTGCGAGCGGCGAGCGTCCGATGTAGGAGATCTGCCGCACCCCGGTTTGGTTTCTTGGGACGTAACCGCTACGATCCTCGCTCCCGATCGATGCGTCCCGGTGACCTTCTCGAGCAGCGATATCGGCTCGTCCGCGTGCTCGGACGTGGGCGATCGGGCAGCGTTTGGTGCGCCCGCAACGAGCTGATCGACCGCGCGGTCGCGGTGAAGATCCTCCACCGGTCGCTCGCGTCGGATCCCGAGCGCTTGCAGCGCTTCTTCCAAGAAGCCCGCGCCTGCGGCCGCGTTCGACACCCTTCGGTCGTCGAGGTGCTCGATCTCGGTCAGGGAGACGAGGGCATCCTCTTCCTCGTCATGGAGCTGCTCGAGGGCGAGACGATGGCGTCGCTCCTCGGGCGCAAGGGCCGGCTCTCGGTGGACGAGGCGCTCGCGCTCATCATCCCCCTCGCCCACGGCCTCGCCGCCGCGCACGCGCACGGCATCCTCCACCGCGACCTCAAGCCCGCCAACATCTACCTCCACAAGACGCCGACGGGCGGCCTGCAGCCGAAGATCCTCGACTTCGGCATCAGCAAGATCATCGGCAACGACGTCACCGCCACCGGCGTCGTGCTCGGCACGCCGAGCTACATGTCGCCCGAACAGGCGCGCGGCGTCCCCGATCTCGATCCGCGCACGGACGTGTGGTCGCTCGGCGTCATCCTCTACGAGGCGCTCACCGGCCGCCTCCCGTTCATCGCCAAGGAGTATCGCGCGCTCGTCGACGAGATCATGGAGCGCAAGCACGTGCCGGTCGATCAGGCCGTGCCCGAGGTGCCCGAGGAGCTCGCGCGGGTCGTCGACGAAGTGCTCGAGAAATCGCGCGATCGCCGCATGCCGTCGGCCGCGCAGATGGCGCATCGGCTCACGACGATCCTGCGCAGCCGCGGCAAGGGCGAGCTGCTCCGCGATCCGGACGACGAGTTCTCCGAGGGCGCGCCCACCCTCGCGCAGGACCGCGAGAAGATGGGGCTGCCCGCGCCGATCGACGACACCGTCGGCGACCATCAGCCGCTCTCGGCGCCCAAGTCGATCCCCAAGCCCGCGCCCGCGGTGCCCGGCCACACCAAGCCGGGCGTCGGGCTCGGCAAGACGCAGTCCGGCGGCGTCGCGGCCTCCGCGGCCACGCTGGCGCTCGCCGCGCAAACATCGGGCGCCAAGCGGCTCGAGGCCTCGAGTCTCCCGCGGCCTGCGGCCGGCGCACCGGCGAAGGGCGCGCGCCCCGCTGCGAAGAAAGAAGATCCCGACGCCACGCGCCCGCCGGTGATCATCGAGAACGCGCCCGAGGAGACGCGCCCCGATCCGCTGCCGCTCGCGCGCCGCGCGTCCACCAAGCCGGAGCAGAAGCCGGAGCCCGCGCGCGAGGGAATGACCACGCAGTCGTGGGAGGTCAGCGCCGCGCAGGCCGCATCGGGGCGCGCAGAGGTGATCCTCGGCACCGGCTCGGTGCCGACGATCAACGTCGATCAGGATTGGGACACCACGGTCGCCGACGTCGCCGCGGGCGACATCACCGAGAAGGGGCCGCTGCCGAAGCTCGCGCCGCCCCCGCCGATGCTCAGCGATCCGCCGCCGAAGGCGACGCCGAACCGAGCGCTGCAGAAATCGCCGGCCACGACGACGGCCGACGAACGACCGATCTCCCGCCGCAGCATCCCGCCGCCGCAGAGCGATCGGAAGCACACGCCGATCGGCGAGATCGCGGGCCTCAACGCGCCGACGCCGGGTTTCGTCCCCGCGCCGTCGGTCGCGCCCGC
>JALHOE010000431.1 GCA_022843175.1 Deltaproteobacteria bacterium
CGCGCGCCTGCTGGATAGGCGCGCGCGTGAGCGAGCGCCTGACTGCAATGCCGTCCGGATGGGGTGATCGCAGGCCGGAGGTCGCCCAGAGCGGCCTCCGGTCCTGCGGCATCGCGTCGCGACTCAGTCGTCGTTCTTCTTCGGGGCGCGCAGCGCCTTCACCGCGCTCCGCGCGAGCGCCGGCACCGTCGCCATCGTCTTCATCAGCGAGAGCGCGAGCTGCAGCGGCGTGGTGCCGGCGATCTCGATCGCGACCTTCTCGCCCGTCGCCGCGTCCTCGGCGGCGCCGCGCGCGATCGTGTGCGTCCCGTCGCTGCGGATCTCGATCACCATCCGGGCGACGACCGGCGGCTCCTCGTCCCTCGCGATGGCGCGCTTCGACTCGGGCGTCGCGACGAGCGCGGATTCACGGTCGCGGGAGGACACGGTCTTTAGAGTCGCTTGCCCCCGGCGTGGTGGCGAGGAGGAAAACTGTAATGTGACACTTGACACATTACGCCCGAGCCCGCATAAAGGGTGCGTGATGACCTTTCTCATGGCGCTCAGGCGAGATGTCCGAACCGTCGCGAACGACCTCTTCGGCCAGCGGCCGCAGCCGTTCGCCATCCGCACCGCGCTGTCCCGCCACCACCACGTCATCCTCGGCTCGGCCGGCTTCGCCCCCCGCCCGACCACGGTGCGCAAGCTCACCCGCGAGACGCGCGACGCGGTCACCCTCGAGCTCGACGCCGAGCTCGACTTCCACGCCGGCCAGTTCCTCACGCTCATCGTCAACATCGACGGCACCGAGCACCGCCGCGCCTACTCCATCTCCACCGCCCCGCACGACGGGCGGGTGGCCGTCACCGTCAAGCGGATGGGCCTCGTGTCGAGCTACCTCTGCGAGCGCGCACGCGAGGGCGAGCGGCTGCAGTTGCTCGGTCCGTCGGGCTCGTTCGGCGTCACCCCCGGCGAGCGCGCGCGGCACGTCGTGCTCATCGGCGGCGGCTCCGGCATCACCCCCCTCTTCTCGATCGCGCGCACCATCCTCCACAGCGAGCCGCAGTCGCGCGTCACCCTCTTCTTCGGCAACCGCACCGAGGCGGACATCATCTTCCGCGACGCGCTCGCCGCCATCGACGATCCGCGCTTCACGGTGAAGCATCTCCTCGGCGAGCGGCTCGAGCTTCCCGAGCTCCCCGCAGACGGCGAGTTCTACGTGTGCGGCCCCGAGCCGATGATGGCGGCGACGCGGCAGGCGCTGCTCGCCGCTGGCATCGACGCCGCGCAGATCCACGAAGAGAAGTTCACCTCGCCGACGCAGCGAAAGAGCCGGCTGCCGGTCGCTCCCCAGCCGATCCGCGTCGGCGACAAGACGGTCACGGCGCAGCCCGGGCAGACGATCCTCGAGGCCGCGCTCGCCGCGAACGTGTCGCTCCCCTTCTCCTGCACGATGGGCGGCTGCGGCGCGTGCAAGGTGCGCGTGGTCGACGGCGAGGTCGACATGGACGAGCCGAGCTGCCTCACCGCGGCCGAGCGGGCCGAGGGCTACGTGCTCAGCTGCGTGGGCCGGGCAGAGAGCCCGGTGACGATAGAGGTGCCGTCGTGATGCACGCGGTAGCGTGGGACGTGGACCGCGATCGCTACCCCTACAAAATGAAAGACCTCTGCGAGCGCACCGGGCTCCCGCGGCAGGTCATCCACTTCTACATCCAACAGGGGCTCGTGCCCGAGGGTCACAAGACCGGGCGCAACATGGCCTACTACGGCGACGAGCACGTCGGCCGCGTGCTCCTCGTGCGCAAGCTGCAGCACGAGCGGTTCCTCCCGCTCAAGGCGATCCGCGCGCTCCTCGAGGACCGCGACGAGGTGTTCAGCCCCGCGCAGCAGCAGCAGCTCCGGGACGTGCGCGCGCACCTCTCGCCGATGCTCCGACCGAGCGCCGAGAACCCGGCGACGGTCGAGGTCGACGAGCTCCTCGCGCGGCTCGGCCTCTCCCGCGACGACCTCGACGGCATGGTCGAGATCGGCGTCCTCGCCACGGCCGAGAGCGACGGTCGCACGGTGATCTCCCGCGACGACGCCTGGATCCTCGAGATGTGGGCCGACGTCCGCGGCGCGGGCTTCACCCGCGAGCTCGGGTTCTCCTCGCGCGATCTCGCGGTCTACGAGCAAGCCATCTCCCGCATGTTCCAGGGCGAGGCGCAGCTCCTCGCCGCCCGCTTCGCCAACGTCCCGCCCGAGCAGGCCGCCCAAATGGTCGAGCGCGTCCTCCCCCTGATTCACGCCTTCCTCGCCAGGTTCCACGTCGCCCGCGCCCGCAGCTTCCTCTCCACCCTGTGAGACGACCCATGATCGACACCAGCAAGCTCACGTTCCTCCTCCCCGCCCGCATGCGCAGCCAAATCGACGCGTACTTCGAGGCGCTCGACGTGCTCCTGCACGTGCGCGATCCGAAGGTGCTCGCGGCGATCGGCCCCTCGGGCGTGCGCGGCCTGCTCCTCCACCGCGGCAAGCAGGGCGTGCCCACGCACATGCCGGCCTCGCACCAGGCGCACTTCGACTGGACCTACCCGAGCGACCAGCCGGAGATGGCCGACCTCTATCGCCGCGCGAAGGAGGGTCAGTGGAACGGCGACTCGCTGCCGTGGAACACCAACGTCGATCCGCTGAGCACCGAGGTGCGGCTGCTCCCCGAGCGGTTCGTCGACTTCGCGCGCCTCGAGCAGCACGGCATCCGCCTCACGCCGGTGGAGAAGCAGAAGGTGCTCCACTCGATGACGTCGTGGATGCTCTCGCAGTTCCTCCACGGCGAGCAGGGCGCGCTCTTCGCCGCCGCGCAGGTCACCGAGGCGGTGCAGTTCTTCGACGGCAAGCTCTACGGCGCGACCCAGGTCATGGACGAGGGCCGGCACGTCGAGGTGTTCAACCGCTACCTCGATACCAAGCTCAACAAGCTCTACCAGATCAACGACAACCTCTTCGTGATCATCGACTCGCTCATGACCGACGGTCGGTGGGACATGAAGTTCCTCGGCATGCAGATCATGGTCGAGGGGCTGGCGCTCGGCGCCTTCTCCACGCTGCACCGTCAGACCGAGGAGCCGCTCCTGAAGAACCTGCTCAAGATGGTGATCCAGGACGAGGCGCGGCACGTCCACTACGGCGTGTGCGCGCTCCGCGAGCACTTCACCAAGCACCTCAGCGAGCGGGAGCGGCACGAGCGCGAGGACTGGGCCTTCGAGGTCGCCTTGCTCATGCGCAATCGATTCATGGCCTACGAGCTCTACGAGGAGTGGTTCGAGGGCCGGCTCACCCGGCAGCAGTGGCGCGACTTCGTCACCCACTCGCCCGGCATGACCGAGTTCCGCACCGTCATGTTCAGCCGCCTCGTGCCGAATCTTCGGGAGATCGGCCTGCTCAGCCCGCGCGTCATGAAGCGGTACGACGAGGTGGGACTCATGAAGTACTTCGGAGGATTGGCGGCCGACAAGCTCACCGCCGAGCAGCTGCTGCAAGCGGCGTGAGCGCTTGATTGCGCTACGCTCGCGTTCACATGCGCGCGCGCGTTCTTCAGCTTGCTCTCCTCGCCACGATCGCACTCGGGGGCGCGATCGGCGCCTGCTCCACCACCGCCGACGAGAGCCCGCTCGGGCTCGACGGCGACAGCGGCGCCACGCCCGAGGGCGACTCGTCGGCCACGACGGAGACCGGCGAGGAGGACACCTCGTTCAACCTCGACGCGCCGCCAGTCGATCCCGACGCGGCTTCGCTGGCGATCGAGCCCGCCGATCAGATCATCGATCTCAAAGTCGGCGATCCGCTCCCCAAGCTCTCGTACGTCGCCAAGGCGTCGGGCGCGCCGGTCGCGGTGGCGTGGGGGATCGATCGCGGCGAGATCGGCGCGCTCCACGTGTCGACCGGCGTGTTCACGCCGACCGGTACGCTCGGCGGCAAGGCGACGATCACCGCGACGTACGGCGCCAAGAAGGCGAGCACCACGGTCACCGTTCGCCTGAAGATGACCGAGAACGGCGGCAGCAGCGGCGGCGGCGGCGGCAGCGGCGGCGTCG
>JALHOE010000432.1 GCA_022843175.1 Deltaproteobacteria bacterium
GCGGCCGCCCAAACCCTCGCCGCCGCGCCCGAGCTCGTGCGCGCCCTCGCGGAGCGCGCGGCGCGCGGCCTCGAGACGGTGTTCGTCGCGGGCAACCACGACGGAGCGATCGCCCACCCGGACACCACGGCGGCGATCCATCGCGCGCTCGACCTCGCGCCGGAGCACCGCTCGTCGGTGCGCACCGAGCCGTGGTTTCACCGCCTCGGCGACGCGATTCACATCGAGCACGGTCACGTCTTCGATCCCGACGGCGCGCCGACCCATCCGCTCGCGCCCGTCGCCCGCGACGACGTCGGCATCTCGATCCTGCGGCGCTTCATCGTCCCCGTGCGCGGCCACTTCCTCGTGGCTCACAACGCCGAGGCTCCGCTGCCGCTGCTCATGCGCGTCATCCGCACCTACGGCGCCACCGCGCCGCTCGTCATCGCGCGCTACATCGCCGTCGCGTTGGGCACCTGGATGGAGAGCGGCGAGGCCTTCCCCCTCGAGCACGACCGCGAAGAGGGCGCCCGTCGTCTGCACGCCTACGCGGGCGACGTCGGCCTCGACCGCGAGACCCTCGAGCTCCTGCTCGACGCGCACGCCACGCCGACGCGCGCGCGCCGCACCTCCACCTTTCTCCGCCTCTACCTCGACCGCGTCCTTTCGACCGGCGCGATCGTGTCCGGCACGTCGGTCAGCGTGGCCGGCGCGGCGCTCGGCTCGTCGGCCGCCCTGTTCGCCGGAGTGCCGATCGCCGCGGTCGGGGCGCTGTCGCTCTCGGCGTCGATGCTGGTCGGCGTCAACCGCTACCACGGCCGCGCGCAGCGGGCGCTCGCCACCGGCGCCGAGCGCGCCGCGGAGATCACGGGGGCCCGGACGGTGATCCTCGGCCACGTCCACGTCGACGAATCCGGCCCGCGCTACCGCAACACCGCGAGCTTCGCGTTCGGCGAGAAGCACCCCTATCTGACAATCGAGGAAGACGGCACCGTCCACCGCGCCTTCGCAGCGTGAGATCGGTCACACGAAGGTGACGTCCGCGCTCCAACAGCGCTGGAATTTGCCGATCGGAACGGCCTGACGCGGGTCGCGAAATCTGCCACACTCCGCGAAGCTCGGCGCCGGAGGGGGCGCGAGAGCAGCGGAGGTTCGGCTTATGCGTGCGTTCGGTTCGCGTCTTTCCCTGGCCGCGGCGCTCGGGGCTCTTGTGGTTCTTACCTCGGTCGCCGGCTGCGGCAGCGACGGTGCCACGGGCACCCCCGATCCCACCGGTGGCGGCGACACCGGCGCGACGAGCGGCGACAGCACGTCGACCGACGGCGTGGTCGACGACACCGGCGGCTCGGGCGGCGACACCGGCGGCTCGGGCGGCGACGCCGACGACACCGGCGGCACCACGACCGACACCGGCGCGCCCCCCGGCGACGGCGGCGGCACGTGCGCACCCCCTTCGTGCGGCACCGACACCGACTGCGACGGCATCTCCGACAGCATCGAGGGTCGCTTCGCCGCAGGCGGCGCCCCCGACACCGACGGCGACGGCACCCCGGACTGGAAGGACGACGACAGCGACGGCGACGGCATCCCCGACCGCCTCGAGTGGCGCAAGGCCGGCTGCGACTCGCCGCTCGACGACGCCAACGACGCCGACGGCGACGGCATCCCCAACTTCCAGGACCTCGACTCCGACGGCAACGGCCTCCCCGACAAGGACGAGGTCTGCCCGCCGGCCGCGGTGCTCACCAAGCTCGGCAAGCCCGCGTGCGCGCCGAGCGCGCCCTACGACTTCGACGGCGACGGCGTCCCCGACTTCCTCGACTTCGACAACGACCACGACTCGTCGAAGGCCGACAAGGCGCTCGGCCTCGCCGACAAGACCGAGCTGGCCGACAACACCGGCAAGTATGTCGGGCTCGTCGACTCCGACGGCGACGGCGTCCCCGATGTCTACGACGTCGACTCCGACAACGACTTCATCCTCGATCTCGAGGACGGCACCAGCGACGACGACGGCGACACGCTCCCCGCGTTCCGCGACGTCGACACCGACGGCGACGGCGTCCCGGACAAGTGCGAAGCGCGCGGAAAATCGGCGCCGAGCGCGGCGGACTACGCGCTGCCCATCGCCGACACCGACGGCGACGGCATCCCCGACTACCGCGATCTCGACAGCGACGAGGACTTCCTCGCCGACGGCAAAGAGGACGTGAACGGCGACTGCGTCGTCGGCGCGACCGAGACCGACCGCCTCAAGGGCGACACCGACGGCGACGGCACCGGAGACCTCCCCGAGGTCGTCCTGCTCGGCACCGCGGGCGCCAAGGACCCGACCGCGACCCCGGCCAAGGCCGGCAAGTTCTTCTTCGTCGTCCCCTACTCGGTCGACGGCAGCAAGAAGCCCTCGCCCGACAAGGGCACGCTCGCCCTCTCCACCAACCTCAAGCAGGGCGACGTCGCGTTCATCGTCGACACGACGATCTCGATGGAAGAGGAGATCAAGGAGCTGCGCGACTCGCTCTCCACGAAGATCATCCCCGAGCTCGGCAAGCGCTTCACCGATCTCGGCATCGGCGTCGCCGGCCACGACGACTTCCCCACGTCGAGCGAGGGGCTCGCCGGCACGACCTCTCTGCCGTTCTACATCCCCGCTGGCGGCACCATCACCACGGCGCCCGCCACGGCGCAGGCCGCCGCGGCGTCGCTGACCACCCGCGCGGGCGGTCCGTCGCTCCCCGAGTCGCAGGTCGCTGCGATGATGCGCGCGCTCACCGGGCAAGCGCTCACCTGGCCGGAGGGCTCGCTCGCTGCCATCACCCCGCCGGCGGGCACGTTCGGCGCGATGCGCTTCCGCAGCGGCGGTCTGCCGATCCTCGTGCCGATCACCGACGCGGCGATGCACAACGGCCGGCGCGCCAAGAACACCACGCCGACCGGCGTCGCGGCGGACTACGACACGACCTACCACCACGCCTACCCGTTCGCCTCGCCGAACATCGACAACCTCGTCGCCAAGGTCAACGAGCTCGGCGCGAAGGTGATCGGCGTCGCCTCGGCGGACATCGAGCGCACGGCGCAGCTGTCCAACACCAACATGCCCTACGGCGATCTCGCCTACCTCGCCGACAAGACCGGCTCCTACGTGCCGAAGAGCGCGTTCACCGGCGGTCTGTTCGGCGGCTGCAAGACGGGCTTCGGCGGCACCTCGATCAGCGAGGACACCGACGGTCCGGCCAGCAGTTGCCGCCTCGTCTTCTCCGTCGGCACCAACGGCTCCGGCCTCGGCAACGCGATCATCGAGGGCGTCGGCGCGCTCCTCAACTCCATCTCCTTCGACGTCTACGTCCGCGCCTATAAGGATCCGGCGGGCGGCGCGGTCGACGCGGTCGACGCGTTCGTCACGAGCATCGAGCCGCGCCCCGAGGGCGGCGCCGATCCGGTGACCGGCGGCCTCTGCACGACGTTCGCCGCCACGAGCCTCAAGGACAAGTACCGCACGCCCAAGGCTCTGGCCGGCGCCGGCGACGTCAAAGAGACGATCGGCGGCCTCAACCCGGGCAAGCTGTACTGCTTCCAGCTCAACCCCAAGCCGAACACGACGGTCACCGCGAAGACGACGCCGCAGGAGTTCAAGGCGTTCCTCACGGTCGTCGCCGACAAGCCGGCCGGTGGCTCGATCAGCCTCGGCACGGACCGCGAAGTCCTCTTCATCGTGCCCCCCACCCTGAACTGAATCCGAGGTCGACCAGATGATTCGCAGAGTCTCCGCGAGCAGGTTTGTCGCGTTCGGGTTCGTGGTCCTCCTCGGCGCGGGCTGCGGCGGGGGAGACGCCTCGACGGGCGGCTTCGTCGACACCGACACCGGCGGCGGTGGGCCCGCCGACTCCACCGCTGCGCCCGAGGACACGGGCCCGGGTTTCGAGATCGGCGGCGACGACACCGCGCCCGCCACCGCCGACACCGGCTCGCCCGCCGCCGACAGCGGCGCGACGGCGGACACCGACGAGGGCGGGACGAGCGACAGCGGCGGGGCGGCCG
Organism: Deltaproteobacteria bacterium; assembly: GCA_022843175.1. Taxonomy (GTDB): domain Bacteria; phylum Myxococcota_A; class Polyangia; order Polyangiales; family JADJMO01; genus JALHOE01. The sequence continues at coordinate 4,021 of JALHOE010000432.1, forward strand.
AC
>JALHOE010000433.1 GCA_022843175.1 Deltaproteobacteria bacterium
CGACACCGGGAGCGGCGGCGCCACCGACACGGGCGGCGGATCCACGCCACCCGCGCCGAAGACGGTCAGCGTCTCGGTCGGCAACTACTTCTTCGCGCCGAAGACCGTCACGGTCAACGTCGGCGACACCGTGCAGTGGAGCTTCGGTGCGTCCGGTCACACGGTGACCTCGGGCGGTAGCTGCACTCCCAACGGCCAGTTCGACAGCGGACTGCGGGCGCCGGGGACCACGTACTCGCAGACGTTCACCAGCCCCGGCACGTACAACTATCACTGCATCCCGCACTGCGCGTCCGACGACATGACGGGCACCGTAGTGGTCATGCCGTGAGAGCTCGCGGCGGCCCGCTTCGGGGGGAGCGGGCCGCCGTGGAGCGTTGCTTTGAATACGGCCCCTCGCCGCCCGTCCATGGGCGGCGAGGCGGGTCTTCCTTCTCGCGTGCTTGGCTTGCGCTGCGTGCTCTTCCCCCGCCCCGTCGGCAGACGTCACCGACTCCGGCGCGGCGGCGGAAGACACCGCGCCCAACTGCACCGGCTCGATGTCCGAAGAGCTCGTCGTCGCGGAGATCCCGTCGAGCAGCGGCCTCGCCACCGTGCTCACCGAGGGTTACGTCGCCATCGGCCACATCGATCCGGCGCTCGTCCCCACCGTGTCGCTCGCGTGACGGGCCGACGGCGCGGTGAAGCACATCGCCGGCTCCAAGCCGATCGACGCACGAAAATACGGCGCCAAGAGCGCCGCCCTCACCTTCGCGCACGACCGCTTCGGCCTCGCGTTCACCACCGAGCGCACGTCGACCGACGGCACGCAAACGGGCCTGCAGGCGATCGCGTTCTCCACCGTCGATCCCGAGAGCGGCGCCGCCACTCCCGCGCTGTACGCGAACGTCGAGATCGATCGCACCAGCTCCTCGCGCCGCTCCAAGCCCGCGAAGACGGAGAGCGTCGGGGCGCGCGTCGTTACGCTCTGCCGCTGATCAGGGCAGCACGATCCGGCCCGGCGCGCCGTCCGCGCCGGCGACCGTGTGACAGGTGTTGCAGTCGGCGCTCGTCTGCGAAGCGACCATCGCGCGCTCGCGGCCCTGGTAGACGATCTTGGCCTTGTAGGGCGGCGTGAAGGCCGGCGCCTCCTTGAGGTAGAAGTTGCCGCGGGCGGTGACCGGCAGGTTGAACACCCTTCCGGCGGCGTCGGTGATCACGACCGTCGCCGGTCCCCCGAGCTTGCCCAGACAGTCGTCGGGCTCGTGCGCGCTCGGATAGGCGGTGCCCGCGACGAGGTAGCGGGGCGCGTCGATGCTCTTCGCGTGGCACGAGAGGCACGCCTTCCCGGGGTGCATGTCCGGCGAGCCCTCGTCACCGCGCAGCCAGTTCTGTCCGCTCGTGCACGCCACCGGCGTGTCGAACGGGCTCGGGCCCGCGTCGGCCGCGCCGCACGCGCCCGGCGGCGTTCCGCTCGCGATCCACGCCTCGAACGCGGCGATCTCGGCTGCGGTCGCGCGCGTCGCGGGCGACGGAGGCATCGGAGCCGTCACGCTCTTCATCCGTTCGACGCACCGCTGCGCGATCGACTGCGCGGGGAACTCGGGCGAGGGCTTGAGCAGATCGGCGCGGGTCACGAGCGAGAAGGGCGCCGCGCCCGACGGCTTGCTCCCGTGACAAGACGTGCACTTGCCGAGCGCGGCGGCGACTTCGCAGGGAAGGTCGACCGGCCCGCTCGTCGTGCCCGGGGGCACTCCGCCGTCGGTGGCGTCGGAGGCGGGGGGCTTGCCGTCGTCGGCGCCGAAGGTTCCGACACACGCTCCGAGCAGGACCGTGGCGGCGAGGAGGGTTGCGCGGGACATCAACGCGAAAGTGCCCGCAGCGCGCCAGCTGCAGGCTGCGTTTGCGCCATATTAATGGTCACTTCGATGTGACACGCCTCACGGCCGCAGCACGAGGCCCACCAGGAACCCGACGTACGAGAGGACGAGCAGCGCGCCCTCCCATCGCCGCACCACGCGCTCGGTACGGACGAGAAGGGCGGCGAGGAGGGTCATGCCTCCGAGGAACCAGAGGTCGTAGCGCATCGTCGCGAGGTCGCCGTCGATCGGCCGAATGACGCCGGCCGCACCGAGAACGAAGAGGATGTTGAACAGGTTCGATCCGATCACATTGCCGATCGCGATGTCGGCGTGACCACGCGTCGCGGCGACGAGCGACGTCGCGAGCTCGGGGAGCGAGGTCCCGATCGCGACCACGGTGAGACCGATCACCCGCTCGGAGATCCCGTACGCGCGCGCGACCGCGGTCGCTCCCCCCACGAACAGCTCTCCTCCCGCGATGAGCAGACCGAGCCCGATCGTCGCGATCAGCGCGAGTCGCCCCCTGCTCCTCGCTCCGAGGGCGCCCGCTCCCTCGGCCGCGTCCTCCATCGCATCGGCCGACGCAGCGGCGCTCGACAGACCACGACGGACCATCCACGCCGTGAACCCGATGGCGACGGCCAGAAAGCACGCGGCCTCGAGGCGCCCCAGTCGACCGTCGAGGAAGACCAGCGGCAACGCGGCCGTCGTCAGCAGCAAGAGCGGGATCTCGCGCCGGATCAACGCGCCGTCGGTGCGCGGCGGCGAGACGAGCGCGGTCATGCCGAGGATGAGGCCGAGGTTCGCGATGTTGGAGCCAATCGCGTTGCCGAGCGCGATCGCCGAGCTCCCGCGCAGCGACGAGGCGACGCTCACCGTGAGCTCGGGCGCGGACGTGCCGTAGCCGATGACCGTGAGCCCGATGATCAGCGGCGGGATCCCGAGCGAGCGCGCGAGGCCCGCCGCGCCGGACACCAGCCACTCCGCGCCGAGGTAGAGAATGAAGCCGCCGGCGATGAGGCGCACGACGTCGATCAGCACGGTGCGCAGAAGATAACCAGACGGGCGCGCGGTTCGGTGAGGCAAATTCGCGTCACGCACCGACCACGGGTGCGCGCGATAGACTGCGCCCATGCCGCAGCCGAGACGCGCTCCCCTCCGCCGGGTGCTCCGTTGGAGGCACGCCGAATAGGCGCGCGCGTAAGCGAGCGCCTACCGGTGCGAGGGTGCGAATCACCGAGGCGCTCGCTGACGCGCTGACGCGTGCGCGTAAGGCGTTTGGTACTTGGCGGCGGAGGTGTGGCCAGAGGTTCTGCTGTCGAGCCCGTGCCCGTGCCCGTGCCCGACCACGTGCCCGCTCACGGATCACGCGCACGACCATGGGCGCAAACTCTGGCGGAACCTCCGCCGCCCGGTAGTGGCGGCTGTAGAGCGCTCGATAATCTCTCTGGCCGGTGTCGATCGGAGGCGTCGTCGATCGACCTCGATGGGGGGAAATCTGCCAACCGAGGAGAGATCATGAGATTCCTGTGCCTGGGCTACTACGATGCACCGACGTTCGACGCCATCTCGCCGAGCGAGATGGAAGCGCTCGGCAAGCGCTGCCGACCCCACGACGAGGCCCTCCGCCGAACCGGGCAGGTGGTGCTCACCGCCTCGCTGCAGCACGGCAAGGCGGTCGTCGTCCGCGCGAGAGATCGGAAGGTGCAGATCACCGACGGACCGTTCGCCGAGACCAAGGAGCAGATCGGCTCGGCGTTCATCGTCGAGGCGCCCGATCTCGACGAGGCCGTGCGCGTCGCGTCGCTCCACCCGGCCGCGCGGCTCGGCGAGGAGCTCGGCTGGGCGATCGAGATCCGGCCGATCGAGATGTTCATGGAGTAACGCGGCACGCGCGGTGCAACGCGCGTGGTCGTGTACTCGAAGATCGCACCGCTCGTTGTCGCGTTCGCTCTCGGCTGCTCCTCCGCGGCTTCGGAGCCCGAGAGCAAGCCCGATCCGGTGACCCCACCGGCCACGGAGCTCGCGGACTCCGGCGTCGTCGCCGCGGAGACGAGCGCGCCGATCGATCAGGACTCGGCTACGCCGGCGAGTGACGACGCGGGCACGCGCCCGAGTGACGACGCGGCCACGCCTCCGCC
>JALHOE010000434.1 GCA_022843175.1 Deltaproteobacteria bacterium
GCTCCTCACCCACGCGCGCCGCGCGGGGGTGGCGGTCATCGCCCCGGGCGCGGTCCCGCACGACGAGGCGCTCGGCTGGATCGGCGCCGCGCGCACGGTGCTCGCCCCGCTCGCCCGCGGCGAGGGCGCCCCGACGGTGATTCGAGAGGCAGAAGCCCTCGGCGTCCCCACCGTCGTCTTCGCGTAACTACGTGAGGCGCACGGCGTCGCCCTTGAAGACGCGGAACAGGTACCAGAACGACGGCCCGATGATCGCGAGCCCGAACGGCAGCGAGTACAGCACGAACTTCAGCGTGCCCTCCGGCGCCGCCGCGCTCGCCAGGGTGATGTCCGGGTAAATGAGGAACGGATGCTGCGCGAGCGCCCACCCGACGATCACGCTCGCGACCTGCGCCACCGCGAACAACCGCGCGAGGCGATAGCTGCGGCGCAGCATCAGCACCAGCGCCGCCGCGCCCGCGATGACGCCGCCGACCACCACCGGCAGGGCGCGCCCGACGAGGCCGGCCCAGAGGTGCGGCGCGAGCGTGCGGGTGAGCGGCAGGGTGATGAGCGCGCCGGCGATGACGATGCCCCCCGCGAGCAGCGCGCGCGAGCGGAAGTCCTCCTGCACCTCGCCCTCGGTCTCGACCGTGAGGAACACCGCGGCCAGCCAGGGGCAGAGTGACGCGAACGCGGCGCCCATCGAGAGCGCGATCGGCGAGAGCCACGACATGTCGCCCGCGGAGATCGCGCCGACGCAGGTGCCGAGCAGGAACGGCGTGACGATGCTCGCCGCGCCGAACACCGCGCCCCAGCGCTCGGTCGCGTGACCGCCCGCGTGGTGGGGCGCGTACGCGCGAAACACGAACGCGACGCCGCGGAGCACGATCCCGAGGAGCATCACCCGCAGCGGCGCCGCGAGCGTGGTGGTGTACACGGCCCACGCGGAGGGGAACGCGCTGAAGAAGATGACGACCACGAAGATCAGCCAAACGTGGTTGGCCTCCCAGACCGGCCCCATCGCGCGCGCGATCGCCGCCCGCTGGGCCTCGCGCCGCGGGCCGCGGGCCAACAGATCCCACACCCCGCCGCCGAAATCGGCGCCGCCGAGGACGGCGTAGGCGATCATCGCGAGGACGGCCGCCGCCGCGCAGAGATCGATCACGCGTGCTCCTTCTTGGCGAGCGCGCGGAGGAGCGACACCAACGCGACCGCGAGCAGCAGGTAGAGCCCGGTGTACACCGCGAGCGAGACCCCCACGTCGGTCCGCGGGGTCACGGCCTCGCTGACGCGCATCACGCGGTAGATGATCCACGGCTGCCGGCCGGCCTCGGTGACAAACCACCCCGCTTCGAGCGCGACGAAGCCGAGCGGCGAACCGAGCCCCACGAGCCAGAGCAGCGAGCGCGGCACCTCGCCCTTCTTTTTGCGCCACACCACGAAGAACAGCCCGCCGAGGCCGATCAACGCCATGCCGCAGCCGACCATGGTGTCGAACGCGAGGTGACACAGGAGCACGTTGGGGCGCTCGTCCCGCGGGAACTCCTCGAGGCCGAGCACCTTGCCGTTGGGATCGCCGGTGGCGAGGAGGCTCAGCGCCTTCGGGATCTCGATGCCGTAGCGCACCTCACCGGTGTCGGCGTTGGGGATGCCGCCGAGCAGCGCGGGCGCGCCGTGCTGCGTCTTGAAGTGTGCCTCCATCGCCGCGAGCTTCTCGGGCTGGGTGTGCCCGACCATCTCGGCGACCTTGTGACCGGAGAGCGGCTGCAGCACCGCGGCGATCGCGCCGAGCGAGATCGCGAGCAAGAGGCCGCTCCGATGGTAGTCGTCGCGCCGGCCGCGCAGCATGCCGATCGCGTAGACGCCCGCGACCGCGAAGCCGACCGCGATGTAGCAGGAGAGCGTGGAGTGAACCGCGAGCGGGAGCCACGACGGGTTCTTGAAGGTGGCGAACATGTCGACCTGGACGACCTTGCCGGCGACGGCCGTGTAGCCGCGCGGCGACTGCATCCACGCGTTGGCGCCGACGACGAGCACACCCGACAACATGCCGGACACCGCCACCGGCACGCCGCTCCAGAAGTGCGCGCGCGGCGACATGCGGTCCCACCCGTAGAGGTAGAGCCCGACGAAGATCGCCTCGATGAGGAAGGCGTAGCCCTCGAGCGCGAACGCCGGCCCGAGCACCGGCCCCGCGAACGCCATGAACCGCGGCCACAACAGCCCGAGCTCGAACGACAGCGCAGTGCCCGACACCGCGCCGACGACGAACAGGAGCGCGGTGGCCTTGCCCCACTTCTTCGCGAGCTCGCGGTAGTGTGGCTTCTTCGTGCGGAGGTGGAGCCCCTCGGCGACCAGCATCAGCACCGGCATGCCGATGCCGAGCGCCGCAAACACGATGTGGAACGCGAGCGAGAGCTCCATTTGCACGCGGGCGGCGGTGAGCGCGGTCATGCGGCTTCCGCGACCTCTTAGGGTCGCCGCGACGCAGCGAGTAGCTCGTCGAGCGCGCGCAGGCGGTCCGCGAGGTGGGTGTTGCTCGGCTCGCGCATCGCGGCGAGCTGCAGCTGCAACCGAGCCTGCTTGTGGTCTCCCCGCGCGAGCAGCTCGTCGGCCTTGACCGCGAACGGGCGCGCGCCGGCCGAGCGCACGAGGTCCTGCACGCGATCGCTCGGGCGCAGCGACTGCGCGACGTCGTCGTGCGACATCCGCAGCTTTCCCTCCTCGACCAGCTGCAGGTAGCGCTTGCGGAGCACCGGATCCTGCAGCACGCGATAGGCCTCGGCCCCCCGCTGAAACACGCGCGTGGCGGCGAGGCGCACATCGTCCTCGGCGTCGCGGTGACGGTCCGGGTGGAACGACAGCGCGAACGCGCGCCACGCCTCGCGGACCTCGTCGTCGGTGGGCTCGAGGATCGACGAGAGCCCGAACAGCGTCAGGTAGTCGATCTTGTCGATCGTCTCGGCCCACTCGCGCACCCGCTCGTCGGGATCCTGCTCGAGCGAGTCGGGGGGCAGCGTGATCGGACCCTCGCCGGCCATGACCAGCTCAGACGACAGCCGGCATCATCGCGCGCCCGCGCGGGACGTTGTCGAGGCCGACGAGGCGCATGCGAGCCTCGGTCTGGCGCGAGGTCTCGACGTCGCGCGCGCGCACCTGAAGGATGCCGTCCGCGTCGAGCTCGAAGGTGACCTCGATGACGACCTCGCCGCGACGCGCGGCGCGGAGCCCCGACAGCTCGAGCTGCCCGAGCATGGTGTTCTGCGCGAACGAGTCGCCCTCGCCCTGACTCACGCGGATCATCACCACCTGCTGGCCGTCGGTCGAGGTGGTGAAGTTGCGCGTCTGGGCGCAGGGCACCGGCGAGTTGCGGGGGATGACCCGGTCGACGAAGCCGCCGACCGTCTCGACCGAGAGCGTGAGCGGCGTGACGTCGATGAGCAGCGGAATGTTGGCGCCGAGCCCGTGGTCGGGCGGGATGGACGACGCCGGCGGCGAGGTGAACGGCGCCGCCGGCGACGCCCCGGGGAGCGGCCCGGGCAGCGACGGGAGCGACGACTGCGGCAGCGGGGGCAGCGACGCGGGGCGAATCGGATCCGCGGGGAGCGGCGTCGGCGTGCGCGGAAGCGCGGGCGCGGCCAGCCCCACCTGCGTGCGTAGCCGGGCGGGTGCGGGTGCGGGCTCCGGCGAGTGATCGGGGAACACCTGCGCGCGGTTGAGCGTGGGCTGCTCTTCCTCGTACCCGGCGCGCGGCAGCGTCGACGGCTCGGGGCTGTGATCGAAGATCGACGGGCCCATGTCGATCGACGGCGCGACCATCCGACCGGTGTTCTTGTCGAGCGGCCGGGAGTGCGGCGGGATCAGCGGCGCGGTGGTCGGCGCGCGCGACGGCATGACGGTGCCGGGAATGTTCGGGTAGGCCGCGGGCGGCGGCGTCTCGTCGGTGGGCGGCGGCGCGCTCCCCGGGAGCCCGCCGGGAAGGTGCG
>JALHOE010000435.1 GCA_022843175.1 Deltaproteobacteria bacterium
GCGTGATCGCACCCACTCGGGCGCGCTCGACCGCTGCGCGAAGCGCGTCGACGACCGGCTCGCGGCCGTGAACGTCGATCAGCGCCCGCACCGCCGGCGCGGCGAGCAGGCGACCGATCGCCGGCAGCGTGGCGCGGTGGTCCACCGCTCTCCGGCTATTCGCAGTAGTGGGCGGTGGTGTTGCACTTCGACGGCGTGCCGCTGACCTGGCTGATCATGCCGCCGCACGCGGTGTCGTCGTCGCACGGGGTGCACAGCGGGATGACGCCCTGGCACACGCGGCAGTCGGTCGCCTGGTCCTGGCCGGCGATGCAGACCAAGCGGGTCGTCGTGGAGCCGCCCTCGGTCGTGCCGCGGCAGTTGCGGCCGCCGAGCTTGGCGTCGACCGCGTCGACCGGGACGAAGACGCTGCAGCCGTAGCAGACGTTGATCGGGTACGTGAAGACGCCCGTCTCGACCTCGGTGTTGCCGAGCGTCTTGCCGTACACGCGGATCTTCGCGTGAATCGTCCGCGAGGTGCCGATGCCCTGCGCCGCGAGCGTCTTGCGGTAGGCCTGGAGGAAGACCGGCGGGATGACCTCGACCGCCGTCCAGTTGTAGATGGCGTCCGACGAGGTCGACGGATCGATCGTGCCGGTGGCGATGACGGTATACGGGTTCGGCAGGCCGCCGACGCCCGCGAGCTTGGCGCCCGTCGGCTCGACCAGCTCGATCTCGGCGCCCTCGATCAGGACGCGGTTCGGCTCCGACTTGAGCTGCCGCGCGTCGCCGCGCGCCTGCAGCTGATTGCCGACCAGCGGATAGATCGTGTAGCTCGTGGCCACGCCGACATCGAGGAATCCGGTTGGCGTCACGAACGCGGTGACGTCCGGCGTGATCGTGCAGTCCGGCGCGCGCAGCGCCTGCACCTGCCGGATGAAAATCGTTTGATTGTTGTCGGCACAGCTCGGGATGAGCGAGGAAAACGCAGTCGCGATCCCAAGTGCAGAAGCGAGCTTCAACCACGCGGCCATGCCGACCTCCAAGTCTGCTGACCAGTGTAGGACGCCGCGAACAACCCATCCAAATTCCCGGCGACCGTTGCCTACGCCCGCCTACGTCTGCGCTCGGTGGGGGACCCGATTCGGCCCACTTCTCGAGCGATCAGCCGAGGAGCGCCCGCGTCACGTCGTCGAGGCCGAGGCGCTCGTTGCGTGGCTGCGCCACGTCCTCGAGCAGCACGAAGGCGATCTTGTCCCCCTCGCGCTTCTTGTCGGAGACGATGCGCGGAAGCGCGGCCGCGAGCGGCGTCGCGTCGAGATCGACCGAGAGGCCGAGCTTGCGGAGGAGCGCCACGGCGCGGTCGAGCAGCGCGGGCTGGGTGATGCCCCGGGCGACGCCGATGCGCAGCGCGGCGACCATCCCGAGCGCGACGGCCTCGCCGTGGGTGTACTGCGAGTAGTCGCCGTGGGCCTCGAGCGCGTGGCCGACGGTATGGCCGAAGTTGAGCGCGGCGCGCGCGCCGGTGAGGTCGCGCTCGTCCTCGGAGACCACCCGCGCCTTGCACGCGATCGACGCGCGCACGATCGACACGAGGTCCGGCTCGGCGGCGCCCTCGAGCTCCGCGAGCATGGCTGCGTCGCCGATCAGCGCCGTCTTCGCGACCTCGGCGAACCCCGACCGGAGCTCGCGCGCGGGCAGGGTGTCGAGCAGCTCGATGTCGGCGAGCACCGCGGACGGCTGGTGGAATGCGCCCACGAGGTTCTTTCCCTGCGGGCGATCGATCGCGGTCTTGCCCCCGACCGACGCGTCGACCATCGCGAGCAACGTCGTCGGGACCTGCACGAACCGCACGCCGCGGAGCAGCGTCGCGGCCGCGAACCCGGCGAGATCGCCGACCACGCCGCCGCCGATCGCGAGGATCACGCCGCGGCGATCGAGGCCCGCGTCGAGCGCGGCGTCCCAGATCTGCCGCACCGAGTCGAGCGTTTTGTGGGTCTCGCCGCTCGGCAGGACGAGCGAGCCGGCCAGGCGCGGGAGCAGGCCGGAGAAGCGCGCCTCGACGGCGGGCCACACGCGATCGTCGGTCACCAGCAGCACCTCTCCGCCGAGCTCGCGCAGGATCGGCGCGAGCTCGCGCCGCACGCCACGGCCGACCTCGACGCGATAGCTCCGCTCGCCGAGCGGCACCGCCACCGGATCGCGACGCCAGAGGGCGAGGACCTCGTGCGCGAGCTCGTCGACCGGGCGGCCCCGCGTAGCGATGCGCGCGTGGGCCTCGGCGTACGCGACGCGGCGCTCGCCGATCAGCGAACGGAGCCGCTCGGCGGGGCTCCCGCCGGCGAGGAGCGGGCGCTTCGCCACCTGCTCGGGGCCGAGTCGCTCGACGAGCTCCTCGACCGGTGCGTCGAGCGTGATCACGATCGCGCGGCCGAGCAGTGTCCGGCGCGTGCCCTCGTCGACGACGGCGCCGCCACCGAGCGCGAGGACGGCTGGCTCGCCCCGAACCAGTCGGGCGATGGTGGCGCGTTCGCGCGCACGGAACGCGGCCTCTCCGTCCACGCGGAACGCCTCGGCGACGGGCTTGCCCATTTCGCGCGCGATCTCGTCGTCGACGTCGACGAAGCGCGCGCCGGCGAGCTCGGCGACCCGACGCCCGACCGTGGTTTTCCCCACCCCCATCGGCCCCGATAGGGCGAGCGACCGTCTGGCCCGTTCCATGCTGCGCCGAGAGGGTAGTCGGGCGCGGGAACAAAGCTACGCTGACACGGTCGTCCCCACGCACGAGGCGCGTCCGGAGGGTTGATCATGGTGCGAGGCATCGGGCTCGGGTTGGTCGTCTCCATGCTGGGTCTGCTCTCCGCGCCGGACGCGGCGGCGGGTGGCATCCCGGTCATCGCGGCGCCGTGGCTCGACGACATCGCGCTCGCGTCGGTCACCTCGGCCGGCCCCGTGATCTACGTGAACGTCTCACGCTGCAAAGAGGTCGGGTCCAACGTCTGCTCGTTCGTCCGTCAGCACGAGCTCGCGCACGTGAAGCTCAACCACGGCTCGGCGTTCTACACCTCGTACGTCAACGGCCGTGCTCTCGCCGAGGCCGAGGCGGACTGCTACGCGGCGAAAAACTCGCTCCTCGTCGAGGTGAGGGCCGCGGTCGCGTTCTTCGAGCAGCCCTGGATCGCCAACACCGACATCGGCGATCACGGCACCGGCCTCGTGCGTGCCAAGCGCATAAAAGCGTGCCGCGGCCTGTCGTAGGTTGCCGCGCGGCCGAGATCGTCTAGAAATACGGGACCGTGCAGAGCGTCCTCGAAGCCCCCGTCGTCGGTGACGCAGCCGATCGCGCGCGCGTCGTCGAGGCCGTGTTCGACGACGACGAGGTTGTCGTCGTCGAACAGAAGCGCTCCGAGCCGCGCGTGCTCACGCCCGAGCTCCGCAAGCGCGTCGGTCTCCCGCAGGCCAAGGTCCCGCCCTATCGCTTCGCGTTCATCGGTCTATGCATCGCCATCATCGGCGTTCCGATGCTGATGATCGGCTGGTTCAAGGCCACCTTCGCGTTGGTGTTCGTCTCGCTCGGCGTGGTCCCGGCCATCCGCTGGTTCGAGAAGCGCGAGATCGCGCTCCGCGACCGCGTGTTCACCCACGGCACCGAGGTCGTCGCGCGCGTGCTCGACGTCGAGCCCGGCGGCCCCGACCGCAACGGCAAGGTCGTACGGGTCGAGTTCCAGATCGACAAGCAGCGCATCGCCGCGTCGATCTTCGGCTCCCCCTTCACCCGCAAGGGCCTCGAGCCGGGCGACGACGTCGTCCTCTACTACGCCGAAGAGGAGCCGCAGCGCTGCCTCATCGTCGAGCGCATCGCCCGCAAGGGCTCGTCCAAGCCGCGCAAGTTCGTCCCGCGCCCCACCGGCGGCTGCGGCAAGGGCGCCTGCGGCGACGGCGGCTGCGCCGGCGGCGGCTGC
>JALHOE010000436.1 GCA_022843175.1 Deltaproteobacteria bacterium
CGGCTCGGCCGCGTCTGCGCCCTGCACGGCGGACGACGGCGGCGGCGCTTCGAGCGACACGCGCGCGCCCTCGTCCAGGGGCGCCCGGGCGAGGAGCTCGTCGAGCTTGTCGCTGCCGACCCACTCCTTGGTGCCGAACTGCGCGATGAGGGTACCGGCCGGCAGATCGCCCCGCTTCTTGCGGCCGGCGAGCTCGCTCGCCGTCATCTCGACGGCCTTGCCGCGACCCGGCAGCGACACCCAATAGCGCGACAAAATCAGCCTTCCCGGAAGACCGCGGTGCGCTCGTGCGGCAGCGAGGGAGCCGGGTCGGGCCCCGGAAGATCGTCGTAGCGAATCTCGGTCGCCACGCTGGGGTCGACGTAGCCGCGATCGAGGTACCAGCGAATGGCGCGCGCGAGCGTCTTGCGCGCGGGGCGGTGCTTGTAGCCGAGCTCGGCTTCGGCCTTGCCGCTCGAGGCCCACATGAACGTGTCGTAGAAGTCGCGCGACAGCTTGTAGGTGACCTCGGGCTCGTTGCCGGTGAGGCGCGCCCACAGCTCCATGCCGCGCCCGACGAGCTCGGCGAGCCCCTTGCCCGCGGGCTTGCCCGGCCCGCGCAGGCCGGTGATCGAGGACATCGCCTCGACGACCCGGGTGAAGGAGAGGTTCTCGCCGCCGAGGATGTAGCGCTCGCCGATGCGGCCCTTCGTCATCGCGCCGATGTGCCCCTGGCACACGTCGTCGACGTCGACGACGGAGATGCCGCCGGCCGAGACCGGGAACGGGATCGGGCCCTTCCAGTTGAGGTATTTGACGATCAGGCCGCCGGAGGGCGTGGGCCGCGCGTCGCCCGGGCCGAAGACGCCGCACGGATTGACGACAACGATCGGCAGCTCGTCGGACATCGACAGCGCGAGCTCCTCGGCGCGGCGCTTCGCGACGATGTAGATCTCGGAGTCCGCGAGGTTCCACTTGAAGCTCTCGTCCATCGGCTCGGCGGCGGCGCTGGCGCCGATGGCGGCCACCGAGCTCGTGACCACGACGCGCTCGATGTGGCTGCCGCGCCGCTTGATCGCGTTGAGCACCTCGCGCGTGCCGCGGATGGCCGGCTCCATGATCGTGGCGGGATTCGGGTCCCACATCTTGTACGCCGCGGCGACGTGGTAGACGCGGTCGCAGCCCGCGAGGGCGCGGTAGACGGTGTGCTCGATGGTGATGTCGCCGACGACGATCTCGACCGGCAAGCCCTTGAGCGCCGCGCGCGACGCCGTCGGGCGGACGAAGCATTTCACGTCCTCGCCGCGCTCGACGAGGTTGCGAACCAGGCGCGCGCCGATGAAGCCACTCGCGCCGGTAACCAGGGCTTTCGCCATGCTCGGCGTATACCTCAGCAGCGCGGCGGACGCGATTGGCCGCCCGAAACCGAAAAGCGGCTTGCATCGCGGACGGGACGCGACATTAAGAGCCGATGGGAAGAAGGTGCTTGTTGGCCGTCGCGGCGTTCGCGATGGCATGCGCGCGCGGAGCGGGCTCGCAAGAGGGCGACGCCGCGCCGACGCCGGTGGTCGACAGCTCGAGCGGCGACGGCCTCGTCGACGAGACAGCGTCCGACAGCGGCAGCACGTTCGACATCGGCACCGAGTCCTCGTCGGACGCCACCGACGGCGGCGAGTGCGGCGCCGAGATCTGCGGCGACGGCCTCGACAACAACTGCGACGGCGTCATCGACGACGGCTGCAACTGCCAGCCGGGCAAGATCTCGGCCTGTTACACGGGCCCCGCGGCCACGCGCGGCAAGGGCCAGTGCGGCGACGGCACCATGACGTGCGTGGGCTCCGGCGAGTTCGGCAAATGGGGGCCCTGCACCGGCGACGTGAAGCCCGGCGCCGAGGTCTGCGATCCCGGCGGCGTCGACGAGAACTGCAACGGCACCCCCAACGAGGGCTGCGAGTGCTCCACCGGCGCGCCGCCGGTCGAGTGCGGCTCGTCGAGCGTCGGGGCGTGCAAGAAGGGCAAGCAGGAGTGCGTCGACGGCAAGCTCGGTCCGTGCGTGGGCGCCGTCGAGCCGAAGCCCGAGGAGTGCAACAACATCGACGACGACTGCGACGGCAAGATCGACGAGGACGTCACCCGTAGCTGCGGGTCGAGCGTCGGCGCGTGCAAGCCCGGCACGCAGGTCTGCACGGCGGGCATGTGGGGCACCTGCACCGGCGGGAGCACCCCCACGGCCGAGAAGTGCAACAACGTCGACGACGACTGCGACGGCATGGTCGACGAGGACATCACCGCGCCGTGCGGCTCGAGCGTCGGCGAGTGCAAGCCCGGCGTCGCCAAGTGCACCGCCGGCGTGTTCGGCGCGTGCATGGGCGGCGTCGCGCCCGCCGCCGAGCTGTGCGACGGCCTCGACAACAACTGCGACGGCAAGATTGACGACATGTGCGCGTGCAAGGGCGGCGAGACCCGCCCCTGCGGCTCGTCGGTCGGCGAGTGCAAGCCCGGCACCGAGACCTGCAGCACCGCGGGCGTGTGGGGCGCGTGCATGGGCGCCATCGGGCCGAAGCCCGAGACGTGCAACATGAAGGACGACAACTGCAACGGCATGGTCGACGAGGGCGACGTCTGCCCGAAGACCCCGCCGGTCGTGATGTGCCCGGGCGGCCTCTCGGCGACGGTCGGCACCGCCGTCACGTTGACCGGCAGCGGCAGCGATCCCGACGGCGGCTCGGTCACCTATTCGTGGGTGGTCGTCACCGCGCCCACCGGCTCCACGGCCACGCCCGCCACGCCCGCGAGCGCCTCGACCACCTTCAACCCCGACGCGGCAGGCACCTACACGCTGCAGTTCTGCGTGACCGACGACGAGTCGGTGAAGACCTGCTGCACCGTCACGATCAACGCGGTCTCCCTGTGCACCCCGCCCACGGCGCCCACGGTGTCGACGTGCGGGACGTCGTGGGATCGGCGGCCGCTGATCGAGTTCACCCCGGTCCCCGCCGGAATGACCTACCAGGTCTTCAAGACCGGCACCGCCACGGCGCTCGCGACGATCACCACGGCGGGCCAGAACTACTTCCGCCCGGCCACGGCGGTCTCGGCCGGCGCACCGCCGCCCGGCGAATCCGCCGAGTTCTACGTGAGGGCCTGCAAAACCGACGACCCGAGCTGCTGCGCGACGAGTGCGAAGGTGACAGCATTGCTCGTGCAAGAGTGCACAACGTCGGTGACACCCAATGCGAGCAACGTCGTGTTCAGCGAATACTTGGTCAACGGCGATGGCAAGGTCGGCACCTGCCCCGGCCCGGACTGCGAGGCCGGTGAGGCTCTCGAAATCACGAACCTCTCCCACTGCCCCATGAACCTGGGCGGAACGCACTTCGCCACCTGTAACAGCGATTGCACCGCGAAGCGCTGGATGAACTTCGGATCGGGGGAAGTCATTCCGCCGCGCGGCGTTTATGTCGCCGTGCGAAACGTCGCGGCCACGACGTGCAGCATGCCCTTCTTGACCAGCGAAAGCACCGCGATGTTCGGTCTGAAGATCTCTTCGCTGGCGATGAATGCCTCCGGTTCCGCCGAGGACAGTGGGTGGTTTACGAACGGCGGAGGGCGTTTGCGACTCGCGACCGGCTCGTTCGTGGATTTCTCGACGGGAAGCACGATCAAGACGATCGCCTCATACAGCTCGGCTGCTGAGTGCAAGAGCACTGGTTTCGACGCTATCGATACGTGTGGCGACGTCGCGTCGAGTTCCATCCCGAGCACGACGCTCAGCCCCAACCAACTCGGCCGCCTCTGGCACCCGTGCGACAGCGTCGTCTCGCCGTCGCCCGCGTGCGTGAAGGACTGAGCGCCCAGCGCCCCACCCCGCCGACCCCGCCGACCGCGCCGCCCGGCCCGCCGACT
>JALHOE010000437.1 GCA_022843175.1 Deltaproteobacteria bacterium
CGATTGTTGGGACAACGCCGTGTCGGAGAGCTTCTTCGCGACGGCACGCGCGGAGCTCATCGACCACGAGCACTACCGCACCCACCTGCGTGCCGAGATTTCGATCAGCGACTTCATCGAGAACTTCTACAACGCTGAGCGATTGCATTCGCATCTCGACTACGTCAGTCCGATCGAGTTCGAATTGAAGTCCAAACTCCACCGCGATGCGGCATAGTCAGACCGTCCACGAGACCGGGGGAGGATCACCGACGCGGTGGTCGACCAGGCGACCTGCGCGAGGGACGCGATTCAACTGCTCGATGACGGCAACATCGACCTCGTCCTTACGGACGTAGCGATGGAGCGTCGCGACGCCGGTTGGGAGCTCGCCGAACGCGCGCGAGAGCGCGGGATTGCCGTGATTCTCGTCAGCGGACAGCGCGCGTCGGCGTTCCTCGGGCGCCCCCTCAGCGTGCCCTTGTTGCGGAAGGGCGAGCTCGCGCGCGTTAGCGTCACAGAAACGATCGCGTGCGCGCTCGCGTCACAGCGCGGACAGGTCGAGCGCATCGCCCCCAGCCCGCCGACAGCGAGCAGCTCGGCCGGCCGGTCCGGCGTGGCCAAGACGACGCGCGCATTCACGAGCGCCGATCCGAAGTATCCCCTGACGAGCGGCGAGCAGGTCCGAAAGGTCCCGGCCTGATCGCGCGGGACAGCTGATCGGTCGAACCGATCGAACGTGCCGCGACGCCGAGGGCACGGCTGATCGAAGACATCTCGATGTGGCGCGCGTGTGCCCGCGTAGCTCGCCCGCGTACCCGCGAGGCGTGGCTGCCGCGAGGCGATCATCCGAGCTCCTCGGCGAGACCAGGGGCGCGATCGCCGTCGCCGTCATCGTCGCGTTGAGCGTGACGAGGGGGCACGCTCGCGCCCGTCCTCCCCACTTCCAACGTATGCCCGCGGTGGGGGCTTGCGGCAAGCCCCGGGTGATGTCGCACAGTCGCCGCCTCCATCGAGAACGACGGGAGCGGGAGGAGCGACATGCACGACGAATCTGCGCGCAGGGCGACGAAGCATGCGGTGGTGATCGCCGGAGGGGGGCCGACGGGGCTGATGCTCGCGGCCGAGCTCGCGTTGGCGCGCGTCGACGTCGCCATCGTCGAGCGGCGCGAGAGCCAGGCCGTGGCCGGCGCGCGCGCGGGCGGTCTGCACGCACGCACGATCGAGGTGCTCGATCAGCGTGGCGTCGCGGAGCGCTTCCTCTCGCAGGGGAAGGTGATGCAGGTCGCGGGCTATGCGCTGATCCCCCTCGACATCAGCGACTTCCCGACGCGCCATAACTACGGGCTGGCGCTGGCTCAGGAAGGCATCGAGCGCGTACTCGCCGCGTGGGTCGAGGAGCTCGAGGTCCCGATCCTTCGCGGAGTCGAGGTGACGGGCTTTGTGCAGGACGACACCGGCGTCGACGTCGAGCTGTCGGACGGCCGGTCGCTGCGCGCGAGTTACCTCGTCGGGTGCGACGGCGGTCGCAGCCTGATCCGCAAGCACGCCGGCATCGACTTTCCGGGATGGGACCCGTCCATGAGCTACTTGATCGCCGAGGCGTCGATGACCGCCGAGCCGGCGTGGGGCATCCGCCGCGACGCGCGGGGAGTGAACGGCCTCGGCAAGCTCGACGACGGCAAGCGCGTGCGGATCCTGTTGAACGAGCCGCACGTCGTGCAGAGCGACGCGCCGACCGAGGGAGATCTCCGCGACGCGCTCATCGCGCTCTACGGGACCGACTTCGGGGTTCACAACGTCACGTGGATCTCGCGGTTCACCGATACGACGCGACAGGCTGCCTCCTACCGCGAGCGACGCGTGCTCCTGGCCGGCGACGCGGCCCACGTGCATCCGCCGAACGGCGGACAGGGGCTCAACATCGGCGTGCAAGACGCCGTGAACCTGGGATGGAAGCTCGCCCAAGTGGTCCACGGCACCTCGCCGGAGAGCCTTCTCGATACCTACCAGCAGGAGCGTCACCCGATCGCCGCCCGCGTGCTCGAGAACACCATGGCGCAGACGGCGCTGATGCGCGGCGACGACCGGACGATGGCGCTGCACAAGAGGATGACCGAGCTGCTCGCGATGGACGAGCCGCGCAAGCGATACGCCGGGATGATGTCCGGTCTCGACGTGCACTACGACCTCGGCGCGGGGCACCCGCTGCTCGGGCGCCGCATGCCCGATCTCGACGTGGTCACCCCCGAGGGCCCGCGGCGAGTGTTCACTCTGCTCCACGAGGCGAGGCCGGTGCTCCTCGAGCTCGGTGAGCGCGCGCTCGCCATCGCTCCGTGGGAGGACCGGGTTCGGCACATCGACGCTCGCTACGCGGGGGCGTGGGAGCTCCCGGTGCTCGGCGCGGTCTCTGCTCCCACCGCCGTGCTGATTCGGCCCGACGGCTACGTCGCGTGGGTCTCGGAGGGCACGGACCACGGCCTACGTGACGCGCTCACCACCTGGTTCGGCCCGCCCGCTGCGCGCACGGTTATCATGGCGTGACTCGTGTCCTCGCCGCCCCCGAGCATCAGCAGCGGTGCCATCCGCAAGCTCCTCACGGCGCTCGAGCAGCATGGCGTCGAGTCCCGGTCGCTCGCGCGCGAGGCGGGCATCGACCCGACGCTGGTCGCCGACAACGACGCGCGCGTCCCGATCGAGCAGCTGCACCTGCTCTGGGAGCTCGCGCTCGCGCGGATCGCGCGGCCGGACGCGGCGCTGCTCGGCGCGATGCGCTACGCGCCCGGGGACTACGGCCTCGTGGGCTTCGTCGCGATGAACTGCGCGACCCTCGGTGAGTCGTTGTCCCAAGCGGTGCGCTTTCTCGCCCTGTGGACCGACGATCCATCGATGACCATCGCCCCCGACGGCACCCTCTCCGTCGTGTACGCGACCCCGTTCGCCGACCGCCCGGGGCTATGGATGGCGAACGAGGCCGCGCTCGCGGAGATCGTCCACGGCGCGCGCGTGGCGACGGGCACCGAGCTCGCGCCGATCGAGGTGCGCTTCGCGCATGCGGCGCCCCCCGACACCTCGGCGCACGACGCGTTCTTCGGAACCAAAGTGGCCTTTGGCCAGTCGACCACGCACGTGCGCTTCACGGCGGCGCAGCTCGCGACGCCGCTGCCGAAGGCCGACGCGCAGCTCGGGACGTTTCTCCGCGCGCTCGCGAGCGACGCGCTCGCCCGACGCCCGGTGCGCGAGCCCTCCCCGCTCGACCGCGCCCGCAAGCTCATCGCCGAGGAGCTCCAGTCCGGCGTCCCGGAGCTGCCGACGATCGCGCGACGCCTCGCGGTCAGCGAGCGCACCTTGCGACGCCGCCTCGCCGAGGAGGCGACGAGCTTCCGCGCGCTGCTCGACGAGACGCGCGGCGATCTCGCGCGCGGGTACGTGGTCGATCCGCGCATCCCGCTCACCGAGGTCGCGTTCCTCCTCGGGTTCAGCGATCCGAGCGCGTTTCACCGCGCGTTCCGTCGCTGGACGGGCGCGACCCCGGCGGAGTACCGCCGCGCTCACTCGTAGTGGAACGAGGCCCACGACGACCACGGGCCCATCGAGCCCGAGACCTCGGCGCGCACGCGGAACCGATACTGGGTGCGACGCACCGCCGGGTAGTAGGTCTTGGTCGTGGCGGTCGTCACGTAGCTCACGTACGGCACGAACGCGCCGCTCGGGGTCGCGTTCTCGAGCGCGAGCTCGTAGCGCGCAGCGCCGCTCACGGCGGCGAACGACAGCGTCACCGCGGCGGCCGAGAGCGTGCCCCCGTTGGGC
>JALHOE010000438.1 GCA_022843175.1 Deltaproteobacteria bacterium
AGGGCGGCGGCGCTCGCCTCGGCGACCAGGCGCACGTCCTCGACGTCGGCCGTCGCGGCCTGACCGGAGCCGTACACCGCGAGGACCACCCGGCCTCCCGGCGCCGCCGACGCGCCGAGCACCACCGGCGGCCGGCCCCCTTTACCGAGCGCGACGTCGATCGTGAGCGCCGACTCGACGGCGCTCCGCGCGGGACCGAGCGTGTCGAGGTAGGGCGTGATCGGCGCGGGGACGACCACGACGAGCGCGTCGTGGGTGGCGGTGGCGGTGGGGAGCGCGGAGGCGGCGACGGCACGAAGGGTCGGCATGGGGCCGCGAATATTACGCGAACTCGACCTTGTTGCCCCGGTGCTTCGCGGAATCGAGCGCCCGCTGCGCGCGGGCGAGCAGCTCGTCGCGCTTCTCTCCCTCGCGTCGCTCGGCGATCCCGAGCGAGACGGTGAGCTTGCTGGCGTCCGGCCGCGACACGATCAAGTCGGCCTCGACCGTACGCCTTATCCGCTCGGCGATCTTCGCCGCCGTCGAGAGCGCGACGCCGGCGAGGAGGAGGAGGAAGCCGGAGGGTCCGCGGCGGAGCACGGGGTCGTTGCGGCGCACGCAGTTGGCGACGTTCTCCGCGACGCTCTTGAGGAGGTCGTCGGCGAACCCGCGCCCGAAGCGGTCTCGCACCCGCTCGAAGCCGTCGACCTCGACGAGGGCGACCGACAGCGGATCGACGATCGCGAGGCCCTCGGCGTCGGGGTAGGCTTCGTCGAGTCGCTTGGCGTCGAGCACGCCGGTGAGCGGATCGGGGCCGGCGAGCCGGCTGATCCGCACCGAGCGCACGTGTGGGCCGCACACCCCGGCGACGAGTCCGAGCAGCTCCTCGTGGACCTCGGTGAAGCGTCCCGGCTCCTCGGACGCGGCGCTGAGGACGCCGATGCACAACCCCTGCTCGATCAGGGGCACCGCGAGGAACGAACGGATCGCCTTGGTCTGGTCGGGCCGCGGCCGAAATCGGGGATCGTCCTCGGCGTCGTCGAGGCGGAGGATCTGACCGTTCTTCGCCACCCAGCCGACGAGGCCCTCTCCCATCACGAACTCGAACGTCTTGTTCTGGTGGAACGGATCGCCGGCGCGCGCGTGGGTGAGGAGCAGGGTGCGCGTCGCGTCGAGGAGCCGCACCGAGACGTGCTCGGTCGCGAGCAGCGACGCCGTGCCGTCGCACAGCCGCTGGAGCACGCCCTCGAGCGTCGGTTGACGCTGGAGCTCCTCGCTCAGGCGCAGAAGCGCGCGGACCTCGGGCGTGATCGCGGTCATCGCCGTCACTTCACCAGCGTGGCGCAGCCCACCAGGATGGTGACGCGTCCATCGGTGATCGCCTTGGCGTCGCTGCAGGCCTTGCCGATCAGCTCCACCTTGCCGTCGGCGGTGTAGTCCCAGCACCCGTCGGTGGCGCAGGTGTCGGTTTTGTCGGAGCGCTTCTTGAGGTCGGTGCCGCTGCCCTTGCTCTCGAGCCGCACGTTGACCTTGGACTTGTCGACGGTTCCGGAGGCGGGGGTGGGGAGGTCGTAGATGCAGCCGAGGACCTCGCCGCGCATCTTGGCGATCGCGTCGGCGAGCTTCTTCGCGTCGAAGGCGGCGCTCGTGGTCATGTCGAAGTGGCAGCTCTTGGCCGGGTCGACGTTCTCCGGCGCGCCGAAGGTGCCCTCGCAGGTCGGATCGACGTACTCCGGCGCGCCGGCCTTTGCATAAGCACTCAATGCTTTGCGCGCCGAGTAGGGCGGCTCCTTGCTCGGATCCTTGCCGGTGGTGTCGGCGCCGGGGACGCCGACGACGAAGGTGTAGATCGGCGTGGCCGGGTCGTCGTGCGCGCCCTTGATGAGGGTGACCAGGCCCGAGGGGAACTCCCAGTCGTTGCAGCCGTTGGCGTCCTTGTAGCCGCCGCGCGACGAGAGCGAGGAGCAGCTCGCGGTGCCATCGGTGATCACGACCGCGATGAGCTTGGTCTTCGCGGCGCTGAGCTTGAGGAAGTTGTACGAGGTCTTGAGCGCCTCATAGAGCGGCGTGCCGTCGTAGCCGGCCTTGGGGGTGTTGGCCGAGAGCCACTTGTACATCTCGGAGCGGACGCCGGCCGACGCGCTCGACTTGTCCTTGCCCGCGGGCTTGAGCGGGATCTGCGGGAGCGCGGGCGATCCGCACGCGACGGGGAAGCCGAACACGCAGGACGGCCCGGTGACGGTGCCGTTCGGCGAGACGAGCAGGCCGAGCGACATCGAGTCGAAGGAGTCCTGGTCGATCGCGCTGACGATCGCCAGCGCGGCCGACGACCACTTGCCGCCCGCGTTCATGCTCTCGGAGCCGTCGAGCACGAACATCAGCGACGCCGGCGCCTGCTGCGCCGTGTGCGTGACCGCCCCGCACGCGCCGTCGGCCGTGGTGGTGTCGAGCGCGACGTCGCCGAGCCCCGACTCGCCGAGCGACGTGTCCGCGGGCGCGACCGACGAATCGCTCGCCGGCACCGACTCCTTGTCGTTGCCTGCCGAGCACGCGCTCAGAGAAATCAGGAAAAATCCGGCGACCGTCCGCATGCGCCCTCCGCAGAGGAGGAGCATACGCTCAGCCGGCGTCGGCGGCGTCGCTGACGCTCGTCTCCGCAGCCGGGGCGTCGGAGCCGGTGTCGGTGCCGGCGTCCCCCGCGGCGGTCGCGTTGGTCCAATCGGCGTTGTCGCGGCATGCGCCGCGGTAGAACTTGAGGATCTGCTCCTTGAGCGTCGTCAGGTCCGGCGCGTCGGCGTAGAGCTCGTTGACGTCGCAGCCCTTCAGCTGGGCGTCGAACTTCTTGAAGCAGGCGTCGGCGTCCTTGCCGGCGACGTCCCAGCACTTGCCGCCCGACTTCTCGGACGCCTGGAAGCACTCGGAGCGCTCCTCGTCGACGCACTCGGTGCAGACCTCGTCCTGGCAGGAGAAGAGGCAGTTGACCGACTTGGCGCAGGTCGCGTCGAAGGTCGACCAGTAGCACTTGTAGTCGTCGGGGTAGACCTTGCCCATGATCGAGTCCCACGACCAGTCGGCGACGCACGAGGCGCACGCCGCGTTCGCGGCCTTCCAGTCGGCGCACGACGCGGGGACCGTGATGTCGTCCTTGAGGCACTTCACGACGAAGTCCTGCAGCGCGGCCTCGGTGCAGGTGGTCTTGCCGGCCGTCTTGGTGGGCGCCGCGCACGCGAAGCCCGACGACAGCGGGGTCTCGCAGCCGGGGAGCGGCGCGGTCTCCATCGTCCCGGTGTCGACCTTGACGGTGCCGGTGTCGGCCGCGACCTCGACGGCCGCGTCGGTCGCCGGAGCGGCCTCCGGATCGGACGAGCAACCGAGCGTGACGACACAGAGGGCGAACAGGGATTGGCGCAACATGGAGCGGGCGCTCGTAAGCGACCCACGTGCCCCTGGCAAGCACGGTGAGGGTGCTAGGGTGGCGTCGTGCTCCGTCGCTGGCTGCCTCTGTTGTCGCTGGTCTCGCTCACCCTCGCGCCCGAGACGCGCGCCGCGTCGCCGGCTGCGCGTGCGTGGCTCGCCTCCGGAGCGCTGGGCGTTCCCGGCGTTTCCGACGAAGCGACCGCCCGCGATGCGCTCGGCGCGCACCTGCCGTGGACGCGCTCGTTCGCTCTCGTCGTCGACCGGATCGACGTTCGCGACGACGGCTCGCGCGTCGTTCGGTTCGGTCAGCGCCTCTCCGGAGCTCCGGTGTTGGCCCGCGGCGCGCGGGTGTTCCTCGATGCGGCCGGGAC
>JALHOE010000439.1 GCA_022843175.1 Deltaproteobacteria bacterium
GTCGCCGGATGGAGTCGAGGTCGAGGTGCCGATCGGCACCGATCTGCGCACTGCAAGCAAGCTGGCGCACGCGCAGCAGGGCGACGCGTGCGGCGGCAAGTGCGCGTGCTCGACGTGTCACGTCTACGTCCTCAAGGGCAAGGAGCTCCTCTCCGAGGCCGACGAGGACGAGGAGGACACGCTCGACAAGGGCTTCGACGTGCGGATCAACTCCCGCCTCGGCTGCCAGGTGAAGATCGAGCGCGAGGGACTGGTCGAGCTCGAGATCTCGCGCGAGTCGAGGGAGTCGTTCTACAACGAGCACCCCGAAGAGGCGCCGCCGGGCTGGCGCGAGAAGCGCTAATCTCCCGGCATGAGGCCCCTGCGCGCGCTGGTCGCCGCCCTGCTCGTGCCCGCCTGCGCGGCGGGCGGCAACAACGACGACAGCCCGACGCTGATCTCCGACAGCAGCAGCGACAGCGCCGCGCTCGACACCGCGACCGCGCCCGACGTCGGCTTCAACGTGGACGCCTCCACGACGGACGTGACGACCGAGCCCGCGACCGACGTCGAGGTCATCATCACGTCGGACAACGCCTACTCGTTCGGCTGGGGCGACAAGAACCAGATCAACACGTTCAACTTCCGCACCCCGAGCACCACCGCCGAGGAGATCTTCAGCTGCACGTCCGGCCCCGAGTCGTACACGATCCCCGCCGCGGACGCGCCGGTGTCGGCGTACCTCTACGTCATCGCGTGGTCCGATCGAGCGGTCACCCAGGGGGTCGTCGGGCAGTTCAAGCGCAAGGGCGGCCTGCCGCTCTTCACCGGCACCGAGAAGTGGGAGGTTTGCGCGACGGGCGACGGCAGCTACGTCGCGCCGGCGAACGGGCCCGCGAAGGACGTGGTCAACGCCGAGATCGCCCGGTGCAACGCCGGCAGCGGCGGCAAGGACACGACGAGCGGCGGCTGGGTGAACAGCGCGGGCGCGATCACGCCCGGCGCCGTCGGCACCCTCGCGATCGGCGAGGACAACAGCACCGACCGCACGGCCGTCACCCCGGAGAACCCCTTCCCCGTCGCCTGCTCGATCGATCCGAAGGCGCGCTGGATGTGGTACGCGGCGCCGGGCGATTCGAGCCCGTTCATCTCCACCGGCGGCAACACCAGCCGTGAGTTCCTCCTCTTCCGACTCCCCACCGCGGCGATCCCCGCGGTGAAGTGAGCCTCTTTTCGCGACGCTGTTAACCGCGGGACACTGGGCACGGAGCCATCCCGGCGCCTCCGCGCTCCTCGCAGGACCCGCAACTTAACTCGGGCGTCGCCTGGCGAGGATGAGCGGCGCCTTTCCAAGCCGCGACTTCTCGATCGCGTGAACGTCCTCGACTCTCACGTCGAGGGCGGCGGCCCCCTGCTCTGCGAGCGCTAGCTTCAACTGGTGACGGATGTCCTCGCTGCTCGCTGTCACGTCCCGGCCGACGAGCCGGACGAGTAGCCCGCTCTCGACTTGCTCGATCTGCCACGCCGTCACCAGCGCCCGCTCCATCACCCGATGAAAGACGTTGGGTTGCACGGTGGCGACACCGCCAGCAGCCGACGGAAGCTCGAGCACGTCCTCACGGCGTCCCTGAATGCCATCGATCAACGCGTACGGCCGGCCGCAGTCACACGTCTCGGAGGACACGCGCACCGAGTCGCTCATCGCGTATCGAATCAGCGGCATCGTCCGTGAGAACAACACGGTCACCAGGACCCGTGCGCCGAAGATGCCTGGCGGCACTGGCCGATCGTGCTCATCGACGAACTCGGGGATCACGAGATCCTCGTACAGGTGCATCCGGCCGCGATCGCAGTGCGAGGCGATGCCTGCGGGCTCGGTCGCGGCATACACCTCGACCGGCGGTGTCCCGAAAGCGTCGCGGATGCGCTCCCGCGTGTCTTCGGTGATCACCTCCGACGAGCACGTCACTGCTTTGGGCGCTATCGCGAGCCGCCCGGCGAGCTGCTCCTCGGCGAGCAACCGCATCATGGACGCGTAGCCGACGAGCGACTCTGGCTGGAACTCGTTCAACCTAGCGTTGATCGTCTCGACGGGTTCCGTCGCATCGATGCGCAACGTCGGAACGAAGCGGCTGTGAAGCGTCGCACCGACGATCGCCGACTGGTGCCATGGCGTACGCGAGCTCACGACCGCCAGCTTCATTCGATGCGTGAAACCGGCGCGAAGGCCGGCCCAGTCGTTCGCGCGCGCATAGGACGCCAGCACCCAGAGCCACTCGTCGTGGCTCTGGACGAAGATACCGCGAAGCCCGGTGCTTCCCGACGTCGAGCTCACATACCAGCGGTCGCCCATCGGCGCATACGGTCGTTCGGGCGACAGCGTGTCGAGGTACTCTCGAACGTCGGTGAGACGCAGCGTACGGTCCGTCACGACGTCATCGAACTTATGCATCACGTCGGTCTTGGTGACGATCGGCAGTTCATGGAGCGCGCGGCGCTCGAGACCGCGGTGGAGTTTCTCGTAGAACGGGGACCCGGCCACCGCGAAATCGCGTAGGTCGCGGAGGGCGCCCGCTTGGTACACCTCGAGCTCACGGCGCGACCAGCGGTCGTGCCCGCGGAGGATGCGCCGACGAGCGAGAACTGTGGCGAGCGTGCGGACGTCCATTCACGACACCGCCGCGCCGAACGTCTTCTCGAGGTCCTTGAGAATGTTGGTCGCGAGCTTCTCCTGCTTCGCGCGGAGATCCTTCTCCGACACGAACCACCCGACGACGCCCGAGACATCGACGAAGAGCCAATATGTGATGAGAGCTTCGGTGGGCGTCTTGCCGTCCTTCACGACGGTAACCGCGCGCGCCTTGATGCCGGGCGCGCCGATTTTCATCTCGATGGTGCGGTTCGGCGCGAAGGTGATCTCCCAGTCGTGCGAGCCGCAGTCGAAGGTGCGGATCTCGAGCTCCGCCTTCGCGTAATTCGGCGCTCGCTTTTTCACCTTGATCCACTTCACCTCGCTGAAGACCTGCGGCCACTTGTCGATGTCCTGCAAGCGCGCGACGACCGAGTTCGGATTCGTTGCGACATGAGCCTCGCCACCGAACCAGCGCGGATCTTTCTTGTCCCTTCCCCAGGTCGCGAGCGACGCCTGCGCACGCGCCGGCCGCTGCAGCACGAGAAGGACGACGGGGCCGGCCACAAAGAAGGCGCGTCGTGCGATGAGCTTCCTTGCCATCGTGGCCTCCTTTCGGAGCGGGAGCTCTTCGAAAAGCGTGCCATCGCGGACGGCCGGCCAACGAAGGGTGGTTCGCGGCGAGCGCGCCTACTTGCCGCAGGGTGACCGGGCGGGTCACGGCCGAACGCATCACGTGTTGCGTGCAGGAACTGCGCAACCAGGACGTCCTCTGTTTCTCCGCGCTGTCCGCACGAGACCGAATGCAGATTGAGCAGCGAATTAGCTGCGATGGCACTCCCGGTGCATTGCGCTGCTTCAGGCTGTTCAACGGAAGGACCTGTCATGCTTCGAGTCGCGCTGTTCGCCCTGCTCACCCTCGTCGGCGCTGGTTGCGCCACTCACTCGGCGATGCGCGGCAGCGTCGTCATGCGGGTGAACAACTCGGATGCCCACGTCTGCCTCGGCGAAGGCGAGGTCGCGGTAGGCGACACCGTCAACTTGATCCATCACGACTGCGCCACCAAGAACAACGAGAAGCCGTGGGTGGGGGCGGCCGGTGATCGGTGCCGCCGTCAGGTCGTCGGGACCGGTCAGGTCGTCGAGGTCT
>JALHOE010000440.1 GCA_022843175.1 Deltaproteobacteria bacterium
CCTCGCCCCGCATCGTCGCGACGAGCAGCCCCGACGCGGCGACGACGGCCTCTCCCGCGCGCTCCTCGACGACGGCGCGGGCGGTCGCGAGCGACTGCAGCTCGCTCGACACGTAGGTCTGGTCGGGGTCGGCGATCCGCTCGGCGACGATGACACAGGTGACCCGCTGCTCGCTCCTCCCGACGACCGGCGCGGCCAGCGCGATCGGCGCCGCGTGCGAGTGCTCGAGCGCGAGCGCATCGAGCGCGGCGAGCACCGCGGTCGCGTCGGCCGGGCGCTTCGCGGGCGAGCGCGAGAGCATCCGGCTCACGAGGTCGACGATGGCGGCGGGGACGTGCGGCGCCACGGCGTCGAGCGCGGGCCGGTCGTCCCACAGCGCGCGCGCCATCACCGCCGCCGGGTGCGCGCCCTCGAACACCGGCCGCGCGGTGAGGGCCTCGAACCACAGACAACCGAGGGAGAACACGTCGGCCGCGGGGCCGATCTCGCTCGCGCGAAGCAGCAGCTCGGGGGCGATGTAGCCCACCGTGCCGAGCAGGTGCCCGGTGCGCGTGAGGCGCGGTCCGCCGAAGGCGGCGAGCGCGACGCCGAAGTCGAGGAGCTTCGTGCGCGCGACGTCGTCCCCGGGGAGGAGCACGTTGTTGGGCTTGATGTCGCGGTGCACGATGCCGCGGGTGTGGGCGGTGGCGAGCGCCTCGGCGAGTCGTCGCACCACGGCGAGCGAGTCGGACACCGAGAGCGCTCCCCGCTCGAGTCGCTCCGCGAGCGTGGCTCCCTCGAGCCACTCCATGGCGATGTACGGCGTCCCGCTCTCGGCGACGCCGTGGGCGATGTAGCGAACGATCGCAGGGTGCGACAGCTCGGAGAGCACTCGGGCCTCGCGGAGGAAGCGCGCAGCGTCCCCCGACGCGAGGAGCTTGATCGCGACCGTGGCGCCCGACTCCTGGTCGCGCGCGCGATACACGACGCCCATGCCGCCCTCGCCGACCTTCGCCTCGATCGCGAAGCGCTCCGCGATCACGCTCCCCGGCTTCAGCATCAGCCGAGGAGGACGTGCTTGCCGTCGATCGCGGTGTCTTCCTCGGAGACGATGCGGGTATCGCGCGCGAAGAGATCGAGGCTGCCGCGGACCAGCGTGCGCACGACGCCGGCGCTCGTGTGCAGGGTGCCCTCGATCTCGCGGTAGACGTCGACCACGCGCTCGAGCACCCGCGACGCGCGCACCTCGATCGCTCCCGCGGCGAGCTCGACGACCTGACCGGCGACGACGACCCGCCCGCGCGGCGCGCGGAGGACGAGGTCGCCCTCGGCCGCGCGAAGCTCGAGGGCGCCGGTCGCGGCGTCGAACGAGAGGAGCAGGCGGCCGGCGCGGTCGTGGATCGCGATGACCTCTCCCTCGACGCTCGCGGTGGCGCCCGAGGGGGTGCTCAGGGTCGACGAGGACGTGGCGACGGCCGACGCGGAGGCCCGATGCATGGGGCAGATCGTACGCGCAATGTGGACAGTTGCCTTAGAAAAAACCGGGGCGAACGCGTACCCTCGCGGCGATGGAGATCGAGGCGCTCGACGCGCTCGCTCTTGCGGGGCTGCGCTGGCGAACCTCTCGCGGCGAGCCGCGGCTCACGGCGATCGTGAAGCTGACGTTCGCCCTGGTCGACGAGGGCGACGCGCGCCACATCGAGCCGCTCCCCCTCTTCGACGACGTGCCCTTCGACGGCAACGAGGGGCAGAGCCTGCGGCTCGCCTCCGATCGCGCGCCGGTGAAGGCGCGCGTCGACGTGATCTTCGCCGGCGGCGCCTACGCCCCCCCGCTCGAGTCCGTCGCGCGCCGCGAGGTTCGCTTCGCGATCGAGGACGAGCGAGGGGCCGTCCTCGATCGCCGGCTGCAGGTCATCGGTGATCGCAAGCGCCTGCCCTCGGGTGAAGAGGGCGAGCCCACGCCGTTTGCGTATTTGCCGATTCGGTTCGAGCTGGCCCGGGGCGGCGCGTCGTCGCGCGCCAACCCGGTCGGCGTCGGCGGAGATCCGCACGATCCGAAGCTCCCCAACCTCGTCGATCCGCGCGCGCCGGGGCTGCCCGCGTCGTTCGGCCCGGTCACGCCCTCGTGGTGGAGGCGCGCCCGCTACCTCGGCGGCGCGTCGCTCCCGCTCGACCTCTCCGCGATGCCGCCCGACCTCGAGCGCGACTTCTTCAACGCTGCGCCCCCCGAGCAGCAGATCGACCGGCTCGAGGGCTCGGAGTGGATCGTCCTCGAGGGCCTCCACCCCACGATGCAGCGGGTTCGCTCGCGCTTGCCGGGGCTGCAGGCGCACGCGCGGATCGAGACCGCGCGCGGCGTCGCGTCGATCCCGCTGCGGATCGACACGCTCTTCGTCGACGGCGACACGCTGCGCTGCGCGCTCACGTTTCGTGGCGACGTCGCGATCGAGGAGGAGCCCGCGCGCCTCGTTGCCACTGTCGCGCCGCTCGGCGGGGAACCGCGCTTCGAGCGGGCCCCGTCGCTCGCAATCGAGGAGCCGCCCGTCTCCGCCTATGCGCCGCCGCCCTCGATCGTCCCCGCGTCGGTGCCGCCATCGTCGGTGGTCGTCGAGAGCCCGGCGTCCGCGCCCGCGCCCGCCCTCGCCCTGCCGGTGCGCGACGACGAGAACGTCCCCATCGAGAACGAGACCCCCTTCGTCATCGTCACGCGACGCTGGCAGGTCACCCCGCCGCGGGATGTGCTGGTGGTGATCGCCAAGGGCACCTTCGACCTCCACGACGGCGTGGCCACCCGCTCCGCCCAGCAGCTCCCACCGAGCGGAGATCTGCACGTCGACGACGACGAGAACGCGAGCCTCCGCTACCCCTCCGACTTCGCGGTCTTCAAACCGAAGGCCGATCTGCTGCTCGTCGGCCACGCCCACCCGACGCACGACCCGCGCGCACCGGACGCGCCGTTGGGGGTCGCGCGCGTGAAGCTGGCCGTCGGTCCGCACGTGCGCGAGCTCATCGCCCTCGGCGATCGCAAGTGGGAGTCGAGCGGCGCGGCGAGCGCGCCCGCGCCGTTCGCGCGGATGCCGCTGGTGTGGGAGCGCGCGAGCGGCGGCGCGCTCTCGCCGGACAACCCCGTCGGTCGTGGCTTTCGCACCGGCGTGCTGCTCCCCAACCTCGAGCGCGTCGAGACGGCCGCGCGCCCGTCGCGGGAGCACGAGGCCGCGCCGATCTGCTTCGCGCCGATCGATCCGCGCTGGCGTCCTCGCGCGAGCAAGCTCGGCACCTACGACAGCGCCTGGCGCCGCGAGCGGTGGCCGTACTACCCGGTCGACTTCGACTACCACTACTTCAACGCCGCGGCGCCCGAGATGCAGGTGCCGTTCTTCGACGGCAACGAGAAATTCACGCTCTCGGGCGTCGACCCCCACCGCGCCACGATCGAGGGCGAGCTGCCCGGCGTGCGACCGCACGTGTACGCGCAGCGCACCGTCGAGAAGGGCGGCGCGTTCTTTCCGATCGACATGCACCTCGACACGGTGTGGTTCGACGCCGACGCGAAGAAGCTCGTGCTCGTCTTTCGCGGCCTCGTCCCGGTCGACGACGACGAGGCGTCCGAGCTCGCGCGCCTGTTCGTGACCGAGGCGCGCGTCGGCGAGGTGCCCTCGATCGACGAGGTGCGGGCTCGCTTCCTCGCGCGCCTGCCCGCCGCGGGCGCAGCGCGTGCGCCGGCCAACGACGCGACCCC
>JALHOE010000441.1 GCA_022843175.1 Deltaproteobacteria bacterium
CGCGCGGCCCTGTCGCTCGCGATCACCGCCGCGCTGGTCCTCTCGTTGGTGGTGTTCGCGCAGCCCTCGCTCCTGCACTGGGGGTCGGCGATGAAGCAGTCGTCGCAGAGCCACCCCCTCACGCTGCGCGACTTCGCGATCTCGGTCGGCTGGATGCTCGCGGTCGGTCCCGTGGTCGTGCTCGTCGGCGCGACGCGGCTCCGGCAGGCGCACCCCATCGCGTGGCCGGCCGCGATCGCGAGCGCGCTCCTACTCTTCTACCCCGACGGCTCGTTCAGCCCGCGGTACATGCTCGCGACGGCGCCGATCGCCTTCTTCCTCGCCGCGGCGACGCCGCTCGCCGCGCGCCCGAAGCTCGCCGTCGCGGCGCTGGTGCTGCCGATCGCGCTCACCAAGCTCGCGACCCGCCGCACCGACGAGATCGCCGCGCGCGGCGACGAGGCGATGCGCGCGTTCGCGCACCCGCCCCCGCGCGCGGTGCTGGTGCCCGGTCACTACTGTCCGCACGTGCGGCTCGCGCTCGCGATCGAGCAACGGCGCGACGTCGAGCTGGTGTGCCCCGGCTGGGAGTGGCCCGCCGACCCAGCGCACGCGCTCGACGCGGCGCGCGCGAGCGGGCGCCCGGTGATGCTCGATCTCCGCGCCGACGCCTGGGTCGGCGCGCGCGAGGACGCGTGCCGCCTGGCGATCGCCGCGTACGCACGCGGTCACGCCGGACCGATCGCGACGCTCCTCCCCTGAGCCTGCAGCTTCACGATCGCGGGCACGCCGCCCTTCGGGCGCAGCGTGGCGAATGTCTCCGGCTCGATGGTGCGGTCGGCGTCGATCTCGAACCGCGCGGCGCGCATCATGGTGGCGAGGACGATCGGCCCCTCGAGCATCGCGAAGTGGTTGCCGATGCACACCCGCGGCCCGGCGCCGAACGGGAGCCACGCGCTCCGCGGCAACGGCTTGAGGAAGCGATCGGGATCGAACCGCTCGGGCTCGGGGAACGTCGCCGCGTCGCGGTGCACGATCCACGGGCTGATGAAGAGGATGCTCCGCGCCGGCAGCTCGACATCGGCCAGCGTCGTCGGCTCGAGCGTGCGCCGCGCGAGTACCTCGACCGGCGGGTAGAGACGCATCGCTTCTTTGAAGCACCGCAGCGTGACGTCGAGCTTGGCCGCGCGGGCGAAGTCGATCGGCCCCGGCGGTAGCGCGTCGACCTCCGCCTGCACCTTCGCGCGCCACTCCGGATGACGCGCGAGGAGATAGAACGTCCACGCGAGCGAGGTGGCCGTCGTCTCGTGGCCGGCGATGAACAGCGTCAGCGCCTCGTCGCGCACCTGGCGGTCGGACATGCCCGTGAACGAGGCGTCCTCCGCGTCGCGCGCGGTGAGCAGCCGCGCGAGCAAATCGTCGCCCGCGTCCGCCGCTCGACGACGCTCGTCGATCATCTGCTGCACCTTGCGATCGAGGCGGGCGATCGCGTCCCGGTGATATCGAGCGCGCGCCTGATCGAGCATGAACGGCTCCTCGGCGGCGTCGTGCAGCTTCTCGACGAGCCCGCGGACGCGTGCGGGGACACGCGGCGCGAGGTCTGCGAGCGCGTCGAGCAGGATGATGTGCGCGACGATCTTCCCCGACGCGGCGTTGTGGTTGGCCCAGCCGAGCGCCGTCGTCAGCGCGGCGCCGATCTCGTCGGAGTCGTCGAAGGTGTTCGCGTTGAACAGCGCGCGACCGACGACCCCCATCGCGATGCGCGTGGTCTCGCGCGCGAGGTCGACCTTTTGGCCGTCGGCGAACGACGAGACCACCCGCGTCGCCACGTCGTACATCTCGCCCGCGTAGCGATTGATCGCGCTCGGCTGGAACAGCGGCGCCATCAACCGGCGCTGGCGCCGCCACAGCTCCCCCTCGGAGGTGAAGAGCCCGCGCCCCGCGATGTAGTGGAGGAGCAGCCGGATCCCCGGCGACTTCTCGTAGGACTTCGCCTTCTCGACGAGCACCTCGTGGGCGAGCTCGGGCGTGTTGGGGAAGAGCACGCTGCGGTTGAGCATCTTCACGCGCGCGAGCGGCGCGGTCTCGCCGATGCTGCGGAGGAAGGCGAGGCGGTTGTCGCGGAACATCCGCCCGTGGCCGAGGGCGGTCGCGCCGGGAGCGAGCGGGACGTCTTCGATGATGCGCATGGATCGGTCCTTCACCCGCGCGGCGGGACGTGCCCGTTGCGGAGGTCGTTGGCGCGGCCGGTCGGCCACGGCAAGCATTTGGGGCTCGAGCTCTTCACCGTGTAGACCCGAACGCTCTCGACCTTGTCGACGGCGTCCTTGAGCGAGACGACGATCTCGACGGTGCCGTCCCCGTTCACGTCGGCCAGCGTCGGCACCGGCATCGCGCCGCGCCCCGAGAGCGGCACCTCGTGGAGCTTCTGGCCGTTGGCCGAGAGCACGAACAGAGCGCTCTTGTCCTTGGCGGTGCTATAGGTGGTGAACACGATCTCGGGCACGCCGTCGCGCGAGAGATCGCCGATGACGACGCCGCCGGTGAGCACCGCCGCGTCGGTGGTGTAGGAGAACGACCACAGCGCGGCGCCGTTGGCGCCGACCGCGTGGATCTTCCCGTCGAACCCGGGGAACACCATCTCGAGCCCCGGCGAGGTCGGGTTGAGATCGGCGATCGAGACCTGGTTGGTCGCGCCGACGATGTTGTCCCCGAGGTCCTCGAGGCCGGCGAGGTATCCCGGCGCGTGAAACGGCGTGGCGAAGCCGGGGGTGCGCGTGCCGTCGCCCTGCACCGCCCACAGCGCGACGCCCTTCTTGCGATCGCTCTGCGCGGCGTTCTGCACGCTCGCGAGCATGATCACCTCTGCGCGCCCGTCGCCGTTGATGTCCGCGATGGCCGGGGCCGTGTTGGTAAAGTGCGCCTGCAGCGCGGTGTCCTCGTTCTCCGCGTACCCCTGCTGCGCCTCGGTGAGGGCGTGGAGGTAGCGAACGCCGGGCATCTTCTTGGTGTTCTTGAACATCGCGTTCGCGTCGAACGCGACGCCGGTGCCGTGGTGGAACGACGCGTAGGCGTTGTCGTGCGGCGCGACCGCGTCGAGCTTGCCGTCGCCGTCGATGTCACCGACGGCGAGGTTCTGATCGAAGCAGCCTGCGAGGTAGCATTTGGTGGCTGCGCACCCGCTCGCGCCGGAGCCGTTCGGCGGGAACCCGGCCAGGGCCGCGCCGTTGCCGTTCCACGCCATCAGCACGTCGGCCGGCGAGCCCTTGGCCAGCGCCGCGACGAGGTCGAGCGAGCCGTTGCCGTCGAGATCGCCGCCGGCGAGCGCCCGAATTTCGTCTTGGAAGGTCACCGGGAACCCGGCGACGAGCGCACCGGCGGCGTCGACCAGATACACCTTGTCGCGCGCGGCGACCGCGACCTCGAGCCTGCCGTCTCCCGCGAAGTTGCCGATCACCGGGCTCGCCCAGATTCGCCCCGTCGCGTTGTAGCGCCACTTCAGCGAGCCATCCGCGTTCCACACCTCGAGCGCGGCGCCGCGCGGCGCGACGATCTCCTTCTTGCCGTCGCCGTCGAGGTCGACGACCGCGGGCGACGCGAGCCAGCCCTCTTCCCAGCGGTCCTTCAGGGTGAGCAACAGCTCCGGCGCCGCGACCGTCGCCGTGCCGCCGTCTGCGGCGCAGGACGGCGCGGGCAGCGGCCCCGCGTCGGGCAGCTGCGCGTCG
>JALHOE010000442.1 GCA_022843175.1 Deltaproteobacteria bacterium
CGCGCAGCCAGGCGCGCGCGTAAGCGAGCGCCTACCCATTCAGGCGCGCGCGTAGGCGAGCGCCTACCCATTCAGGCGCGCGCGTAAGCGAGCGCCTACCCATTCAGGCGCGCGCGTATGCGCGCCTATGTTCAGCGCGGCGGCTGCGGGCGCTGGCCGGGCAGGAGGTGCGAGGTGCCTCGCTCGATCATGTTCTTGAGCTCCTCGGGATCCTGCGAGGAGCTCAGGGCCTCCTCGTGCGAGATCATGCGCTTCGAGAACAGGTTGTAGAGGCTCTGGTTGAACGTCTGCATCCCGTACTTCTCCTGACCGACCTGCATCTGCGAGTAGATCTGGTGGATCTTGTCCTCGCGGATCAGGTTCCGGATCGCGGCGTTGGGGACCATGATCTCCATCGCCAGGCAGCGACCGGGCTGCCCCATGCGCGGCATCAGCGTCTGCGAGATGACGCCCTGGAGCGTGAACGACAGCTGCGCGCGGATCTGCTGCTGCTGATTCGCGGGGAACACGTCGATGATGCGGTTGATCGTCTGCGCGCAGGAGTTGGTGTGGAGCGTGGCGAACACGAGGTGACCGGTCTCGGCGATCGTCAGCGCCGCCTCGATCGTCTCGAGGTCACGCATTTCTCCGACGAGCACGACGTCCGGGTCCTGGCGGAGCACGTATTTGAGCGCCACCTTGAACGACGACGTGTCGGCGCCGACCTCGCGCTGGTTCACGAGGCACATCTTGTGCGGATGGAGGAACTCGATCGGGTCCTCGATCGTCATGATGTGAAGGCGGTTCTCGGTGTTGATCTTGTCGACCATCGTCGCGAGCGTGGTCGACTTGCCGGAGCCCGTGGCGCCGGTGACGAGCACGAGCCCGCGCGGCTTGGTGCACAGCTCGGAGACGATCGGCGGCAGACCGAGCTCCTCGAACGGCATGATCCGGAACGGGATCGCGCGGAGCGCCGCGGCGAGCGCCCCGCGCTGCATGAACACGTTGCAACGGAAGCGCGAGAGGTTCTTCACCCCGAACGAGAGGTCGAGCTCGTTGTTCTTCTCGAAGTGGACCTTCTGCTCCTCGGTGAGGATCGCATAGATGAGCTGCTTGGTATCGATCGGCGTCAGCGGCGGGAGCCGGAGCGGCACGATCTGACCGTCAATGCGCAGGAGCGGCGCCGACCCCGTGGTGATGTGGAGGTCGCTCGCGCCCTTGTCGATCATCGTCTTGAGGAGCTGATGCAGATTGACCGTAAGGCCGCCGCCCGTCGCCGCTGACATTCGATTTCCTCCCGCCGATTCGTGCGTGTGTCTGGGGTTGAGCTTAGCTGGCCGCCCGCGCGGCGCGCCACGTGCGCGCGTGTGTGCACACGGCCGCGCTTGGAGCGCATCGTCGCGCCGGTCTGCTAGCATCCCTCGCCTCTGGGAGGCTGTACCGATGTCTATTCGAACGTTTGCTGGGTGGGGCTCGATCGCGATGGCGCTGTTCGTCGTCGGCTGCGACAAGAAGTCCGAGAAGGCCGAAGAGAAGTCCGAGAAGGCCACGAAGGACGACGGCGAGAAGAAGACGAAGAAGGGCGACGACAGCGAGAAGTACGCGGCCGGCGACGCCGTGAAGTACCTCCCCAAGGCGTGTAAGGGCGGCCGCTTCTACTTCAACCTCGGCACGTTCCTGAAGAACGAGGCCGTCGAGAAGGCCGCCGAGGCGCTCGAGGACAAGATCTCCGAGGGCATCAAGAAGAAGGACAAGGCCGGCAAGAAGCTCGCGCCCGCGCTCAAGGCGCTCAAGAAGGCCGGCATCGATCCGGCGCGCGACATCAAGGAAGTCGCGCTCTGCTTCGAGCCCGGCATGAAGCAGGGCGCCATGACCATCGGCGGCAACTTCGCCGGCAAGGATCCCATCAAGGCGATCGCCAAGGCCGCCGAAGAGGCCGACGAGAAGGACCTCGAGCAGAAGGAGAGCGACGGCATCTCCTACGTGAAGGACGGCAAGAAGTACGTCGCGGCGATCGCGCCCAACGTGCTCCTCTTCACCGACAGCAAGGCGCAGTTCGCCGACCTCAAGGGTGGCGACGGCGGCGGGAGCGGCTGGGACCTCGGCAAGGGCCGCATCCTCTCGTTCGACATGGACGACAAGAAGAACGGCAAGTTCATCGGCTCGATCACCGAAGAGGGCGAAGACCTCACCTTCAAGGTCACCGCCGACTTCGCGGGCGACACCGGCGACAAGATCGAAGAAGACCCCCAGACCTTCAAGAAGCAGTTCGAGAAGATGCGCGACAGCCTCGAGTCGAAGCTGAAGAAGGGTCCGTTCAAGAAGATCGCCGACGACATCGGCAACGCGAAGATCAAGGTCGACGGCAGCAAGGTCACGGTAACGCTCACCATGCCGTCCGCGGATCTCGGCGACTCGATCAAGAAGGCCGCCGAGATGAAGGACGACGAGCTCGAGAACGCCGTCGATCTCTGATGCGCGTCCTGCGTGCGCTCACGGTGGTCGCAGCCCTGTCGACCACTCTGGCGACGGCTGCCTGCGGAGGGCGCGCGCGCTCCGCCATCGATTGGGAGCACAAGGCACCGTTCGTCCGCGGGACGGTGCTTCGTCACGTGGCGGCGGAGTGCGGGGGCGGTCATCTGTTCCTCGACCTCCCGGCCGTGGCGAAGAACGAGGCGACCCGCGCCGCCGTCGAGGTGCTCACCGAGCGCTTCTTCGCCGGCATGGCGACGACGCCGAGCGATCACCACGTGCTCGACGAGCTCCACCAGGCGCTGCGGGCCGAGGGCCTCGACCCCGCGCGTGACACCAAGGAGATCGCGGTCTGCTACCGCGGCGCCGGCGCCGGGATGATCGCCGTGTTCGGCGGCGACTTCTCGGGCAAGGACGTCTTCGGCGCCGTCACCAAAGCGGCCGCGAAGCTCGGCGACCAGCCGCCGGAGATTTTCGAGAAGCGCGGCCTCGAGTACATCAAGCTCGGCTCGCTCCGCGTGGTGCGCATCGCCCCCAACGTCGTCGCCATCGGCGAGGATCTCTCCGCGCTCCTGATGCTCGGCGAGCCGGCCGACCGCTCCGAGCTGTGGGGCTTCAAGCCGGGCCACGTGGGCTTCGCGCGGATCGGCGGCGGCGACGAGATGTTCGTGTCGTTCACCGATCGCGGCCCGGAGGTCGAGGTCGAGCTCCTGGTTCGCAGCGCCTCCAAGGACCTCGAGTCGCGTCGCGAGGGCGTCGCCGATCGGCTCGCCAACACGCCGCTCAAAGCGCTCGCGCCGGCCGCGCGCGCGGCGCAGATCAAGGTCTCCGGCGGCGTCGCGCAGATCGTGCTCCGCGGGAGGTCGACCGAGATCGCCGAGGCGATCCGGGTCGCGGCCTCGCTGTCGCCGGTCGAGCTGAAGAAGATCGTCGGCTACGTGTTCGGCGGCGCCGCCGACGCCGCGCCCGAGCAGAAGATCTAGGCGCGCGCTCTAGTCGTCGATCCCCGGGAGCTTCACCTTGCCCTCCGCGGCCGGCGCTTCGGCCTTCGCGGCGGCAGGCGGATCGTCGGCATTGGGGGCTGCTTCCGGCTCGGTCTCGGTCTGCGGCGCCGGCTCCGCGACCACGGGCGGCGGCGAGGGGCTGGGCGCCAACGCGACCGCGCGCGCGACTCTCGGCGGCGCGGCTCGCGCGATCGGCTCCGCGGT
>JALHOE010000443.1 GCA_022843175.1 Deltaproteobacteria bacterium
GTGCCGCCGCTCCCGGTGTCCGCGGTGCCGCCGCTCCCGGTGTCCGCGGTGCCGGTGCCGCCGTCCGGCTGCCCGGGCTCTTCGCCCTCGCCCGGCTCTTCACCCGGATCCTCCTCCGGCGGGGGCTCGCCCGCATCGTTCGGATCGTTCGGGGTGTTCGGGCTCGGCTGCTTTCCATTGTTCCCGTGCTGCGCCCCGGAGCCGCGGCGACTTGTCGGCTCGTCGCTCGAACATGCCGTCTGCAGTCCCAGCGGCACGCAGAGAGCGATCAGGATCATTGTGAAGCGTTGCATGTTTCCCCCTTGGTACTGAGCAGAGAGCCGTGCTCTCCGCGCGAGTCCCGCCAATGCGAGGGGCGTGCACTCCAACGCTCGGACGCTTTTGCGTAGCTGAGTGCGCAACGATCCGTGGACGCGAACAGCAACCGCGATCGCTCATCCGGAGCGCCGTGCGTGACGGGCTCGACGCGACTGCCAACGGACACACGCGACGCTATTCGGAGAGCGCGACGATCTCGACCGGTACGAACTTGTGGAACGGCGTGCGCGCGATCGGATCGCAGTGCGCGCTCGACGTCAGACGGTTGAGCTCGGGCCCGATCGGCGGCCCGCCGTCGTAGCGCATGCCGTACCCGTGCGGCAGCGTCACGACGCCGCGACGGATGCGGTCGTAGTGCGCGATCGTGACCTCGATCTCGCCGCGTGCCGAGCGGCACCGCGCGCGCGCGCCGTCGGCGAGCCCGAGCTCTCGGGCGTCGTCCGGGTGCATGCGCATCGCGCCGTCCGGATCTTGCCTGCGCCACTCGGGCGCGCGGAAGATCGTGTTCGCGTTGTAGGCGCGCCGCTCGCCGGCGATGAGCACGAAGCGTTGGCTCGGCTCGCGCTCGTCGCGGAGCGCGCGCAGCGACTCGAGCAGCTCGGGGATCGCGAGGTGAATGCGCTTGTCGCGGTGCTCGACGAGACTCCACGTGTCCTCGAGCTCGTGTCGGCTGATGACGACCCCCGAGCGGCCCTCGAGGATCGCCTGGAACAGCGCCTCGCCGAGCGCGAGCCCGAGGCCGCGATGCCCGGCGCGCTGCACCGCGCGCCGATGCGTGAGCGCGTAGAGGTGCGCGAGGGGTAGGAGCGTGGCTGCAGCGGCCGCGCCGTGCGGGAGGAGCGGCCCGAGGGTGCGGTACAGGATCGACGGCGCGTAGGTGGCGAGGGCGAGGGAGCCGCGCCGCGGTCGCAACGTCTTGTGGGTGAGCATCGCCCCGGCGAGCGCCTGGAAGATGAGCCCGAGGCCCGGCGCCCTGCGATCGAGCCGCGCGATCCGCTCGAACACCGGAAAGCGGCGCGGGAGCTCGCCCATCGCCTCGAGGATGCGGGTGTAGATCTCGGCCTCGGAGAGCGTGCCCTTGCGCGGCGGGAACAGCGGGTCGCGCAGGTGGAACGTCTGCTCGGGGAACTCGAGGTTGAAGCCGGTCATCTCCCACTTCTCGAGCTGCGAGGACGCCGGCAGCACGTAGTGGGCGAGGCGCGCGGTCTCGGTCATCGCCACGTCGACGACGACGAGCAGCGAGAGCTTGCCGAACGCGCGCTCGTAGGCCGCGGTGTCGGCGCCGCTCATCACCGGGTTGGCGCTGTCGACGAAGAGCGCGCGCACCGGATCGCTGGCCTGCTCGATCTCGTCGGGCAGGATGTTGGGCGGGAAGATCCCCGCGATCGGCGGCATGTCGTGGAACACCGTGCGCTTGGTGTGCGGGCTCTTCTCGTTGGAGTGGCCGATGAGCGGTACGAACGCGGTGTGCAGGTTGTTGCCGCCGGCCCGGCCGAAGTTTCCGGTGAGGAGGAAGAGGAGCTTCTCGAGGTACGAGTTGAGCGTGCTGTGCAGGCTCTGCTGGATGCCGAGATCGACGCGGACGCACGCCGACCTCGCGCGGGCGAGGCCGCGGGCGGTGGCGAGCACGTCTGCGAGCGGCACGTCGGCGCGGCGCACGAAGTCCTCGACCGGCACCTCGAGGAGCGCGCGCTCGATCTCGTCGTAGCCCGTGGTGCGCGCGGCGAGGAAGGCGCGGTCGACGAGGTGCTCGCGCACGAGGATCGAGAGGATCGCGGCGAGGAGGAACGCGTCGGTGCCCGGGCGGAGCGCGAGGTGGACGTCGGCCTGGTCGGCCGTCTCGGTCCTGCGCGGATCGATCACGACCAGGGTGCGCGCGGGGTCTTCGCCGAGCTTCTTCACCGCGTCGCGCGCGTTGTGGATGCCGTGGGCCTGCCAGGGGTTGGTGCCGATCATCAGGACGAAGTCGGCGTGGTCGATGTCCTCGGTGACGTGGCAGCTCTGCTTGCCGAACAGCCGGCCGTTGACCCAGAAGTCTCCCGTCTTCTCCTGGCCGAGCGCGTTGTAATAGAAGTGACTGCCCATCGCCTTGAGGAGCTGGGTGCCGTACGCGCCGCCGAGGTGATTCCCCTGGCCGCCGCCGCCGTAGAACGCGAAGGCGTTGCCGCCGTACGCGGCGCGGAGCTCGACGAGGCGGCGCGCGATGTCGGCGATCGCCTCGTCCCAGGTGACGGGCTCGAACGTGCCGTCGCTGCGCCGCCGCAGCGGCGTGTCGAGCCGGTCCCGGTGGTTCTGGTAGTGATCGAGCCGCGCGGCCTTCTGGCAGATGTACCCCTGCGACAGCGGGTGCTCGCGGTCGCCGCGGACGCGGGTGAGCCGCTCGCCGTCG
Source organism: Deltaproteobacteria bacterium (assembly GCA_022843175.1). GTDB lineage: Bacteria > Myxococcota_A > Polyangia > Polyangiales > JADJMO01 > JALHOE01. The sequence continues at coordinate 2,708 of JALHOE010000443.1, forward strand.
ATGTCGACCTCGAGGCCGCAGTTGCGAGAGCAGAGGATGCACGCGGTCTTCGCCGTACGCATGAGGTCTGAACGTGGGGCGGCGTTCGACGGCTGTCCAGGGCTGGACTTAGAGCATTTGAGGACCTAACTACTCGATGTGAGCTTCCTGACGCCGATCGACTGTCCCCGCTGCGGCGCGCCGCTGCCGGCCGATACCGTCGGCGCGTCGGTGGCCTCGTGCGCGTACTGCGAGGCGACGCTCGCGCTCCATCCGCAGGCGGTCTTCGCGGCGCGATTCGAGCGCGCGTTCGCGCGGGGCGACGACGGCGGAGACGTGCGGGTCTGCGCCGTGCCCTACGCGCTCGAGAGCGTGGCCGGGCGCGGCGCGCGCGCCGAGGTGCACCGCGCGGTTCGGGTGCGTCCGCCCGGCGAGCGGGTGATCGTCAAGCTCTCGCGCGGCGAGTCGTTGGACGCCGAGGTCGCGGCGCTGTCGGCGCTCGGCGAGAGCCGCGCCCCCGGCTTCGCGCACTTTCGCACCCGGCTCCCGCAGCTCGTCGCGCACGGGCTGTGCGAGCCGTCGGGGCGCCCTGCGATCGTGTTCCGACGCATCAGCGGGTTCGAGCACACGCTCGCCGAGGTGCGGCGCACGCACGGTCCACTCGATCCGCGCCACGTCGCGTGGATCCTGCGTCGGCTCCTCGAGCTCCTCGCCTGGGTGCACGAGAGCGGCTTCGCCCACGGCGCGATCGAGGAGGACCACATCCTCCTCAACGCGCGCGATCACGGCGCGATGCTCGTCGGGTGGTCGCGCGCGCAGCTCGGCGACGGCGCCGAGGACGTCGCGGCGGCCGCGCGCACGCTCTCCTGGCCGCCCCTGCCGGGCGCGCTCGGTTCGC
>JALHOE010000444.1 GCA_022843175.1 Deltaproteobacteria bacterium
GCCGGCCGCACCCAGCTCCCGGGGGCGCTCGCCCTCGAGCTCGCGCGCGTGAGCGGCGCGGGCGCGCGTCCGATTCGCGAGCAGCCGGTCGCGGCGAAGCTGCCGCACTCGGTCATCGCACCGCGGGTCGACGCCGAGCTCGAACGGATGCGCGCGTTCGCGGAGGCTACGGCCCACGCACCGGGCGAGCCCTCTCCGTTCGCGGGCTTCATCGAGTCGATGTCGCCCGCCGAGGCGCAATTGCTCGCGGGTCGGCTCGGGGCCACCGCCGCTTCGGCGTTGTCGGTCTCCGCGGCCGAGAATCTCCTCGCCTGTCCGTTCCTGGTCTTCGCCGAGCGCGTGGTGCGCGCCGACCCGAAGGACCGGGTCGACGACGACGGCAGCGTCCGCGAGCTCGGCCAGCTCGCCCACCGCGCGCTCCTCGCCGCGCATCGCTCGCTCGCCGAGGGAGACCACGACTACGCCGCCGTCGTGCGCCGCGTTCTCGACGAGGAGCCCACCACGTCCGCCCTCCAGCGAGTCCGGCTCGAACGCTTGTACGGCGATCTCGTCGCCACCCTCGCAGCCGACCTCGAACGGCAGTCGCTCGAGGGCGCCTCGTTCCTCGACGGAGAGCGCGCCTTCGGCGACGGCGAGCCGTGGCCCGCGCTCGACCTCGGCGGCGTCCATGTGCGCGGCCAGATCGACCGGATCGATCGCGCGCCGCACGGCGCCACCGTCGTCGACTACAAATCGCGTCGTCCGGTCGGCAGCACCACCGCCGCCTTCTTCGAGCGCCGTGCGCCCGGCTCCGGGCAAATCGCGCTCTACGCGCGGGTCGTGAAGCAGAACCTCGCGCCCGAGCCGCAGCGCGTCCTCGCGCGCTTCATCGGCTACAAGGAGCGCGAGGTCGGAGACCGATTCGTCGGCTTCTCCAACAAGAAGGGCGAGGGCTCGGCCTGGGCCCTCTTTGCCGGGGACGCGGGCGGCGGGCAGGGGCCGGGCGAGATCGCCGAGGCCCTCGTGCACGAGGTGGCGGCCATGCGTGGCGGCGCCGTGCCTGCGCGCCGCAACGTTCGCTGCGAGCGCTGCGCCCAGCGCACCGCGTGTCGCGTGCCGCCCGTGGTGCTCGAGGAGTCCCGCGAATGAGCGACCGACTCCTCTACGAGCTTCCCACCAACCTGATCGTGGCGGCGGGCGCCGGCACGGGAAAGACCCATCGCCTCGCGGGTCTCTACCTGCACCTCGTCGCGGGCCTCACCGACGTGGGGCCCGCGCTGTCGCCCGAGCACATCGTGGCGACCACGTTCACACGCGAGGCCGCCTCCGAAATGCGCGCGCGCATCGAGCACCGGCTCCGCGCGCTGAGCGAGACGTCGCTCGAGTCGCTCGCGGCGTCCTCCACCGACGCCGCCGTGTGGGCCGCGGAGCTCGCCGCCACGTGCGCCCGTCGGGGCAGCGCGCCGCCGGCAAGGGCGGTCTTTCGGCGCGCCCTCGAGTCGCTGCCGCGGGCCGCGATCACCACCTTCCATGCCTGGGCGGGCGAGCTCGTTCGCGCATACCCGGTCGAGGCCGGCGTCCAGCCCGGCTTTGCCCTGCTCGACCCGGACGACGCCGACGAGCTCATCGCGCGCGTCACCCGCGACGTCGTCACCGACTGGCTCGAGTCCGAGCGTGCGCCCATCGCGCGGGCGCTCCTCTACTCGGGCTTCGATCTCCTCGCGCAGAGCATTCGCGGCGCGCTGATGCGCGCCGCCGAAGAGGGCACCGACCCGGCGCAGCTCTTCGTGGTCGACAGCGACGAGGCCGCGCGCTGCGCCGAGGACGACCGCCGCGAGCTCCTCGCCGCGTTCGGCCGAGCCGCCGAGCTCTCGCCAAAGGACCTGCGCGCCGAGCTCGCCGAGGTGCGCCGCGCGGCCGTCGCCTTCGAGCGCGAGCCGCTCGCCGCGCACGCCGAGGCGTTCGGTGTCGCGGTGAAGGCGCTCCACACCGCGCTCGGCCGAGGCGAGGCCAAAGACATCGTCGCCCCGCATTTTCAGCGCCGCGGCACGATCTCCGAGCAAGCCGTCGCGGTGCTCACCGCGCCCGAGCGCACCCGCGCGGCGCGCGATCTCGCGGTGGGCGCCCGCGCGCTCCTCGTCGACGTCGCGATCGCGGTCACCGCGGCCAAGCGCCGCGCCCGGGCGCTCGACTTCGGAGACATCCTCCGCCGTGCGCGCGATCTCCTCCGCGACCACCCCGAGGTGCAGCTCCAGGTCGCGCGGGACGTTCGCGCGCTCCTGGTCGACGAGTTCCAGGACACCAACACCCTCCAGCGCGATCTCGTCTATCTCGTGCGACAGGCCCCCGAGCACATCGCGCTTCGGCGGTCGGGGCTGCTCCCGGCCGCGCGCACGCTCTCGCCCACCGGGCTGTTCCTGGTGGGGGACCGCAAGCAATCGATCTACGCGTTTCGCGGCGCCGACGTCGCGGTCTTTCAGCAGATCGCGCTCGACCTCGCGGGCGAAGACGCTCGCGCGCTCCTCGGCGGCAGCGCCGAGGGGGTCGAGGGCGGTCGCGGGAGGATCGTGGCCCTCGCCGAGAACCGCCGATCCGTCGGCGAGATCCTCGACTTCGTCAACGCGCTGTCCGAGCACGACATGCGGGGGCACGAGTCGCTCTCGCCGATCGAGCAGGTCGTCTTCCAGCCCGAGCTCGAGGGGCTGCGCGCCGTCCGCACCTCCACGGGCGGGCCACGCGTCATCGTCCCCACCATCGAGGGCGACGACGACCTCTCCGCCGATTTGCTCGCCGCGCTCGCCGTCGCCGGGGAGATCCGCGAGCTCGTGGCCAGCGGCACGCGGCGCCGCGACATCGCGGTCCTCATCCGCACCTACGCGCCGCTCCCGGCGATCGAGTTCGCGCTCTCGCTCCACGGGGTCGATTACGCGGTGTCCGCCGGCCGCGGCCTCTTCGCTACGGCCGAGGCGGGCGATGTCGCGGCGCTCGCAGCGCTTCTCCTCGACCCGCGCGATCGCCACGCGCTGCTCGCGGTCCTGCGCGGGCCGCTCGTTTCGCTCCGCGATCGCACACTGCTCTCGCTGGTCACCGCGTCGGGCCTCGCGCTCCCGGCAGACGAGGCAACGCTCGTCGAGCGCGTCCCCGAGGCAGTGGAGCGCGCGCGCGTGCTCGCGCTCCAGCGCGTCCTCGACGAGCACCATCGCCATGGCGCGCGCCTCGGCGCGTCCGCGGCGCTCCGCCGCGCACTCGACGCGCTCGGCTACGAGCAAACGCTGTCGCTGCTGCCCTCGGGCGAGGCGCGCGTCCGCGACCTGCGCCGCCTCCTCGAGCACGCCGAGCGCTTCGACACCGGTCTCTCCACCTTCGCCGATTGGCTCACCCGCGGTCGCGACGGCGACCTCGACGAGGCCCGCGGCGCGCTCTTCGACAGCGAGCGCGAAGCCGTGCGCATCATGACGATCCACGCGTCCAAGGGCCTGGAGTTCGGCGTCGTCTTCGCCATGCAAATCGAGCACGTCGGTCCGAGCGCGGTGACGAATCCGTTCGTGTGCGCGCGCGGCGAGGCCGGGCTGTCGCTCGCTGCGCGGGTCGAGGTGGGC
>JALHOE010000445.1 GCA_022843175.1 Deltaproteobacteria bacterium
GCACGCGCCGACGACCACGGCGACGCCCATCGCCGGCCCCGTGCTCAAGGCCGCGCCGAAACCGACCGCGACCAGCAAGGGCTGGAAGAAGATCGACGACGGCTTCTGACTGTGAGCCTGCGTTACTCACCCAGGCTCCTAGCGGAGGCGAAGCCGACGCTGTGAGCCTGTGTCACTCACACAGGCTCCTAGGCGTTGTCGTCGAGGAAGGCGCCGTGGCACTGCCGGAATGGATCGCCCGAGCCGCAGGGGCAGGGCTCGTCCTTCGACACGGCCGGCGTTTGCGGCGGCGGCGGGGGGGCTGACTCGGCCGCGCGGGCGCGCGCCCGCTCCTGCTGGAGGCGCTGCGCCTTGGCGAGCGCGGCCTGGATCTGCTCCGGGGTCTCGGGGATGCCCTCCTCCTCGGTGCCGTCCGGCGCCTCGTGGCGCGTGATCATGCCCTGCAGCTGACGCTGCAGCTCGGCGAGGCGCTCGAGCTCGAGTCGCTCTGCCGTCTGCTGCGCCTGCTCGCGACGAACCTCGGCGCGGAACGCCTTGGACGCGACGCTGCCGCTGACGGCCGCCATCATGTTCACGAAGATCTCGTAGCCCTCCATCTTGTATTCCTGCTTCGGATCGCGCTGGCCGTAGCCACGCAGACCGATGCCGTCGCGGAGGTGCTCCATGTTGGTGAGGTGGTCGACCCATGCGCGGTCGATCTCCTCGAGGTACACGGTGCGGACGATGCGGAGGTAGAGCGCGGTGCCGATCTCCTTCTCCTTCTCGACGAAGCGGTCGCGGGCCTTCTCGTAGAGGTGGGCCGCGAGGCGCTCGACGTCGTGGAAGTGCTCGAGCTCCTCGTCCTCGAGCTGGACCCCGAAGGTCTCGTTGAAGCCCTTCTTGATCTCTTTCCAGTCCCAGTCCTCGGGGGGAATGTTGTCGGGGCAGGTGTCGAGGAGGATGGCGCCGACGATCGCCTCGATGAGGTCGAGCGCGCGCTCGCGCTGCTGGGTGAGCGAGGTGGAGACGCGCTCGAGCAGGTCTTCGTGGAGCTCCGCGACCGAGAGCTTCTCGAGCTCCTTCTTGTCGAGGCGGACGCCGAAGTATTGGTAGAGGTCGCCGATCAACGCGTCGTAGTCGTTGATCTCCTTGATGTCCGCGAGCTCCTTGCCCTCGCCCTCGGTCTTGCCGAAGTGCAGGAGCATCTGCTTGACGTCGTCCTTGATGTCGTCGCGGATTTTGGCGGACGTCTTGATGACGCGCTTCTTGCCCGAGGGCTTGCCGTCGTCGGCGAGCGTCTCCGGCTCGTAGACGCCGTCGAGCAGGGCGCGACGGAGCGAGTACACCGTCTTGCGCTGCTGGTTCATGACGTCGTCGTACTCGAGCATGTGCTTACGGATGTCGAAGTTGCGGGCCTCGACCTTTTGCTGCGCGTTCTCGACCGACTTGGTGACCCACGGGTGCTCGATCGGCTCGCCGTCGGGCATGCCCATCTTCTCCATGAGCGTCTTGACGCGGTCGCCCGCGAAGATGCGCATCAGCTCGTCCTCGAGCGAGAGATAGAAGCGCGAGCTGCCGGGGTCGCCCTGGCGACCGGCGCGGCCGCGGAGCTGATTGTCGATGCGGCGCGACTCGTGGCGCTCGGTGCCGACGATGTGGAGGCCGCCGACGCCGATGACCTCTTGCTTCTCGGCCTCGCACTCCTTCTCGATCTCTTTGACGCGCTCCTTGAACCCGTCGCTGTCGATCTCGTCCTGACGGTTCGACTCCATGTACTCGAGCTTCGCCATCATCTCGGGGTTGCCGCCGAGGATGATGTCGGTGCCGCGACCGGCCATGTTGGTGGAGACGGTGATCGCGCTGCGGCGACCCGCCTGCGCGACGATGTACGCCTCTTTTTCGTGGTGCTTCGCGTTGAGCACCTCGTGCTTGATGCCCTTCTTCTCGAGCATGCGCGCGATGGCCGCGGACTTCTCGACGGAGACGGTGCCGACGAGGATGGGGTTTCCCTTCCCGTGGTACTCCTCGATCTCCTGCATGACCGCGGCGAACTTCTCTTTCTCCGTCTTGTAAACGACGTCTTGATAGTCGTGACGGATGATCGGCTTGTTCGTCGGGATCGGGATGACCTCGAGGTTGTAGGTCTTGTGGAACTCCTCGGCCTCGGTCATCGCCGTGCCGGTCATTCCGCCGAGCTTCTTGTAGAGGCGGAACAGGTTCTGGAAGGAGATGGTCGCCATCGTGCGGTTCTCCTCTTGGATCCGCACGTGCTCCTTGGCCTCGACCGCCTGGTGCAGCCCGTCGCTCCAACGGCGGCCGGGCAGCACGCGGCCGGTGAACTCGTCGATGATCAGGATCTTGCCGTCCTGCGACACCATGTAGTTGACGTCTCGCCGATAGAGCGAGTGCGCGCGCAGGCACTGGTTGAGGATGTGCAGCGACTCGAGGTGCTTGGGCTCGAAGAGGTTGTCGATCTCGAGCAGCTCCTGCGCGGTGTCGACGCCCTCGTCGGTGAGCGAGACCGAGTGGCCCTTCTCGTCGACGACGTAGTGCTCGTCCTTGCGGAGCTTGGGGATGATCTCGTTGACGGTGCGGTACTTGGCGGAGGCGGCCTCGCCTTGCCCGGAGATGATCAGCGGGGTGCGGGCCTCGTCGACGAGGATGGAGTCGACCTCGTCGACGATGGCGAAGTTGAGCTCGCGCTGCACGTACTCGAGCGCGCTGAACTTCATGTTGTCGCGGAGGTAGTCGAAGCCGAACTCGTTGTTCTGGCCGTAGGTGATGTCCGCCTTGTAGGCGAGGCGCTTTTCTTCCTCGCCCTGCTGGTTGACGACCACGCCGGTGGTCTGACCGAGCCAGTTGTAGAGGCGGCCCATCCACTCGCAGTCGCGCTTGGCGAGGTAGTCGTTGACGGTGACGACGTGGACGCCCTTGCCCGACAGCGAGTTGAGGTAGCAGGGGAGGGTCGCGACGAGCGTCTTGCCCTCGCCGGTGCGCATTTCGGCGATCTTGCCGTTGTGGAGGACCATGCCTCCGATCATCTGCACGTCGTAGTGGCGCATGCGGAGCACGCGGCGCGACGCCTCGCGGCAGACGGCGAACGCGTCGACGAGGATGTCGTCGAGGCTGGCGCCGTTGTCGAGCTTCTCCTTGAACTCCGGGGTCTTGGCCTGGAGCTGCGCGTCGGACAGCTTCTTCAGCGCCTCTTCGCGGTCCGCGATGGCGGCGACCAGGGGCCGCAGCTTCTTGACGTCTCGCTCGTGCTTGGTGCCGACGAACTTCTTGATGACCCACTGGAGCATGTGTCGGAGCTAGGTAGCCACCCGAGGGCCGGGGCGCAAACGGGGAGATTCGTCTGTTATCCTTCGCCGAGACCGGGGGGTTCGGATGCGGCGCGCCGTGCAGATCTTGGCGCTATTGATCGGATGCCGCGGGCCCGCGGAGGAGGCGCCGTCCCCCCCGACGCCAGCGTTGGCGAAGCCGCCGGTCGCGACGTGTGCGGCCACGCACACCGCCGACGGGCCCGCCTGCGCGCCGCGGTTCGA
>JALHOE010000446.1 GCA_022843175.1 Deltaproteobacteria bacterium
CGACGGCGTCCGCATCGGGATGACGGTCGCCGAAGCGCGCGCCCGCGTGCCCTCGCTCGCGCTCGCCACGCTCGACGAGGCCCGCATCGCGGCGACCGAAGCGCGCATCGTCGACGCGCTCGTCACCATCTCTCCGCGCCTCGGTCGCACGTCACGCGCCGCCGGCGCCTTCGGTCTGCGCCCCGCGACCGCCCCCCACGACGACTTCCTGCTCGACGTCGCCTCCCCCGCCGACGTCGACCGCCTCGCCGAGCTCGTTCGCGACCTCGACCTCGGCCCCGCCACGATCGGCGTCGCCGACGGCGCCTTCGCGGCGATCTGCGCGGCGCACTCCATCGAGCCGCGCGTGCACGAGGGCGACACGCCGGCCCCACCCCGTCGCAAGGTCGTCCCGCGCGGTGACGACGCAGCGTTCCTCGCCCCGCTGCCGTCCTCGCTCCTCCCCGCCACCTCTCCCGAAACGATCGACGCCTTGCGCGCGCTCGGCCTCGACACAATGGCGCTCGTCGCGGCCCTCCCGCTCGAGGGCGTGCAAGCCCGTCTCGGCGAAGAGGGGCGTTTCCTCGTCACGCTCGCCCGCGGCGATTCTGCGCCCGCCGTCGCCACCTACGTTCCATCCGAAGAGCCCACGACCGAGGTCGACCTCTGCGAATCGTCGCGCGCCGAGGCCTCGAGCGACGGCGCGGTCACCCTCGAGCCCATCGTCTTTGCGTTGCGCGCGGCCTGTCTGCGCTTGCTACCTCCCCTCGCGGCGCAAGGTCGTGGCGCCGCCGAGGTCGAGCTCCTGCTCGACGCGCGGAGCGGCCCCACGCGCATCGTCATTCGTCCGGCCCGCGTCGAGATCGACCCGCAGGCGCTGTTCGAGCTCGCGCGCGCCACGCTCGAGGGCACGCTTCTCCAACGAGAAGGCACCCGCGCCGAGCGAAGCGACACGTTCGATCCGGTCCGTCGCATTCGCCTCACGGTCACGTCGCTGGTCGCCATCGATCACACCGGCGAGCGCCTTCCGTTCGCCCGCCGCGACGCGACGGTCCTCCCGCTCGACGTCACGCTCGCTCGGCTCCGCGGTCGCTTCGGCAGCGAGCGCGTGGTCACGCCGGTCCGCAACGAGGACCCTCGCCCCGACGGGCGCGGCACGTTCCGCACCCTCGGTCCCTCCAATCCCCATCTCGTCGCCGAGCGCGCGAGCTCGCTACCGCCCGCACCGGTCCTTCGCGAGCGCCTGCGCACGCCCTCTCCATCGATCGGCGCCATCATCCTCTCGCGCGCGCCCATCCCCGGCGACCCGTGGCCCATCCGCGCCATCGGCATCGGTGATTCCCCCCATTCGCATTCCAACATGTCCGCGCGCCGCCGCACCGTCCGCGAGGTCTCCGCGCCGGAGCGCGTGGCGTCGGGTTGGTGGAGCGAGCCCTTCGACCTCGTCTACCGCTGGGTCGTCGCCGACGACGGCGCACGCGCCCTCTTCGCCCGCGCCACCGACGGAGCCGCCTGGCGCCTCGTCGGCGTCGCCGACTGAACCCGCCTCCGACCCAATGCCGTTCGGTTAACGCCGCGCGGCGACAAACCGGGCGCCAGGGAGACCAAGAACGCCCGCGAGCGAAGCCGTCTGCCGATGCTCGCCGAGACGTCGTTGCCGCAAACTGTAGCGGACCCGTCGAGGCGCACCCATGGGCTGCGCCCCAGTTAAGGCTCGGGCGGCCTTGGCGTGAGGCTCTTCTCCCGGGCGACCGGTCCTCTTATCCGAACGGCATTGGCTCTAGACCGCGCGCGCGAGGGCCGCAGGGTCGCCCACGAGCCACGCTCGGATGACCGCGATGCCGTGGGCGATGGCGAGGGCCTCGCGGGCGTTGGTCGAGTCGATGCCACCGAGCGCGATCGACGGGACGTGCGTCGTGGCCGCGAGCTCGGCGAAGCGTGCGGCCCCGAGCGGCGTTCCCTTCCCCGGAGACGGGAACAGCGGACCGAGCGTGATCGCGTCGGCGTCGCGTGCGGCAGCGATGCCCGCCTCGTCGTGACACGAACGCGCGACGTAGCGCGTGCCGAGCAACGTGCGCGCGTCGGTGATCGCGATCGAGCGCTCCGCGAGGTGCACGCCATCGGCGTCGGCGGCGAGCGCGAGGTCGACGCGATCGTGCACCACGACGCGGGCCCCCGCCTGACGCGACGCAGCGATCAGCGCACGAGCGAGCGCGAGCCGCACCGCCGCCGGCGCGTCGTGATCGCGCACGCCGAACATCACGTCGCCGGGCGCGGCGCTCGCAGCGAGCAGCGCGGAGGCGCGGCGAACGATCTCGTCCACGCTCGCGAGCTCGAGGTCGGTCAGGAGAAACAGTCGAGGCGCGCGCACGCGACTACTTCGACGCCGACGCCTTCGCAGCGGGCTTCTTCGCGGCGACGTCCGCGCATGGATGCGCCGCGTCCCGCTCGTCCTTCGCGCGCTTGGCCTCCCGGCTCGCCGGGTATCGCTCGATCAAATAGTCGAGCGTTTTTCGCGCCGCTGCGTCGTCGCCCGCGGCGGCGAAGCGACCGCACAGCTGCCATAGCGCCTCGCCCGTCGAGTCCTCGCGCGCGCGCTCGGGGTCGTTCGATTTGCACTGATAGGGCGCCGTCCCGAGGACGAACGTCACCGATAGCCACGCCACGCCGCGGATCACGGCTTCAAGGTACTCGCGCCGTGTGTTCCGGCGGGGCCTTTTTTTGGCACCGCGACGACTCATCGGTCGCGTTGACAGGGAAGACCGAGCCGATAACCTCGCTAATTCGGGCGGCTTCCGCGCGCGCGTCGCGCAGTGGCGCTCGTGTCCACCTAAACTGCTTCTTCACATCTCTCAGCATCATCGATTCATCGGAGCGAAGTCTCATGTCGGGCGAGGATTCACGTAAGTTGTTTGTGGCGGGGCTTCCGGACACCATCACGGAAGACGTGCTCCGCCAGCTGTTCGAGGCGACGGGCGGCACCGTGCTCAACGTCAGCCTCCCCAAGGACCGGGCGACCGGCAGGCCGCGCGGCTTCGGGTTTGTCACCATGGCCACGCAGAGCGAGGCCACGGCCGCGAGAGATTCGCTCAACGGCTCGATCCAAGCAGGCAACTCCATCAGCGTGCGCCCGTTCCAGGCAGAGCCCCCCAAGCGCGAGGCCGGGCCGGGTGGCCCGCCGGGGCCGGGGGGTCCGGGCGGCTTCCGCGAGCGCCCTGCGCCGCCGAGCCCCGATTCCACGCTCTACGTCGGCAACCTCCCCTACGACGCGAACCAGGAAGAGCTCGAGGCTCTGATCACGGGGGCCGGCGCCGGCCCCGTGGTGCGCATCCACCTGCCGACCGATCCCGACGGTCGCAAGCGCGGCTTCGGGTTCGTCACACTCGCGAGCGCCGAGAACGCCAACGCAGCGATCGAGGGGCTCAAGGGGGCCGATCTCCGAGGCCGCCCCCTGCACATCAACATCGCCCACCCGAAGGGTGAGCGCCCGGCAGGCGGCGGCGGCGGCTTCGAGCGCACCGGCGGCGGTGGCGGCGGCTACGGCG
>JALHOE010000447.1 GCA_022843175.1 Deltaproteobacteria bacterium
CCGCAGGGCCAGAAGCTCGAGAACGTGCCGCTGATCTGGCAGTACGCCAAAAAGAAGCCCTCTTCTCCCAACGTTCCGGCGACGAAGGTCCTCCAAGAGGCCCCCGTCACCGAGCCCGAGCCCCCGTCCGATCCCCACGGCGCGCCCACGCGCCGCATGGAGGACATCGACACCAAGCGCGATCCGAACGCCGACAAGCGCTGATACGTTCGGGGCCATGACCAACCCGCTCCGCGAGGGCCTCGCGACCGAGCGCATCCCCGCCCCGTGCTCGGTGGTGATCTTCGGCGCGTCCGGCGACCTCACCAAGCGCAAGCTCATCCCCGCGCTCTACAACCTCGCGGTGTCGCGGCTGATGCCGCCGGGCGCGAGCGTGGTCGGGTTCGCGCGCCGCCCGAAGTCCGATGATGAGTTCCGCGGCGAGCAAAAGGAGAGCGTCGCCAAGTTCTCGCGCCGCAAGCCGCTCGACGAAGCCGTGTGGAACGACTTTGCCTCGGGCCTCTTCTACTGCCAGGGCAACTACGACGACGCGGCCGGCTACGAGAAGCTCAAGGCGCTCCTCGACCGCATCGATCGCGAGCGCGGCACCCGCGGCAACCGGCTGTTCTATCTGTCGGTGCCGCCCTCGGAGTTCGCGCCGATCGTCACCCAGCTGCGCGAGTCCGGCCTCATCGCCGAGGTGAAGCCCGGCAAGCCGTTCACCCGCCTCGTGATCGAGAAGCCCTTCGGCACCGATCTCGAGACCGGCGAGGCGCTCGATCGCACCATCCTCTCCGCCTTCGACGAGCGGCAGGTGTTCCGCATCGACCACTACCTCGGCAAGGAGACGGTACAGAACCTCCTCGTCTTCCGCTTCGCCAACTCGATCTTCGAGCCGCTGTGGTCGCGCGAGCACATCGATCAGGTGCAGATCACCGTCGCCGAGGACATCGGCGTCGAGGGTCGCGGCAGCTTCTACGAAGAAGCGGGCGCGCTCCGCGACGTCGTGCAGAACCACCTGCTCCAGGTGCTGTCGCTCGTCGCGATGGAGCCGCCCGTCGCGTTCGACGCCGACTCCGTGCGCGACGAGAAGACGAAGGTGGTCCGCGCGCTCCGGCCGCTGCGCGACATCGAGAAGCTCACCGTGCGCGGTCAATACAGCGCCGGCACCCACGCCGGCCAGCCGGTGCCGGGCTACCGCGAGGAGTCGAGCGTGAGCCCGACCTCCCGCACCGAGACCTACGTCGCGATCAAGGCGCACGTCGACAACTGGCGGTGGGGCGGCGTGCCGTTCTACGTGCGCGCCGGCAAGCGCCTCAACAAGCGCGTCACCGAGGTGTCGCTCCACTTCAAGCAGGTGCCGCACGCGCTGTTCGTCGGTGCGGGCGTCGTCGAGCCGGGGGTGCTCTCGATCCGCATCCAGCCGGACGAGGGCATCGCGCTCAAGTTCATGTCGAAGGTGCCCGGCCCGGTGACCACGCTCCGCCCGGTCACCATGGACTTCCGCTACGGCACCTCGTTCGGCGACGCCGGACCAGAGGCGTACGAGCGGCTGATCCTCGAGTCGATGCTCGGCGACGCCACGCTGTTCGCGCGCAGCGACGAGGTGCGCGCCGCGTGGGAGTGGTGCACGCCGCTCCTCCGCAGGTGGCCCGAGCTCGGCGCTCCCGAGCAATACCCGGCGGGCAGCTGGGGCCCCGCCGGCGCCGACGAGCTGCTGCACGCCGACGGCCGCAACTGGAGGCGGTTGTGATCTCGCTGGACCGCGTCGAGGGCGAGCTGCGCAAGCTCTGGGAGGCGCAGGGGCGGAGCACGCCCACGCGCACCATGACCCTCGTCGCGATGTGCGAGACCGAGGACCACGTGCCAATCGCCGCCCGGGCGCTCGCCCACGCCTCGCCGAGGCACGGCGCGCGCTCGGTCCTCGTCGCGTTCGAGGGCTCCGGGGTCGGCATCGAAGCCGAGGTCTCGCTCCACGCGAGCCCCGCGGGACAGCCGTGCGCCGAGCTGATCCGCATCCACGCGCACCCCGACGCGCGCACCTTCGTCGCCGACGCCGTCGCGCGCCTGCTCGCGCCGGATCTCCCCGCGCTCGTGTGGTGGGTCGGCGATCTGCCGGATCGCGAGACGCTCCTCGATCGGGTCGCGAAGATCGCGCGCGCCTCGGTGGCGATCGTCGACGCCAACGCGATGGATCTCCGCGATCTGCCGGTGCTCCACGCCCTGGCGGCGAGCGCCGGCCACGTCGCGATCGCGGACTTCTGCTGGCACCGCCTGCGCTCGTGGCAGGAGCTGATGGCGCGGTTCTTCGACGTCCCCGAGGCCGCCGCCGATCTCGCGGCACCCGGGTCGTTGACGATTCGGTTCCAGCAGCGCGCCCGCGCTCCCGAGCGCGCGAGCAACCAAGCCGTGTTGTTCGCGGGTTGGCTCACCGCGCGGCTCGGCTGCAAGCTCGCCGTTCGGTACGAGCCGGTCGAGCAGGCGGGCCTCGTCGACGGCTCGCTCGTCGACGTGACGCTGCGCGCCGGACAAGGCACCTATCGCGTGCACCGCGGCGACGATCCGAGCGTGCTCTGCTGGGAGGGCGAGCGCCCGGGGGTCCCCTTCCCCAACCAGTGCGTGCGCACCACGCTCCTCGACGACGGCGCCCTCCTCGACCGCGTCCTCCAGCGTCCGCTCCGCGACCCGCTCTACGAGGCCTCGCTCGCAGCTGCGGCGGCCCTGGTGCCGGAGCTCACATGAGGGTCGACATCGAGGAGAACGTCGACGCGTTCGCGGCCGCAGCGGCGCGCGGGTTCGTCGACGCCGCGCTCGCGGCGATCGCCACCCGCGGGAGGTTCGTCGTGGCGCTCACCGGCGGCAGCTCACCGCTGCCGATCCACGCCGCGCTCGCCACGTCGTTCCGCGATCGGGTGCAGTGGGACCTGGTCGACGTGGTGTTCGGCGACGAGCGGGCCGTCGCGCCCGACCACGCGCTCTCGAACTACCGCGCGGCGCACGAGTCCCTCTTGCAGCACGTGCCGGCGCGCGTGTTTCGCATGGAGGGCGAGCGTTCCGACCTCGCCGCGGCCGCCCGCGACTACGAGAAGCAGCTGCTCGACCTCTGCGGCGGAGAGCTCGACCTCATGTTCGTCGGCATCGGCGCCGACGCGCACATCCTGTCGCTGTTTCCCGGCTCGCCGCACCTCCGGTCTGCGGCGCTGGTCGAGGCGTCGATCGAGCCTCCGATGAACCCGGCCGTATCGCGGCTCACCATGACGCCGGTCGCGGTGACGCGCGCACGGCAGGTGATCGCGATCGCCACCGGGGCGAGCAAGCGTCCGGCGATCGAGAAGCTGCTCCACGAGCCGACCGACGAGGCCGGGGTGCCCGCCCACGTGCTGCGGCGCGCGAGCGACGCGCGTCTTATCGTCGACCGCGCCGCCAGCGTGTGAGGGCGAGGCCGAGGAGCGCGAGCGCGGCGCCGCCCTGGCTGCGCGCCGGGACCCGGCAACC
>JALHOE010000448.1 GCA_022843175.1 Deltaproteobacteria bacterium
CGCGCGGAGCGCGGCGCGAAGACGCGGCGGATCGGCGGGCGCGGGCGCGCCGAGGAGCGTGAGCTGCGCGCTGGCGCGTGGGCGCTCGGATCTCCCGGTCGCAAAGAAGACCATCCCGGCCACGAGCGGGCCGACTGCGAACGGCAGTGCTCGACGGAGGTCCATTCGTTCCACCCCCGGTTTCCGTCAGGCGCCGTCACGGGGCCAACTTCCCGGATCTGCGGGCGAGGACCCGGCCCTGCGTGTTTGCGGATCGCGGCGGGCCGTGCGACACGCCGAGGCAGACAATGTCGAAGGTCGTCGTCATCGGTGGGGGCCTCGCGGGTTGCGAGGCGGCGTGGCAGCTCGCGATCCGCGGACACGAGGTCGAGCTCCGCGAGCAGAAGCCGCTCAAGCGCACCCCTGCGCAGCACACCGACCGACTCGCCGAGCTCGTGTGCTCGAACTCGCTGCGGGGCGCGGCGCTGAGCAACGCCGTCGGCCTCCTCAAGGAGGAGCTCCGCCGCGCGGGCTCGCTCATCGTCGCCTGCGCCGACCGCGCGAAGGTGCCGGCCGGGGGCGCGCTGGCGGTCGACCGCGAGGTGTTCGCCGCGTCGGTCGAGCAGGCGATCCACGGCCACCCACGCATCACCGTCGTCGCCGGCGAGGTGACCGCGATCCCGAGCGACCGTCCGACGATCCTCGCCACCGGGCCGCTCACCGGAGACGCGCTGGCCAAGGACCTCGAGCGGGTCGTCGGCGATCGGCTCGCCTACTACGACGCGATCGCGCCGATCGTGGCCGCCGAGTCGATCGACGAGTCGAAGATCTTCCGCGCGTCCCGCTGGGACAAGGGCGGCGACGACGCCTACCTCAACGCGCCGATGGAGCGCGCCGCGTACGACGCGTTCATCGACGCGATCCTCGCCGCCGAGAAGGTCGAGCCCAAGGGCTTCGAGGACACGCGCTACTTCGAGGGCTGCCTGCCGATCGAGGTGATGGCCTCGCGCGGGCGCGACACCCTGCGGTTCGGTCCGATGAAGCCGGTCGGCCTGACCGATCCGAAGACCGGCCGCTGGCCGTGGGCGGTGATTCAGCTGCGCCAGGAGGACGCCGCAGCGACGGCCTACAACCTCGTCGGCTTCCAGTCGCGCATGACCTGGGGCGCGCAGAACACGGTGTTCCGCATGATCCCCGGCCTCGAGAAAGCGGAGTTCATGCGCTTCGGGTCGATCCACCGCAACACGTTCGTCCACGCCCCGCGCGTCCTCGACGAGACGATGCAGCTGCGGGCGCTCCCGGGCGTGTTCCTCGCCGGTCAGGTCACCGGGGTCGAGGGGTACGTGGAGAGCGCGGCGGGCGGGTTCCTCTGCGCGGTGATGCTCGCGCAGCGGCTCGCGGGCGCGGCGATCGTTCCGCCGCCGAGCACCACGGCGTTCGGCGGCCTGCTCACCCACCTCGCGCGCGATCCGGGCGACAAGCACGGCTTCCAGCCGTCGAACATCACCTGGGCGCACATCCCGCCGATCCCCCACGCCGGCAAGAAGCTGCCGAAGACCGAGAAGTACGAGCAACTGGCCGCGCGCGCCCTGGTCGACCTCGAGGTGTGGCTGCGCGAGGTGCGCATCGACAAAGCCGAAGGGGCCGCGGGCGTCAGCCCGCGGTTGCCCGAGTTGTAGATCCCGGGAGCAACCGCGCGCTCACGCGCACGGCCCCGTCGTCAGATGCCGCCGCAGAGGGCCTTGCTGGCGAGGGGGACGCTGATATCGGTGCACTTACCGAAGTCGCACTCCCACGAGGCGCACTCGAGATCGCGCATGCACGACGCGCCGGGGGGCGAGCCGACGGCGCACTTGCCGGACTTGCACGAGTAGCCGATGCCGCACGCGGTGTCGTCCGCGCCGAAGCACGAGCCGCCGACCGGCGTCGAGGTGACGCACTTACCGGTCGTCGTGTTGCAGGTGAGCCCCTTGTCGCACCACTTGATCGACGCGCCGAAGTAGTTGCAGTTGCCGCCGAGGGGGATGACCGACAGCGCGCGGCAGCGTTTGGCCGACTCGTCGCACCAGGCCATCTCGTTGAGACCGGCGCGGCACTCGGTCGAGCGGGTGCACGCGCCGCCGGGCGGCACGACGCCGTTGAACAGCTGGCTGCACGGGACCTGGTTCTTCACCCAGTCGAAGAGGTGCGGCGAGCACGCGCTCGTCATTGCCTTCCAGCCCGCGGCGCACGCGTCGGCGTACGCGCCGTTGTACGTGGTGCGTCCCGCGAACACGCCGTCGACCGCGTCGTCGCACCAGTTGCGGGAGACGTCCTCACAGCCGATGTAATCCCAAGTGAATCCGCGAGCTTTGCAGCAAGCTTCAAAGGAAGAATTGCAGGTGGCGACGGAGATCTTCGCGCACGTCGAGTAGAGCGAGCCGGCGTCGACGCCGGTGTCCTTGATCGGGGTGCCGGTGTCCTTGAGGCCGGTGTCGGAGCTGATGATGCCGGTGTCCTTGATCGGGGTGCCGGTGTCCTTGAACGGGGTGCCGGTGTCGAACGACGGGCTGCCCGTGTCCCACCACGGCGCGTCGTCCGGGTCGGGGCCTCCGTCGACGAACCAGCCGTCCTCGGGATCGGGCGCGTCGATCCACGGTGCGTCGTCGGGGAAGCTCGTGTCGTCGAGCGCGCTGGTGTCGGCGCCCGAGGTGCCGCCGGTGTCGACCGAGGTCTCTCCGGCGCCGGCCCCCCCCTGCTCATCCTCGAAGGACGCCGTGCGCCCCATGCAGGCGGCGAGGGTCACCGCTATCAGCGACAACGAACCGAGGCGCGCGAAGGTCTTCATGGCTCTCCGGACGGCGTAGGCACTCAACATGCCATGGCTGGGCTCACCGCGCAGGGCGCTTTTTGTCGGTCCGCGGCCGCCTCCGTGAACCGGCTAACGGGCCAGGGGCGGCTCTGGTTCACGCCCGCGTGCGCGGATCAGCGTACGGAGCGACTCGCCGAGGAGGCTGACCACCACGAGGTAGACCGCGAGCGGCACCAGCGCGGCGAGCGGCGCGAGGAGGCGCGCGCTCGGGACGGGGACCCTGGCTCCCGCGAGCAGCGCGACGCCGACGCCGGCGATCACCCGCGCGAGGGGGACGAGCCGCACGTATCGACCGACCGCGCGATCGACCACGAGGGCCACCGCGACCACCGAGAGCGCGAGCCCCGCCGCCAGCCCGCGCGCGACCCACAGCCCGAGCGCAGCCTGCGAGGGCGCCGCGGAGGCCGCGACCGTGATCCCGATCAGGGCGAGCGACGCGGCGACGAACGACATCGAAGCCGCGAGGCGGCCCCGACCCGACGCGGCGATGAGCGTGGTGCCGAGCGTCACGATCGCGGTCATTACGTGCGCGACGGCGAGCGTGGTGAGGATCGGCGCCGCCAGCGTGAGCGGGAGCGCGTCGACCGCGGAGCGACCGAACGCGAACCGGAGGACGGCCATCGGCGCGCCGCCGATCGCGGC
>JALHOE010000449.1 GCA_022843175.1 Deltaproteobacteria bacterium
CGCCGCCGCGGGCGGCGCAGGGGAGCGTGCAGATCCCCGCCGCGCCGCGCGCGCCGGTCGTGGTGCCCGAGCCCGATCGGCCTCCGCCGTCGTCGGCGTCGCGCAGCATGACGCTCGGCGGATTCCCGAGCCGTCCGCCTGCGGCCCCCGCGCTCGCGGGCAACGCGTCGAAGCGCAACGTCCTCCTCGATCCCGAGCAGTTCGAGGTCCTCGCCGACGTGCCCGACGACGCGCGTGAGGCGCTGGTGATGCAGTCCGAGAAGCTCGCGCTCCTCCCGGACGAAGCCGCGCCCGCGCCGGCGATGATCATCGTGCTGCAGGGCGAGGTCGAGGTCCGCGCGCGTGGTCGCGTGACCCACCTCGATTCGATCGGGCAGGGGCAGGTCCGCTTGCTCGTCGCGTTCGCGCCTGCCCTGGGCGAGCTCGACGTGGTCGGCGGTCCGAAGGGCGCGCGCTACCTCGCGCTCGGCATCAGCGGCATCGAGCTGCTGCGCGCGGCTGCGCCGTGGGTCGTGCAGGAGCTCGAGCCCGCGAGCGACGACGTCCACGTGGTCGCCGGCATCCTCCGCGGGCGCCACGGCAACCGCCTCGATGGCCCGATGCTCGACGCGATCCTCTCACGCGCCAAGACAATGCGCCTCGCGCCCGACGCCAAGGTCGTGCGCCAGGGCGAGGCGGTGCGCGCGCTCATCCTCGTCGGCGGCGGCGAGCTGACGATCCGCGCGACCGAGGAGCCCGACGGGCCAATCCTCGAGACCCTCGACGTGGGCGAGGTGCTCTTCTCGACCGAGCTGCTGGCGCGGGCCGCGGCGCCCGCGACGGTCCGCGCCGGGCCTCATGGCGCTCTCGTCATCGTGGCGACCCGCGCCGCCACCGAGGAGTTGCTCGTCACGGTGCCGCCGCTGCTCGAGCTGCTCGGCGACGCGTGAAACGACTCGCAGTCGTCGCGCTGCTCTTGGCCTGTCACACGGTGACGCCACGAGAGCACGCGCTGTTGCTGCTCTCGCGCGGTCAAACCACCGAAGGGGTGGTCGAGCTCGAGAAGCTGCGCGACGCGTCGCCCAACGACCCTCGCGCGTGGATCGATCTCGGCCACGGCTACGAGTTGCAGCATCGATACGACGACGCGCTCGCGGCCTACGACGAGGCGGCGCGTGTCGCGCCGAAGGACCCCCGCGGCCCGCGCGAGGGCGGGCTGCGCTGCGCGAAGTGGGGCGAGCACGAGGCGGCGCGGCCCCGGCTCGAGGAGGCGATCCGCCGCGGCGACAACGAGCCGAACACCTTCCACGCGCTCGGGCTGGTGCGCCTCTCGCTCGGCGATCGAAAGGGCGCGCGCGAGGCATACGAAGCTGGCCTCAAGACCCCGCGCGGCGACGCGGACGCGACGTGCGTGCTCGGCCTCGCGACCCTGGCCGTCGTCGAGGGCGACGCGAACGCGGCGCTTCGTTGGTACGACGAGCTCATCAAGCGGAGACCGAACGTGCCTGGCGGCTACCTCGGTCGCGCGTGGGCGCTCGCGACGCTCGGCCGCTTCGCCGACGCCGACGACGCAGTGCACGACGCGGTGTCGCGCGGCGCCGAGACCGCCGACGTGGCCAAGATGAAGAAGTTCATCGACGAGCGTCGCGCAGCGAAGTGATCGCCTCGCCGAGCCGGCGCAGGCCCAGCTCGAGTCGATCGGGCGTCACGGCGCTGTAGCAGAGGCGCGCGCAGGTGGCGTACGCGGCGCCGAAGGCCTCGCCCGGTGCGAGCAGCACGCCGCGGTCGATCGCCGCCTCGAGCAGGGTGCGCAGCGGGCGGCCCTCGAGCGTGCGGGCGAAGTCGACAAACAGATACGTGCCGCCCTCGGCGAGCGCGAAGTCGACCGGCAGGTCGCGGAGCCCGGCGGCCGCCACGTCCCGCGCCTCGCGGTAACGCGCGCGCGCGTCCTCGCAGAAGCGCGGTCCGGCGCGGAGCGCGGCGATCGCGGCGTTCTGCGCGATCACCGGCACGTTGAAGACGGTGTGCGTCGACACCCGGCGCGCGGCCGCGATGACCGCGGGCGGCGCCGCGACGTAGCCGATCCGCGCGCCGGCCATGGCGTGGCTCTTCGAGAGCGAGTACGCGGTGATCGTTCGGGCGCGCATCCCCGCGAGGTTGGTCATCGACGTGTGCGGCGCGTCGAACGCGTGGTCGGCGTACACCTCGTCGCTGAGCACCCACAGATCGCGGTCGCGGGCCACGGCGGCGATCTGCTCGAGGTGTGTGCGCGACAGCACCTTGCCGTCGGGGTTGTTGGGGGTGATGACGTAGATCGCGCGGGTGCGCTCGGTGAGCGCAGCGCGAAAGAGCGCGCCGGCGTCGAGCGAGGGATCGCGATAGAGGCGATCGGTGAGCGGCACCTCGACGGCCCGCGCGCCGCAGGCGGCGATGATCCCCGGTGTCAGCGGCCAGTAGGGCGCCGCGAGCAGCACCTCGTCGCCCGGATCGACGATCGTGCGCAGGGCGCAGAAAATCGCGTGCGTGCCGCCGACCCCGACGAGCAGCTCGAGCTCGGGATCGATCGAGGCGATCCCGCGGACCGCGCCGAGCCAGCGGGCGATCTCCTCGCGCAGCGCCGCTACGGCTGCGGTCGCTCCGTAGCGATAGAGGGAGGGATCGGCGCCCTCGCCCGGTGAGAACCGTGCCTCGGCGGGCGGATCGATCGAGGTGTCGCCGATTTGGAGCGGAACGAGATCGCCGCCGCGCGCGTCGATCCGCTGCTGCAGCTCGGCGAAGACGCCCGGGCGAATCGCATGGGCGGAGGAAGCGAGCGAAGGCATGACCCCCGCATCGTAGCAGTCGTGGTAGGGAGGTCTCCGAGATGGGTCGGACGGCGATCGACTACGACTGCGTGACCTGCGGCGCCTGCTGCTACAACCCGAACGACAACCGCGAGATCGGCTACATCGACTACGTCGAGATCGAACCGAGCGACCGCATCATGAAGAAGCGGGAGCTCGTGCGTCGCCTCGTCGTGCTCGACGACGATCTCATCCCGCACATGCGGCTCGACCACCACCACCGCTGCGTGGCGCTCACCGGGCGTCTCGGCGTGAAGGTCGGATGCTCGATCTACCACGACCGCCCCACGATCTGCCGCAGCTTCACGGCGGGCAGCAAGAAGTGCAAAGAGCTCCGCCGCGAGCGCGGCATCGACCCGCCCGTGGCCGCTCGAACGCCTCGCGCGTCGCGGTAGCGGCGTTGGGCGGCGTCAGCGAGCGGCAACAGGCGCGCGCGTCAGCGAGCGGCAATAGGCGCGCGCGTCAGCGAGCGCCTGACGTCGGCTGGCCCCGCGGGTCCGAGCGGCGGCCGACGCCGGCGGCGAGCAGGGCGAAGGCGGGCGTCGCCACGAGGTGGTAGCGGTCCTCGCCGAAGAAGATGGCGTGGGGGAGGAGCGTGG
>JALHOE010000450.1 GCA_022843175.1 Deltaproteobacteria bacterium
GGGCGCCGCGGACGACGCGGCCGGCGCGGCCGGCGCGGGCGTTTTGTCGGTGGAATCGTCTTTGAGGTCGGCTCCGTCGAGCGTCGCGTCGTCGACGCCGTGGTCGACGTCGGTGTCCTTGCCCACGTACTTCGGAGCCTCGCCCGGCTTCGAGAGGTCGACCCAGAAGGTGTTCTTCGGCCGGACGTCGAAATGGACGAAGAGCGAGTTGGGGTAGTAGCCCACGCCGACGTTCTTGTACGTGCGGCAGTGGTCGCGCAGGACCTCGTTGGGCACGCCGGGGATCCGCATGTCGATCGCCTTGCCGACGTTGTGGTTCGAGTGCGGCGTGTATTGGGTCGGCGTCTTGGGGCGAAAGCCGCTGATGATTTCGATCGGGCGGCCGCCGAAGTGGTCGGACACCTGGGCGACGAGCTGGACCAGCTTCGGGTCGATCGGGTGCTCGATGTTGAGCTTTCCGAACCGCATCATGCGTGCGACGCGCGGGAGCACGCCCGGGACGAGCTTGCCCTTCTTGCTCACCAGCTGGAGCTCCTGCGACTCGGGGGTGCCGAAGCGCACGAGCTTGGCGCGGCCGGGGTGCTTCGGCTTCTGCTCGTAGGTCTTGGTGGTGGCCGCCTTGGCGCCGGGGATCTTGAGCTTGGTGCCCGGCTTGAGGTGGGTCGGGTCCTTGAGCTTGTTGGCCGAGGCGATCGCCTTCACCTGCACGCCGTACTTCTTCGCCAGCTCGTCGATCTTCTCGCCTTTTTGCACCACGTGGGTCACGTCGGCGCCGGACGCGAGGGTGGGGAGACCGAGGGCGGCGATCAGCGGCGCGGCGACGAGCATCGCGGTGGCGACGAAGGACTTCATGACGGCTCCGGCGGGCGATTTACGGCCGCTACTGCAGTGGTGCAAGTCGCCGAGAACGGCTGCCGCCTTCCCCGCATTCCGAGGGTGTCTCTGGTTGGCGCAGCTGGTGTGTAGGTGCTTCCGCGCGTCCGCCGCATCAGGTCGAGCTCGCCGTGGGCTGGGGCTGAGCCTGTGGATGATTTGGCCGAGCACATGGGCGGCGTGCCATGCTCTTTCGCGGAGTATTCATGGCCGAAGGCAAGAACCTCGTCGGGGTCGACATCGGGTCGAGCGCGATCAAGCTCTGTCAGCTCAAAGAGACTCGAAAGGGTCTCACGCTGGTGAAGCTTGGTTACGAGCCGCTCCCGCCACAGACGATCATCGACGGGCACGTGATGAACTCGGGGGCTGTCGTCGAGGCGCTGACCAAGTGCTTCCGCGACGCCGGCGTCAAACAGAAGGACGTCGCCCTCGGCGTGAGCGGTCAGTCGGTCATCATCCGCAAGATCAGCGTGCCTCTCATGACGGCGGCGGAGCTCGACGAGCAGATCCAATGGGAGGCCGAGCAGCACATCCCCTTCGACATCAAGGACGTGCAGATCGACTACGAGGTCCTGCGCCGACGCCCCGAGGCCGGGCAGATGGACTTGCTGCTCGTCGCCGCCAAACGCGACGAGATCAACGACTACGCGGAGCTGGCGCGTGAGGCGAAGCTCAAGCCGCTGTGCGTCGACATCGACGCGTTCTGCCTGCAGAACATCTTCGAGCTCACCTACGGCGTGCCGAGCGACCAGACGATCGCCCTCTTGAACGTCGGCGCGTCGCTCACGTCGCTGAACATCGTCGCCAAGGGCGTGTCCGCGTTCACCCGCGACATCGCCAACGGCGGCAACTCGTTCACCGAGGAGATCCAGAAGCAGCTCGGCGTGTCGCGCGAGCAGGCCGAGGCCTACAAGCTCGGCGGGACGGGCACCGAGCCGGTTCCCGCGCAGGTGCAGAACGTCCTCGCGCAGGTCGCCGACGGGCTCGCCGGCGAGATCCAGCGCTCGCTCGACTTCTTCCTCGCGACCTCGGGCGAGTCGGAGATCTCGCGGATCTTCCTCGCCGGCGGCGGCGCTTCGCTCCCGAGCCTCGCCACCGCCGTCGAGCGGCGCGCGCGCGTTCCGGTCGAGCGGTTCAATCCGATGACCAAGGTGCAAGTCGATAGCGGGGTCAATCCGCAGGTGGCTCAGGCGCGCGGCGAGCAGCTCGCCGTCGCCCTCGGCCTCGCGCTGCGCAAGGACCGGGAGAAGCGCGCATGATTCGCGTAAACCTGCTGCCGCGGAGGCGCGAGACCAAGCGCGAGGGGGGCAAGGCGTGGATCGGCGTGCTCGCCGCCGCCGCCCTCGCGATGATCGTCGGCATCGTCATCGTCCACGCGGGCAAGAAGAAGGAGCTCGACGACCAGCTCGAGCAGAACCGCGCGATCGAGGCGTCCATCGCCGACAAGAAGGCGAAGGTCGCCAACCACGAGGCGGTCAAGAAGCAGCTCGCCGAGTACCAGGCGCGCGAGGACGCGATCGCCAAGCTGCAGGCCGGCCGCACGGGGCCCACCGCGATGATGGTCGAGCTCTCGCGCATCCTCACGCCGCGCAAGCTGCCGACGATGGATCAGGAGGCGCTCGAGAAGCTGCGCCGCGAGAACCCCGGCGCGGTGCCGAGCGAGAAGTGGGATCCGCACCGGCTGTGGATCACGACCTTCAAGGAGGCCGAGCGCAACGTCGTCATCCAGGGGTTCGGTAAGACCAACGACGACGTGGCCGAGTTCCTCCGCCGCCTCACGGTCTCGAAGTACTTCGAGAACGTCCACCTCGTGCGCACCGAGGAGAAGATCGAGAAGGACGTCGCCCTCGGTGTCAGCTACGCGACGACTCAGTTCGAGCTCAAAGCGAAGGTGAGGTACTGATGGCCGCCCCCGCTCCCGCCAAAGCAGGACCGCGCCTCGGCACTGGGGTGAAGCTGCTGCTCGGCGTCGTCGGCCTCGGCGTCGTCGCGCTCGTCTACTACTTCTTCTTCTTCAGCGATCTCTCCAACGCGGTGAACGCCGCGCGCGATCGCCACGGGCAGCTGCAGCAGGAAGACGTCGCCGCGGCCCAGGCGTACAAGGCCTACGTCGACGACTCCACGAAGCTCGAGGAGAAGAAGGCGCGCGCCCGCGATCTCAACAAGATGCTCCCCGAGTCGAGCGAGATCGCCTCGTTCCTCCAGGCGGTGAACCAGCAGGCCGAGATCGCGGGCCTCAAGGTGAAGACCGTCAACCCGATGGACGAGCAGAACCAGCCCTTCTACGCGCGAGTGCCGGTCAAGCTCGCGGTCACCGGCAAGTTCCATCAGATCGCGAAGTTCTTCGCCGGCATCTCGCGTCTCGACCGCATCATCAACGTCGAGAACATCGAGATGGGGTCGCCCAAGATCGGCGACAACGACGAGACGACGCTGCAAGCGAGCTGTCTCACCACCACGTTCCACGCGCTCGCCAAGCCCGCGGCGCCGGCGCCCGGTGCGCCGGGCGCGCCGCCTCCACCGGGCGCGCCGCC
>JALHOE010000451.1 GCA_022843175.1 Deltaproteobacteria bacterium
CGCGCGCTGCGGGTGGTCGCGGGCAGCGTCGACGTCGCGGCCAACGTGCTCACCCCGGCGGTCGCGTTCACGTTGCCCGGTCGCTCCGACGCAGCGCCGGGGCTCCTCGCCGAGCGGCGCGCCGCCGCCGCCACCACGTTCCTCGCCATCCAGTGCGCGCGGATCCCGGAGCCCGAGGTGCGGCGCGCGATCGGCGCGGCGATCGATCGCGCGTCGATCGTCACCGCCAAGCTCGGCGGCGCGGCGGTGCTCGCCGACGGCCTCCTTCCGCCGACGATCGCGCTCGCGCCGCGTGGGCGACGACCGATGCCGTACGATCCGGCGGGCGCCCGGAGCGTGCTCGCGAGGACGGGCCGACGCTTCACCCTCGTGACGTCCACCGATCGCACGCGGATCGGCATCGCGCGCGCGATCGCCCAAGCGCTCGGCGACGCGGGCGTCCCGACCGAGGTCCGCACCTACGAGTTCGCAACCTTCTTCGCGCGGCTGTCGGCGGGTGACTTCGACCTCGCGCCGCTCATCGGGAGCGAGATCACCGACCCCGACGTCCTCCGCTGGTACCTCCACAGCGACGCGATCCCGCCGCGTGGCGCCAACCGCGCGCGCGTGCGCGACGCGCGGATCGACGCGCTCCTCGACCGGGGCCTCCGCACCATGGACGCCGTCGCGCGCCGCGCCGTGTACGAGGAGCTCGAGGCGGTGCTCGCCGAGGTGATGCCCTACGTGCCGCTGTGGCACGAGGACCACGTCGTGGTCACCTCGGCGCGCGCCCACGGGTTCCGCCCGAGCGTCGACGGACGGTGGGGGGCGCTCGCCTCCATCGCGTAGCTCTACGAGCTCCCCCACACCTCGTGCACGAGCTTGGCGACGAGCTTGTCGGCGAACCCGCGCGCCTGCGCGACCTTGCCCTTGCAGTTGTTGATCAGGATGGAGAACGCGACCGGGCTCCGGCCGGGCGGCGCCAACACGTAGCCGGACAGCGCGACGGCGTCGTCGAGCGTGCCGGTCTTGCCGCGTACGGCGCGGCGCGCGTGCTCGGAGCGGAACCGGCCGTGGAGCGTACCGTCGACGCCGCCGATCGACAGGTGGGTGAGCACCTCGCCCTGGATCGACGGCTCGCGGTACGCCCAACGGAGGAGCGTCGCGAGCTCGTGCGCCGTGGCGCGGTTGGCGTCGAAGAGCCCGCTGCCATTCTTCACGACGACGCCGTTGTCGAACGCACCGATCTGCGTGAGGAGCTTGACCGCGATCTCCGCGCCGCCGTCGGTTTGCGCGGGCTTGCTCTTCTTCTCGCCGCCGAGCGCCTTGAGGATCATCTCGGCGTAGAAGTTGTCGGACTGCTTGCCGACGGGCAGGAGCAGCGCGGCGAGCGGCGCCGAGCGATGTCTGGCGAGCAGCGTGTGCGACGACGCCGAGCCGCTGCGGATCTCTCCCTTCACCTCGATGCCGAGGTCGTTGAGGACCGCCTTGAGCGCGTAGCCCGCGAGCAGACGCGGATCCTCGACCCGCCGATAGTAGGTGACGCCCTTCACGTCGCCGGGGATCGAGCCGCTCACGTGCGCCTTCATGCGCGAGGGGTCGGTCGCGGAGGGACCGAGGTTCATCTGCACGTTGGCGCCGCCGCCGTCCGACAGCTTGACCGTGCCCTCGACGTCGACGAAGCCCGGCGGCCAGAACGAAACCAGCGCGTGCTCGCCGCCGCCCGGGCGGATGGTCGCGACGATCACGTTCTCGTTGAGCGCAATCGCCGACACCGGCGCGCGAAACGGCATCCACTCGTTGGGCTGCTGCTCGAAGGCGGGCGGCGTGAACTGGTCGTCGTGGAAGCGCTGGTCGACGATGATGCCGCCGTCGATGCGCTTGACCCCGTCGCGCTTGAGCTCGAGCGCCATCTCGTAGAGATCGCCGGTGCTGAGCGACGGATCGCCGTAGCCCTTGAGCACGAGCGCGCCCGAGAGCACCGAGCCCTTGCCCGACGGACCGTAGAGGCCGGTCTCGAAGCGGTGCTCCGGCTTGAGCACGCTGAGCGCGGTGATCGCCGTGACCAGCTTCGCGTTCGACGCCGGGTTGAGCGGCTGGTGCTCGCCCGCCGCGACCAGCACGCGACCGGTGTCGATTTCGATCGCCTCGACGCCGACGTGAAAGCCCTTGTACTCGGCGCTCGTCGCCAGCCGCGAGAGCTCGCTCGACGCCTGCGAGGTCTTGGCCGGCGTGGCCTGCGAGGAAGCAGGGCGGGGTTGGGACGTGAGCGCGAGGAGCGCGATGCCGGCGGCGACGGTGCGGCGGAACATGGGCGGGGTCTACCGCGGCGAGCGACCGCCGAAAACTCGCCCCGGATCACATGGGCGCGGTACTGGCAGGAGGTGCGTCCTCTCGCCTCGGCCGTGGCGCTCGGCTCGGTACTCGCCATCGCTCGCTTCGCGCACGCCGGAACGGCGTGGGGCGACGCGGCGCTCACGCGCGACGACGTGCGGATCGAGCTCGACGAGGGCGGTCGCGCGACGGTGACCCACAGCGTGTCCCTGCACGTGTCGGGCAAGCGATTTCGTGCGTTCGTCATCGACGGCGCCGATGAGGGGATCGAGCCGCCGAGCGACGACGCGACCCTCGCCGGTCGCGACGGCCCGGGCTGGCCGGCGACCGCGGTCGACAGCAAGGGTCAGGCGATCGAGGCGTTCATCGAGCCGGCCAAGGAACCCCGGAAGCTCCGGGTGCGCCTCGGTCACGACGGCGTTCCGCGCGGCGACTACACCGTTCAGATTCGCTACCACGTCGACTTCGCGAAGCTCGGCGCGTTCTCGCGCGACGGCGCGATGACCAAGATCACGTGGGCCGCGCCGCGCTGGCCCGAGGGCTACGACAGCGCGAAGATCGTGATCGTGGTGCCGGCGGCGCGGATCGAGCCGACGCTCGCCGTCGCCGATGTCGGCGGGGAGGGCGAGCACCCGCTCGACGGCTATGGCGTGGTCGCGCTGCGGCGCGGGCCGGTGCGCGACGAGCTCGAGGTCACCCGGCCGCACGTCCCCGCGCACGACGACGCGCGCTTTGTCCTCCGCGTCGATCCCCACGCGCTCCCCAACGTGGCGGCGAGCGCCGCCGCGATCGAGGCCGATCGCGCGAGCCCGGCGCCGCTCGGGGGGACGCCGCGGGCGAAGCTCGTCGTCCCGATCGTCGCCGGGGGGGTCGGCCTGCTGCTCGCGCTCCTCCTTCACCGACGCAACCGCGGCGCGGTCGGCTTTCGCCCGCTCCTCGGCGGCGGCGCGCTGCTCTACGGCGCGGCGTCCGGCGCCGCGGTCTTCGCGATGTGGACGACGCTGCCGCTCGTCGGCGCGGTGCTGGTGACGGTGGCGATCGCGGCGGCGAC
>JALHOE010000452.1 GCA_022843175.1 Deltaproteobacteria bacterium
TGAAGGAGCGCTGCTCGCTCGAGAGCACCCACAGGATCTTCCCGATCGCCGTGGGCATGTGCGTCGCGCCGACCTCCATCATGGGGTGGCCGAAGCCGAGCAGCTTGTTGCCGACGACGTGGGTGACGGTGCCGATGCCCTGCGCCGCGAAATCGCCGCGCGCGAGCTGCACCGCGACCGCGCCGCCGTCGACGTAGTGATTGGGCGCGTCCTTCGCGGTGCCGACGCCCGCGCCTCCCGCCTGCAGCGGCACGAGGCCGAGCGGCGAGAGCGTGGTGGTGAGCTCCTTGATGGTGCGCGACGACAGGCCGCCCACGATGAGCGGCGTGTCGACCGGCTGCGGCGAGCCGACCGCGGGCGCGCCGCCGAGGCGCTTGGCCACCTGCTTGGCGTGGTCGTCGAGCGTCCAGCCGCCGGGGTTGCCGATCCACGCGGACTTCTGGTCGCTCGTCTTCTCGAGCTCCGCGCCCTTCTTCTTGGCCGAGCCGGCGGGCGCGGGGAGCGGCGCCTTGCCGGCGCTCGGGAGCAGCACCGGCGAGAGCGGCCGGGTGAGCTCCTTGTTCATGTTCTCGATCGGCGTGACGCCGGCGACCGGCTCGTTGCCGAACGGCCACCCGTACGCATAGGCGCCGACGAGCTTCGCGGTGCCGCCCACGTTGAGGAAGATCGGGCTCCCGCTCATCCCGGCCACGACCTTCACCTTCTCGAGGCGGGGATGGATCGTCTTGACCAGGATGAGGTCCTGGTTGGGCCGGAACTTGTGGAGGACGTTGATGACCTCGACGTCGAACTTCTCGGGCTCGGTGCCGCTGAAGACGGTGAGCCCGTAGCCCTTCATCCCGGCCTTCACGTCGGCGACGTTCATCATCGGCACGTCGGCGATGGCGCGGCGCGGGGAGGTGAGCCCGACCGTCAGCACACCGCCGAGCAAGAGGCCGATCGCGGAGGCGGCGAGCGGATGCGTAAGTCTCACGGCCCGGGAGCATCGCACGAATCCGGCGCGGGCGCGCCGGGTAAAACGATGGTATAACCGGCTCGTCTTCATGCCCCCGAAGCCGCGTCCCGCCAAGCAGATCGTCGCCTTCAAGGTGGAGCCCGAGCTCGCCTCGATGTTGGACGCCATGCCGAACAAGAGCGAGTTCATTCGCGCCGCGATTCACGCGCGCCTGGCCACCGTCTGCCCGCTCTGCCGGGGCACGGGCGTCGCGCCCTACGGCGCCGTCACCGACGACCTCACCAAGCTCGTGCAGCAGCACCCGCTCGTGGTCTGCAGCGGCTGCGGCACCCGCGAGCCGCGCCCCTGCCACACCCCCGGCCACTGCGAGTCCGACGCGCGCCTCAACACGTTCGAGCGCTTCGGGAGCTACTACTGCGACGCCTGCTTCGGCTCGATCACGACCTGCAGCGACTGCGGTCGCCCGCTCGTGAAGGCGCGCGGCCAGAAGGGCGCCAAGATTCGCTGCGAGGCGTGCAAGGCGGCGTGACCGGCGGCCGGGCGCTCCTCTATGCGAGTGCGGTGTCCGGCATCGCGCTCGGCGTGCGGTCGGTGACGAAGGGCGCCGTTCCACCCGAGCTCGCGGCCGGCGCCGCGGTCGGGTTCGCGTCGGTGATCATGGCCGGCGTCCTCGAGCCCCGGCTCGCCATGTTCGCGGATGTGATCAACCGCGGCGAGCCCTCGCCCGACGCGCCGCGGATCGCGCTCACCTTCGACGACGGCCCCGATCTGGAGCACACGCCGCCCATCCTCGACGCGCTCGCGGCCGCGGGCGCGCATGCCACGTTCTTCGTCATCGGGCGCAAGCTGACCGGAGCGCGCAGCGCCCTCGCCCGCCGTATGCGCGAGGCCGGGCACGCGATCGGCTGTCACTCGTTCGCGCACGACCGCCTCTTCGCGTTGCGCTCCGGGCGGCGGGTCCGGGACGATCTGCTCCTGTCGCTCAAGACGATCGAGGACGCGACCGGGGCGTCGACCAAGCTGTTCCGGCCGCCGATCGGTCACACCAACCCGACCATCGCCCGCGTCGCCGAGGAGCTCGACCTCGACGTGATCGGCTTCAGCGTGCGTGGCTACGACGGCACCTCGCGCGCCCGCGCCGAACGGGTCTCCGGAAGGGTGATCGCCGGGCTTCGCGACGGCGCGATCGTGCTGCTCCACGACGGCGCCGAGCGCGACGATTTCACCCCGATCGCCCCCGAGATCCTGCCCGGGGTGCTCGCGGAGATGGGCGCTCGGTCCCTGGCCGGCGTGACGGTCGACGAGCTCATCGCCGAGCGGCCGTCCCCAACGGCCTCAAAATCCTCCAAACCCTAGGCCCCCCTCGGACGTCCAACCCCCGCATGACCACCCCCGGGCAGCGCGAAGCAGCTACGGCTGCGCTCCTCGTGGCGCGCGCCAAGGCGGGGGATCCGCAGGCGTTCGACGCGCTCGTCCGCCGCTATAGGAAGCGCATCTTCGCGCTCGCGCTCCATCTCTCGGGCTCCGAGAGCGACGCCGACGACATCGTCCAGGACGTCTTCGTGCGGGCGTACCATGCGCTCGACGAGTTCGAGGGGCGCAGCGAGTTCTTCACCTGGGTCTATCGCCTCACCATGAACCGCGCGTTCGACGCCCGGCGCGCCCGCAAGCGTCGGGGCGAGGCGTCGATCGACGAGTTCGATCCGCGCATCGAGCGCTCGATCGAGGTCGACGCACCGTACGATCCCGCGCGCGCGGCCGAGCTGCGGCAGACCTACGCCCGCGTGCTCCGCGCGCTCGACGCGCTGCCGCCCGAGATGTGCGCGTCCGTCGTACTGTGCACGCTCCAGGGGCTGTCGCTCGCAGAGGCCGCCGTGGTGCAGCGGTGCACGCGGGGGACGGTCGGCTGGCGCATCCACGAGGGTCGCCGGCGCCTCCTCGAAGCGCTGGCCAAAGCACCGCCGCGGCCACACGTCGTCTCCGAGCACCTCGGTCGTCTGCTCGAGGACGCCGGCCTCCCCTTCCACGCCCTCGAGCCGCTCCGCTCCTGATCGCGTCTGGAGCCGCGAGCGTGAGCGAGCGGGTTGTCCCACTCGCCAACCCGCTCCCCTAACGGTCGCGGGTCTTCTTGTTGTGGACGGGCTCGGGCTCGAGGGCGGCGACGTCTTCGAGGAACGCGACCCACGAGGCGAGGTACGTCGGCGCGAGATCGTCGAGGCGACCGAGCACCTGCAGCGCCAGCGCATACGGGTTGTAGGGACCGACGGTCTCGAGATCGAGCGCGCGCGCTTCGTCGGCGATGGCCGCCGCGCGGGCCTCGACCGCGGCCGCCGCCATCAGCGCGTCGGCGATCCGCGCGCCGTCCGCGTCGCTCACCACCCCATGCTCCTCGGCGCGGGCGCGCA
>JALHOE010000453.1 GCA_022843175.1 Deltaproteobacteria bacterium
GCGACGGCGGCGCCTTCTTGGGCATGCTCGAGGCATGGGCCGGCGCCTTGCCGGGGGGCATCGCGGACGGCTTCGGCGGTGCGGCGGTGGGCGGCTTCGGCGGCGGCTCGGGCGCGACCGGGGCCGCGGCGGCGACCGAGGTCGACGGTGATGCGGCCGGCGCGGCCTGATGGGTGCCGCTCTGATCGACGAACGCAGAGAGCTCCGAGGCCGCCTTGGCGAGCTCGAGCGCGCGGAGATCGTGCTCGGCGTCGGACGCGCTCTCGGCCGCCCGGCGGAGCCAGCTCAGAGCGTCGGCGCGATCGCCGCGGGCCCACATCGCGGCCGCGATCGACAGCTTGTCGGACACGTCGTCGACGTCGTCGTCACGGACCTCGGGGACCTTCGGCTCGTTACCCATCGCGAAGCAAGATACCCGACGGACACTCGGTTCGGGTATGGTCCTTCGCCCATGATGGAGGTTGTCGTTCGGCCGGTCTGGCGTGCGTTCTCTCCCGACAAGCTGCGCGCGGCCGCACGCTACGCGAAGGACGGCGGTCTCGCGGTCGTCAAGGATACGCGCTGGAAGCTACTCGGCGACGCTGGCCCGCCCGGCGAGGATTTGCCGCAGCTGGTCGACTGGGCAATCCGCGCCATCGAGGCCGCGCGTTGGGCCGAGGTGGTCGAGGGCCCGGCCAAGGGCTGCGTGGAGGCGGCCATCACGCGCGACTGGCGCAAACGCGTGCAGGAGTGGATCGACCGCGACAGTGTCCACGCCGGCCCGACCACCGACACGTCGTTCGACTGCATGCTGTGCGGCGCGTGTTGCTACGACAACAAGGTCGTCCTCGACGAGGTCGACGTGAAGCGCTTCAAGGACGGCGGTCGCGCCGATCTGCTCAAGCGCTTGTCGCGCCGCGCGGGGCTGAAGCTGCTGCCGCTCGCGCGCGAGGACAACAAGCCCTGCGTGCACCTGAAGCAGAAGATGTGCACCATCTACGACGTCCGCCCGAACATGTGCCGCGACTTCCCGGTGGGCACCGAGCAGTGCATCACCTCGCGCGAGGATTTGTACGGCGAGCCGTTCCCCAAGGGGAAGTGATGGGACGTCGGGAGCCGCGACCGTGAGGGAGCGGGTGGTCGCGGGAGTGTCTCCCCGACAACCCGCTCGCTGACGCTCGCGGCTCTGGCGCGTCAGCGGCGGCGGCGGAGGAACGCGGCGAGCAGGGCGGTGAGGCCGAGCGCGGCGAGCGACCCGTTGCCGGCGAGGCCGACGGTGCTGCAGCCGCAGGTGGTGCCCTCGCCCTCGATCGCCTTGTTGTTGCCGACGCCGGCCGGGTTGTCGGTGCCGCCGTCGGAGTTGGGATCGTCGGGGTCGAGCGGCACGGTCTCGGGATCGAACGACGGCGGCGTGCCGGGGCCCTCCTGCTCCATGCGCAGCACGTTGAGGGTCATCGCGGTCATCGCCCGCTCGATGGTGAGGCCCGGCTTGACCTCCATCTTGAGCGGGATGCCGCCCCAGTTACCCATGCCCTCGCGCTCGACGCCCCAGAACCAGTTGATGAGGCCGGCGGCGAAGACGTGCGCGCCGTTCTTGTGTTGGTAGTACTGCGCGTTGAACAGCCCGGTGAAGTCGACCGCCGAGCCCTTCTCGGGGGTGAACTTGGTGTCGGTGTGGCCGAGGATCACCTGCGTCTTGGGGCGTGAGGGGTACTCCCGGTCGAGGCGCGCGTTGTCCATCTCGTAGCCGACGACGAGCGGGATCCGATCGCCGTTGACGAGGCCGGTGGCCTGCCCCTCCTTCACGCCGGCCCCGGTGAAGACCCAGTGGTCCGCGTTGTCCACGATCCACGGCACGCCCTTGCAGGGGTGATCGACCGGCGCGCCGGTCGGGCAGGCGGGGAGCTTCGGGCCGTTCATCAGGCCCTCGAATCCGATCGCGAGCTTGCTCACCTGCACCGGCGGCTTGAGCGTCGCGCCCTTGTGCGTGCCGCCGAACGTCGGGCTCGGGGCGTTCGGATCCCAGTCCTTGAGGCCGGCCCATGCATACGTGACGTTGCGGAGGTGCGCGATGTGGCCCGCGCTGTCGCCGGCGACCTTCGCCCGGAGCGCGGCCTGGAACTCGGGATCGCCGCCCCAGTCCCAGCACGACCCGCAGCGACCGCTGTCGGGGTACGCGCTGATCTTGTACGCGACCATCTTGTCGTCGCGGCCGGCGGGGCCCTTCTCGAGGCGCACCTGCCACGTGAAGTCGTTGCCGGAGAAGAACGCGAGGTTGAGGCCCACGTTGCGCGCGGCCTCGAGGTTCTCCCACGCGGCGCGGGTCCAGTACTCGTCGTGCCCGCTGTCCATGAACAGCTTGCGACTGCCGAGCACGGTGCCGTTGTGCAGATCGAGCGAGGTCGCGTACGCGACGTCGAAGCCGTGCTTCTCGAGGAACTGCACGGTCGGCACCGTCCAGTCGCGCCAGATCGAGAGGCCCCAGTTCTCGCCGCGCGGACGCGACATCGAGACCTCGACCGCCTGCTTGGCGCCCGACGCCTTCACGTCGATGCCCGCGGAGTTGTAGCTGTAGGTGCTCTTGCCCGAGATCTGCTTGCCCGCAGCGTCGAAGAGCTTCGGCCACGGATCGTAGGCGGTCTCGGTGAAGAGCGTGTCGACGTAGAGGATCGGCGCCTTGGTCGGGGAAGCGTCGTCGCGGACGACGAAGTGGGTGTAGCCCTCTTTGCCGCTGTCGGTCGTGAAGCGCACGACGTAGTGGCCCGGCGTCCAGTCGCTGCCGATCTTCACGGTGAGCGAGTCATGCCAGTTGGGCTCGGCGAGCCCGGTGTCGCCGTTCTGCGGCGGGAACGGCTGACGCTCGCCGGCGGTCTCGGGCACCTCGTGGACCAGGCGGGAGCCGACGGGGCCGGTGGCCGCGTTGGGGTACCAGCCGATGCGGTAGACGCGCGTGCGGAACTTGCCGGACGTCGTCGATACGCGGAGGCCGAGCGCCTCGCCCTGCTTGTACGACCACGACGACGGATAGCCGTCGATGGTGCCGTTGATGCCGATGTCTCGCGCCTCGTAGGTCACCGGATCGAGCGCGGGGAGCCAGTTGTCCCTGACGGGGTCGACGGCCTTCTCGTTCTCGAGCTGGATCGGGTTCTTCGCCCCGGCGACGAGCGCGAAGCTCGACGCGGCGACGAGGGAGAGGGAGGCGGCGAGCAGATGGCGGTGACGCACGGCATTGCGATGGCATGCGAGCCCGCGCTGTTGCTCAACGCGTGCACACGTTGGGAGCCGCGACCGTCAGGGAGCGGGTGCGCTCGGCAAC
>JALHOE010000454.1 GCA_022843175.1 Deltaproteobacteria bacterium
GTGCGCTGCGCTGCAGCCGCGGGACGACCGTGCGCGCGCCAACGTCGGCGACCACGCGCGCGCCGCGCGCCGCGAGGGCTCGGAGCAGCGTCTCCGCCGACGACCGCTCGAGGTAGACGAGCACGCCCTCGATCACGACGAGCGTGTCGCGATCGATCGACTCGACGAACGCGTCGCGCTCGCTCGCGACGGCGAGATCTGCGGCGAGGAACGAGTGTTCGATCGGCGCACGTCGCGCGCCGAGCCGCGCGCGCTTGTACGCGCTCGCCTCGGGGAGATCGATCTCGACCCAGGTCAACGAGGGCGGCAGCGCGAGGCGAAAGGGCCGCGCGTCGAGGCCGGCGCCGAGCACGACGACCTTGCGGATCGCGTCGGTGGCGAGCGCCGCGCCGATCCGTTCGTCGATGATGCAGGTGCGAGCGACGATCGCGTCGTGCGCCCCGCCGATCCGCTCGAGCTCGCGACCGAGGGCGAGGCCCTCGTCGCCGCACAGCTCCGCCGCGAGCGGGTCGACCACCCGCGGGTGCTTACGCGTTGACTCGGCCGCCCGACAGGCGGCGGTCCAGAAGGCCGTCTCGGAGACGCCCCTCAGCCGCCACCCTTCTTCAGCTCGGTGAGGACCAACTTGGCGACCGCCTTGAGCGTCTCGAACACGCCGACGCCGGTGCGGGCGACGGCCTCGAACTCGGGGACGCCGGTGGGGTTGAGCAGCTCACGCAGCTCGGCGACGTCTGCCACGTTGGGTAGGTCGCGCTTGTTGTACTGGATGACGAACGGGAGCTTCTCGAGCGAGTAGCCCTGCTCGTTGAGGTTCGTCTTGAGGTTCTCGAGCGACTCGATGTTCGCCTCGGCGCGCTCAATCTGCGAGTCGGCGACGTAGACCACGCCGTCGACGCCCTTGAGGATCAGCTTGCGGCTCGCGTCGTAGAAGACCTGACCGGGAACCGTGTAGAGCTGGAACCGCGCCTTGAACCCGCGGATCTCGCCGAGCGAGAGCGGGAGGAAGTCGAAGAACAGCGTGCGCTCGGTTTCGGTGGCAAGCGAGATCAGCTTGCCCTTCGCGGACGGGTTCGTGCGCTCGTAGATGTACTGGAGGTTCGTGGTTTTGCCGCAGAGACCAGGACCGTAGTAGACGATCTTACAATTGATCTCGCGAGCCATGTAGTTGATGAACGACATCGCTCGGCCCGCTTTCGATCAGTCGTTGAAGAGGTTGTCGATGTCCTCGTCGGTGATTTCGCCGAAGGGCGTGTCGGCACCGGGCTCCTGCACCTTCTTCAGGAGGGACTCGAAGATCTTGTTGAGCTCCTCGGAGGCCTTCTTCACGCGGAGACGAACCAGACCGAGCGACGAGCGCGAGTCGAAGATCACGACCAGGATCACGCGATTGCCGACCAGCTGGATGTGAACGTTCTGCTTGCTGCCCTCGTGGAACTGCGTGGCGAACTCCTCTTCGCGGAGGAGCTTGGCCATGCCGCCCGTGGCTGCGATGTTGCCGGCGGTGAGTGACGCGAGCGAGGTGGTGTCGAGATTGTCGACATCGCCCGCTGCCGCGATCAACTGACCGTTCTTGTCGACGATGAAGACGACCTTGGCGTTCGCATCCTTCACCAGCTTGTCGACGACCAGCTGGATCTGGTTGAACTCCTCCTCGTACATGACCATCTGGTCTTTCGCCATCCAACCCTCTTCGTCGTGCGTGAACGTCGGCAACTTCGAATATCCGAGTGCCGCCGGCGGCGGACCCTCGGATTTCACGCCGCTCAGCAAGGAGCGACGGGGTTAGAGGAGTATCCGGTTCGCCGCGGTACTTCAACTGGCACTTGGCCTCCGGCGTGGTCGGAAGGTGAAAAGGTCGAAAGGATTTTCGGCGCGGCGAGCCGTGAAGGCGCTTGCGCGCGAGCGCCCGAGCGTGGAAGTCTCCTTGGCCGATGGCCCTCATCGAGATCGAGGAGGCCGCGCGCCGCCTCGCCCGCGCGATCGCGAGCGATTTGTCGCTCTACAACGCCGAAAAGATCGAGCGCGGCATTGCCAACGACAACCTCTTCGAGGAGCTTTCGGGCGATATCGAGGAGGGCCGGGCGCTCTACAACTCGCGCGTATCGCCCGAGCTCTACGCCAAGAACTTCTACGATCGAGCGATCGTCGACCTCCTGATCCGGGGCAAGGGCCACATCCGCTCGAAGATGTGGTGAGCTCCGTCAGCGGTGTCATCCGGGTCACCGTCGCGCCAGAGCACGACGGCGAACGGCTCGACCGTGCGCTGGCCCTGCTGGTGGCCGACGTCTCCCGCGCCGAGGTCGTTCGTTGGATCGAGGCCGGCCGGGTGCGGCTTGCAGGCCGCACGGTGACCAAGGCCTCCGAGCGCGTCCGCGCCGGCCAGGCCATCGAGGCCGAGCCTCTCCCCCCGCCCCCGAGCGATGCACGGCCGGACGCCTCGGTGCGGTTTCGTGTCCTCCATCAGGACGACGCGGTCATCGTCGTCGACAAGCCCGCCGGGGTCGTGGTGCACCCGGCCAAGGGCCACTGGGAGGGCACGCTGGTCAACGGTCTGCTCGCGCTCGGGCCGCTCGCGGCGGACGACGAGCCGTCGGCGCGCCCGGGCATCGTCCATCGAATCGACAAGGACACGAGCGGCGTGCTCGTGGTCGCGCGGACCCCCCTCGCGCGCGAGGCGCTCAAGGCGGCGTTCGCGCGTCACGACATCGAGCGGGTGTACGACGCGCTCGTGGTGGGCACCGTGAACGACACGACCATCCGCACGCTCCACGAGCGGCACCCGACCGATCGCAAGAAATTCACCGGGAAGCGCGGGGGAAAACGCGCGGTCACCCACGTCCGGGTCGTCGAGCGCTTCGCCGGCGCGACGCGCGTCGAGTGCCGGCTCGAGACGGGGCGCACCCACCAGATCCGCGTGCACCTCGCCGAAGCGGGCGCGCCGCTCCTCGGCGATGCGCTCTACGGCAAACCGCCCCGCGATCCGATCCTCCGCGCGATCGGCGAAGCGCTCGGGCGGCAGGCGCTCCACGCCCGCGTCCTCGGCTTCGTCCATCCGACGCGCGGCGAGGCGCTGCGCTTCGAGGCCCCGTGGCCCGAAGACTTCGCCGCCGCCGTCGAGGCGCTACGGGCGCGGCGGCCGCTCGGAGCGACGTGACGGCGCCTCGGCCTCGCGCGCC
>JALHOE010000455.1 GCA_022843175.1 Deltaproteobacteria bacterium
GCGCGGCGCGGCGTGGATCCGCGTGCGCAACAAGGCCGGCCTCGCGGTGCCGGGTGCGCGCGTCACGGTGCAGATCGACGGCGGAGCCAGCGGCGAGGTCGCGCCGCGGACCACCGACGCCGGCGGACTCGCGCGCGTCCTCCTCGATCCGATCGCGACGCCGGTCGCGCTCACGATCTCCGCCGCGCTCGGCGAGCAGAAGGGAACGTGGAGCGGCATCGTCGGGACGGTGCAGGGCGCGCCCACCCCGCGCGGGGACGGTCGCCTGCGCCTCGGCCAGAAGACCCTCGAGCTCGTCTCGCCCTCCACGCACGGCACCGCCTACGTCGACGTGTGGCAGGACGGCGCGCGGATCGCGGGCGGGCGCGTCGCGCTCGTGGGAGGCAGCGGCTCGTTCCCGCTCCCCGACGGCCTGAGCGGCGTGATCGACGTCGAGACCAGCAGCGGTCCGCTGCCGGCGAGCGCCGACGATCTCGCGCACGCAGCCACCTGGCCGCTCGTGCTCGCGAAGGACGACGTCGACGCGTGGGGCGCGGTGCACGCGTCGCCGCGCTTTCCCGAGCCGCTCGCGCCCGCCGGTACATTGGCAGATTATGGAACCGCGGTAGCAGCCTCGATCGCCTTCGCGCCGCCGGCGATCCCGCCGCGCACCATCGTGTCCGACGGCCTCGAGCCCGAGATGCGGCGCGAGGCGAAGCGGGGCAAGACCGTGCGCGGCGCGGCGAGCGCGGCGGTTGTCGGAGGAGGCCTCCTCGAGTTCGGCCTGATGCTGTGGCTCGGCGTGTTCGCGCGCCCCCCCACCGTGGCGGACGCGATGCGCGAGCTCGGCGAGGACGCGCCCGACGAGCCGAAGAGCTCGCGACGCGTCCTCGGCGTGCTCCTCACCGGCATCGGGATCGTCGCGCTGCTCTTCGCCTCGATGGCGATTATGGCGTGGGGGATGCCATGAAGATCGAGCGCCCGACGACGATCCTCGCGCTGCTCACCGGGCTCAACTTCCTCAACTACGTCGATCGCTACCTCGTGGCCGCGGTGTCGCCGAAGTTTCAAGAGGAGCTCAAGCTCTCGGACTTCCAGACCGGGCTCGCGATCAGCGCGTTCATGGTCGGCTACTTCGCGACCAGCCCGATCTTCGGCCGCCTGGGCGATCGCGGCGGCCAGCGTCGGGTATTGATGGCGATCGGCGTCGCGCTGTGGAGCGCGGCGACCGCGTTCTCCGGCCTCGCCAAGGGCTCGCTCAGCCTCATCGCGGCGCGCGTGCTCGTCGGCGTCGGCGAGGCGAGCTACGCGACGCTCGCGCCGACGATCATCGACGACCTCGCGCCGGCGGGTCGCAAGAACAAGTGGCTCGCGATCTTCTACCTCGCCACGCCCGTCGGCAGTGCGCTCGGCTATCTCCTCGGCGGGTTCCTCGAGCACCACTACGGGTGGCGCTCGGCGTTCTTCGTCGCCGGCGGTCCGGGCGTCGCCGCGGCGGCGCTGGTGCTCCTGATGAAGGAGCCGGAGCGCGCCGCGCACGCGACGCGGGTCGAGGGCGCGCTCGGCACGCTGTGGCGCTCGCCGCTCTACGTGTGGTGCGTCCTCGGCTACTGCGCGTACACCTTCGCGCTCGGCGGGTTCGCGGCGTGGGCGCCGAAGTACCTCTACTCGGTGCACAAGATGCCGCTCGCCAACGCCGACTTCGGGTTCGGCGTCGTCGCGGTCGTCGCCGGGATCATCGGCACCGTCCTCGGCGGCACGCTCGCCGATCGCGGGCTGAAGGGCGCCAGCGACGAGACTCGGATCCGCGCGTACCTGAAGTACTCCGCGATCACGACCGCGATCGCGATTCCTCTCGCCGTGGCGACCATCGCTGCGCCCACGCCCACGCTGTTCTTCGTCGCGATCTTCCTGTGCGAGACGGCGCTGTTCGCGTCGACCTCCCCGATCAACGCGGTCACCCTCGGCGCGGTCCCCGCGGCGTTGCGCGCCACCGCCATGGCGGTGAGCATCTTCGCGATCCACGCGCTGGGGGACTTCCTCAGCCCGCCGCTGATCGGCCTCGTCGCCGATCAGTCGTCGCTGCGGCTCGGGCTCGCGCTCCTGCCGGTCGCGATCGCCGTGGGCGCGGTGGTGTGGTTCGCCGGCGCGCGCAAAGCGCTCACAGAGCCCGGGTGAGCTCGCGGGCCAGCGGCTCGAGCTCCTCGTCGGTCACCGCGCGCAGGTCGAGGAGCAGCGAGCCGCGCTCGATCCGCCCGATCACGATCGGGTGTCCCGTGCGGAGCCGCGCTGCCACCGCGTCGGGCTCGTCGAGCGCGAGGCGGAGGGCGGCGGACTGGATCGTCGCCAGCGGCTGCGAGCCCCCGCCGACCCGCGCCACCGTATCGACGACCTCGCCGCGCGAGACCATCGCGCGGAGCCTCTCGACGCGCTCGCGAACCACGCTGACGTGCTCCGAGAGCGCGGCGAGCGTGGGCAGCGAGGTGCCCTCGCCCCGCTCGTAGGTGGCGAGCGTCGCGTCGAGCGCGGCGAGCACGAGCTTCCCCGCCCGCAGCGCGCGCATCAGCGGGTGCTTGCGCATGCGACCGATCGGCGCGCTCTTCCCGACCGCGAGCCCGGCCTGCGGACCGCCGAGCAGCTTGTCGCCGCTGAACACCACCACGTCGGCGCCCTCGGCGACCGCGGAGGGGACGTCCGGCTCGTCGAGCCCCACCTTCGCGCCGGGGAGCAGCAGCCCGGAGCCGAGATCGTAGACGACCGGATGACCGAGCGACGCGAGCTCGCGCACGCTCGTCTCCTCGGTGAACCCGACCAGGGCGAAGTTCGAGCGGTGCACCTTGAGGAGCACCGCGTTGGGCTCCAACACGCGCCGATAGTCCTCGAGCCGGGTGCGGTTGGTGGTGCCGACCTCGATCAGGCGCGCCCCGCCGGCCGCGACGATCTCCGGGATGCGAAACGCGCCGCCGATCTCCACGAGCTCGCCGCGCGACACGACGACGGCGGCGTTCGGGGCGAGCGCGGAGAGCGAGAGGAGCAGCGCCGCGGCGGCGTTGTTCGCCACGAGCGCGTCCTCCGCGCCGGTGAGGCGACGCAGGCGCGCGGCGGCGTGAACGTGGCGCGAGCCGCGGTCGCCGGTCGCCAGATCGAGCTCGAGCGACGAGTAGCCGCTCCCCGCGACCGTGATCGCG
>JALHOE010000456.1 GCA_022843175.1 Deltaproteobacteria bacterium
TCCGTGATCCATCCCGTTGCCGCACGCAGACAGGGCGAGAACGGATGTCGCGCCGAGGACTTGGATGAGGATCAGAGGGGTTCGCATGAGGGCTCCTTCGTGGATTGCGGAGAATAGAATCTGAGCGCAGGTGCATTCTTGGGCCGTACTCGCGGCGCGCCAGTGACGGCACCGGTCACATGACCGAAGTCATGGCTCAGCGGTCCGAACCGTGGTCGCGCGTCGATCGCGATGACGGTCGGCGGATCGCCAAGCGCGTGCATCGTCTGCAGAGCAC
Organism: Deltaproteobacteria bacterium; assembly: GCA_022843175.1. Lineage (GTDB taxonomy): Bacteria > Myxococcota_A > Polyangia > Polyangiales > JADJMO01 > JALHOE01. The sequence goes on from JALHOE010000456.1 coordinate 278, forward strand.
GCGCATGGAGTTCACCCGTGTCCGCATCGGTCACACCGCGTGGCTCGGCTGCGTCGCGCGTGGCTGGAAGGGTTATCGAACGTCGCTGCGCCGAAGAACCGCCCTGTGACCGACGCCGTCACGATGCGCAGCGCGGCGCACGACTTGCTCACGGCAGCGCCAATGGCACTCTCCGCCGCTCACGCCACGCCGCGAGATGCGCTCGTCCAAGCTTTGTCGACCGATCTCGCACGCGGACTGTCGACCGAGACCGCCGCCGAGCTGCGGGCGGTGCACGGCGAAAATCGTCTACGAGAGGCGAAGCCGACAGGCTGGCTGACGCGACTGATTCGGCAGTTCGCAAGCCCGCTCGTCCTCACGCTGCTGGGCGCGGCAGCGATCGCGATCATCGTCGGGCTGCGCGCTCGGGACGCATCTCCATGGGCGCGCTACGGCGACGCTCTCGCGATCTGCATCATCGTCGTCATCAACGCGGTGCTCGGGTTGGTGCAGGAAGGCCGCGCCGAGTCTGCTCTGCGTGCGCTTCGGTCGCTCGAGGTGCCTCGCGCACGCGTGTACCGAGATGGCAGGCTGAGCGAGCTCTCGTCCGTCGAGCTCGTGCCGGGAGATGTCGTGGAGCTCGAGGCCGGCGACGCGGTGCCCGCCGACGTCAGACTCGTCACCGCCGTCGAGCTCGCCGTCGACGAGTCCACTCTGACCGGTGAGAGCGTGCCCGTTGCGAAGGACGCACGCGCGACACTCGCGATCGATGTCCCCGTCGCGGAACGGACCACGATGGTCTTCCTCGGCACGACGATCACGCGCGGTCGCGCCAAGGGCGTCGTCGCCAGCACCGCGAGCTCGACGGAGCTCGGTCGCATCGGCCGCATGCTGGCGGAGCCCGCGACGCAGCAATCGCCCCTCGAGCGTCGTCTCGCGCGATTCGGGCGAAATGTCCTGTGGGCGTGCCTCGCAATAAGCGCAGCGCTGTTCGCGATCGGCGTCATCCGCGGCGAGCGCGGTTGGGCATCGCTTCTGCTCGAGGCCGTGAGCTTCGCGGTCGCGGCCATCCCCGAAGGGCTTCCGGCGATCACCACGATCACCCTCGCTCTCGGCATGCAGCGCATGGCGAAGCGCGGTGCGATCGTGCGCAAACTCCCGGCAGTCGAGACGCTCGGAACGGCAACGGTGATCTGTACCGACAAGACCGGCACGCTGACCCAGAACGCGATGACGGTTCGCACCATTTGGACCGACGCCGCACGGTACGCCGTCGACGGCGAGGGGTACGCGCCGTCGGGTGCGGTGCGTGACTCACGTGGCGCCGAGTGCAACCCGATTCCCCTCTCTATTATCGACCTTGCGCTCTCAGGGGCGCTCTGCAGCCATGCTACGATCGTCGAAGACGGCCCGACGCTCCGTGTGATCGGCGATCCGACGGAGGGAGCCCTCGTCACCCTCGCGGCGAAAATCGGATATCCAGGCGCCGTGCTGTCGCGCCGGTTCGTGGCGGTGCGGGAGGTGCCCTTCGATTCGGACCGGAAGATGATGACCGTGGTCACGCGCAGCAGTCGCGGCGAGATCGCGCACGTGAAAGGCAGTACCGAGTCGGTTGTCGCGCATTGCACTCGCGTCGCGACGGCGGCCGGAACACGCCCGATTGGCCCGCCCGACGTCGAGCGAATTCTGCAGCAGGCTGACAGCATGGCGGCGACGGGCCTGCGTGTGCTCGCAGTCGCGCGCAACGATGCGCCCGGCGCAGAGGCAGAGCAGGACCTCACCTTCTTGGGCATGGTCGGCGTCATGGACCCGCCTCGCGCGAGCGCACGCAGGGCGATCGAACGGTGCCGACAGGCCGGGATTCGGGTCGTAATGATCACCGGCGACCACGCGCTCACCGCGCGCGCGATCGCCAATGAGCTCGGGCTCTCGAGCCAGGGAGATCGCATCGTGAGCGGTCCGGAGCTCGCCGCGATGAGCGACGTTGAGCTCGCGGCGGTTGCCCCCGAGGTCACGATCTTCGCGAGAACGACCGCGGAGCAGAAGCTGCGGATCGTTCGTGCGTATCAGGCCCGCGGCGAAGTCGTGGCGATGACGGGGGACGGCGTGAACGACGCGCCCGCGCTTCGCACCGCGGACATCGGTGTCGCGATGGGGCGCAGCGGCACGGACGTGGCGAAGCAGGCGGCTGACATCGTGATCACCGACGACGACTTCGCGACGATCGTGGATGCGGTGCAGGAAGGGCGTGGGATCTATCGGAACATCCGGAAGTTCATCTACTTCTTGCTCTCCGCGAATGCGGGGCTATCGGTCGCGGTGTTCACGATTGCGCTCGTCCCGGGTTGGGCGCAGCTCACGCCGCTCATGATCTTGTGGATCAACCTCGTGACGAACGGACTGCCGGCCCTCGCGTTGGGGATCGATGCCGCAGAGGAGTCGTTGATGACGACGCCGCCGCGCGCACCGGGGGAGGGCCTACTGCGCCCGCGCGAGCTCGTGCGGATCGCGGTGGTGGGAACCGTCATGGGTGCGCTTGCGGTCTGCATGTACGCGACCTCGCTTTGTGCGGCCGACGTGCGCGAAGCGCCGCGAACACTCGCATTCACGGCGCTCGCGTTGGCTCCCCTCGTCCATGCATTCAGCTGCCGCGCAGGCGACCGCACGATCCTCGAGCACCGGCCGCGCGTCAGTGCCGCACTGCTCGCGGCAGTAGCGGTGTCGGCGTCGGTACAGCTGATCGCTGTCCTCATCCCGCCACTGCGACCGTTCTTCCGGACGGAAGCCATTCACGCGATGGGCTGGTGGATGGTCGGGATCTGCACGCTGCTGGTTCTACCGGCCCACGAGATCACGAAGCTCCT
>JALHOE010000457.1 GCA_022843175.1 Deltaproteobacteria bacterium
TGCTCAGGCAGCCAGCCGCTTGCGTCTAGTCAGCAGGCCTGCCAGGCGGGACGTCGGCGGCTTGCGGCCGCTTCATCCCATCTGGCGACCGGTCCTCTTATCCGAACGGCATTTTGGCGTCAGAACCGCCCCCGCCCCGTCCAGATCCCGATCGTGCCGCCCTTGGCGGTGGCCTCGGTGACGTCGATCCAGCCGACCGCTGGCGAGGGGCCGCAGTGGCCGACGACGACGTCGATGATGTAGACGTCCTTCGAGCCCTCGCTCGGGCCGGTGCCCCAGTGGTAGTCGATGGCGTCGTGCGAGGGATCGCCGAGCACGCCGCGCTTCCAGTTGTAGCCCCAGCGTTTGTCCGTCTTGCGGAGCTCGTCGACGATGGCGTCCATCAGCTCCCACGTGCCGCCGTCGTTCTGACAGGAGCGCGCGACGAAGTCGGGATGCGCCTTGCCCACCGCTTCGACGACTTTGCTCATGTCGGGGAGCGGCAGCATCGTCGGCGGGGGCGGCGCGGTGTCGGGTGGCGGCGCGGTGTCCGGCGGCGGCGCGGTGTCCGGGAGCGGCGCGGTGTCCGGTGCGGTGCCGCTGTCCTCGACGCTCCGGGGCGCTCCCGAGTCCGCCACCGTGCCCGAGTCGGTCGGCTGGTCCCAGATCAGGTCGCCGACCTCGCCGTCCATGCATCCGACGAGGGCGGAAGCGGCCAGGAGCATCGAGAGCCTCATGCCCGGGGATATTGCGAGCGACGTGCCGCAGCCGGCCCAAGGTATTTTCCGAGGGACGGCACATTTATCCTCCGCAAACCGTCGCGCGCCCGTGACGCCGCCCACCTCGCCCGTGACACTCGCGGAACCATTCGCATGCCGCGCGGTCTTTGGGATCGCATGCGAGTCCTCGTCGCCGCGCTCAGCGCGCTCGCCCTCGTCGCCGACGCGCCCGAAGCGCGTGCCTTTGTGCCGCCCGCCACAGACCACGCCTGTCCGCGCGCCGCGCTCCACGGCGCGTGGATCGCTTACGCGCACGCGCTCGACGGCGTCGAGCTGACGGCGGCCGACCACCTGCGCTCCAAACCCGGCCGCCTCGAGCTAACGCTCGCGTACTCGAGCGGCAGCAAGAAGACCAACCGCTCGGTCCTGTTCGAGATCGAGAAGCTCCCCTCCGCGTGCGTCGCGCGGTCGGTCTACTACTCGTTCTTCGACGTCACCTGCGAGCTCGAGCTCACGTCGCGCGACGAGCTCACGATCCGAGCGACGGACAGGGAGGGCGCGCACGTGATCCGCCTGCGCCGCGCCAGCTGAGTTGTCATGAGCGGGAGACGTCATCGCGCGCGAGCGAGCGGGCGGCGAGCGCGGCGACGACCGCCAGCACGGCCACGTGCAGCGCGTGAAGCCGGAGATCGCGCGGCGCGCGGCCGATTTGGTCGAGGTGCCCGCCCGCGTGGCACGCGATCGCGACCGCCATGCTGCGGTTCGAGCGCTCGAAGAGCCACGCGATCGGGAAGGCGTAGAGCGGCACCGTGACCAGGTTCTGGAAGAGCGCGAGCACGTCCAGCCGGCCGGTCACGGGGCTCACCGAATAGAACAAGTGCCACACGCCCCACGCGACGCCGACGAGCAGCGTCCCGCGCACGAGCCCGTAACGACGGGCGGCCCGCGGGTGCGCGAAGCCGCGCCAGCCGAACTCCTCGCCGAGCGAGAACACGATCAGCGCCGCGACGTGCTCGGAGGTGACCGGCGGGTGGAACCACTCCACGGGCCGCCCGCCGATGGCGACGAACAGCGCGGTCGCGGCGAGGTGGACCGCGGGCGCGAGGAGCAACCCGAAGAGGATCCACAGCGGGCTCGCGCGCCAGCGCCCGAACACCTCGCGCAGCTGCCCCCGCGCCACGAGCAGCACCGCGAAGAGCGGCCCGAGGGCGCTGAGCCCGGCGCCCGCGACGGCGTACGGGGGCGGCGCCACCTGCCGCCACCACGCGAGGTCCATCGGCGTCGCGAGCAGCCAGGTGATCGCGCACGCCAGGGCGAAGAACGCGTAGAGCCGGTCGGACCTCATCGCGCCGGTGGACATCGCGCGCGCGCGGTTGGTTCCCTCAGCGAGGGAACGCGGCGCTGTTTCCGCCGTCGACCGTAACGATGCATCCGGTCGTGCTCTTGGCCGTGGCGAGGTAGAGGAACGCGTCGGCGCAGTCGGCGGCGGTGACCTCGCGCGAGAGCAGGTTGGCGCGGAAGTACGCGTCGGGATCGAGCCCACGCGCCCTGGCCCGTGCCTCGAGCACGCCGCCGCCGAAGAGGCCGGTGCGGATGCGGTCGGCGTTGATCGCGTTGCTGCGAATGCCGTGCTTGCCGAGGTCGATGGCGTACTGGCGCATGAGCGCGACCGTCGCCGTCTTGGCGACCGCGTAGGGCCCGAACTCGGGGCCGGGGTTGAACGCCGCCTTGGAGGCGTTGAACAGGATCGCGCCGCCGGTGCCCTGGGCGATCATGAGCTCGGCCGCGCGGCGCGCGACGCGCTGATGGCCCCAGAAGTTCACCTCCATCGACTGCTCGAGCGCGCGCTCGCCATCGCCGTCGTGGAGCAACCCCTGCGGCGCGGTGCCGGCGTTGGACACCACGAGGTCGACGCCGCCGAACGCATCGATGCACGCAGCGAACGCCTCGTCGACCGACTCGCTCACGTCGCACTGCGCAGCGGCGACCCGGCCGGTCTTCGCGAGCTTGGTGCGCGCGGTGGAGAGCGTGTCGGCGTCGCGGTCGCACAGCATGACGTGCGCGCCGTGCGCGAGGAACAGCTCCGCCGTCGCGCGCCCGATGCCCGACGCCGCGCCGGTGACGAGCGCGACGACCCCGTGCAGCGCGGGCTTGCTCCCCTTGCCGAGCTTCGCCTGCTCGAGCGGCCAGTACTCGAGATCGAACAGATCGATCGGGTCGACGGGGCGATAGGTGCCGACGGAGGTCGCGTCGCGGATCACGTCGATGGTGTGCTGGTAGATCTCGCGCGCGATCGCCGCGTCCTTCGCCGTGGCGCCGGCGGCGGCGATGCCCACGCCCGGCACGAGCACCACGCGCGGCGCGGCGTCGA
>JALHOE010000458.1 GCA_022843175.1 Deltaproteobacteria bacterium
GCCGGGCGTAGCCGGGACCGGCGCCGGCGCGGGGGCCGGAGCGGGCATGGGCGCGGGCGCGGCGCCGGGGCCGGTCTTCGGCGGCGGCAGGTTTGGGTTCTGCAGCTTCGGCGGGATGTTGACCTGCGCGCGCGCGACCGTGGGCGCCACGAAGTTCGTGAACCCGAGGAGTGCGAACAGCGCGGTGAGCTTCTGGCTGGGTCGGTTGCGCATTCTATTGAATCCGTGGTGCCCGGAGCGGTTGGGCGATCACTTGATGTTGAACTCGATGTTCATCGGCTTACCGTTGCGCACGACGCCGACCTGAATGCTCGGCGCGGTGCGCAGCTTCGCGTAGGCCTCGAGCGCCTTCTCGGGGCTCGTCATGTCGAAGCCGTTGATCGTCTTGAGCATGTCGCCGGTCTGCAGACCGAGCTTTCCGAGCAGCGTCTCGGGGCGGATGTTGAGCATGCGGATGCCCACCACCTTGCCGTTCTCCTGCTCGGGGATGATGCGGGCGCTCTTCATGAGCTCCGCCTGGTTCTCGATGATCTTGTCGACCACGTTGCGGTCGATGTTGAACGTGTGGTCGTCGACCTTCTGGATGCCCTTCTCGATGTCGGAGGGGACCTTGCCGGGGGCGCCCGGGCCGCCCGGATCGACGAGCACCGGCGTGGCCGCGGTGGGCGGCGGGGGCTTGGGCGCGTCCGGCGGGAGGAACATGCCGACGTAGCAGTACGACGCGCCCTCCTTGAAATAGACCTTCTCGCGGACAATCACCGCGACCTCGCGACCCGACACGCTCGAGCCCTCGCGCACGAGCGGCTTGTTGGCCATGCCGTCGCCCGTCGAAACGACGGCGAACGACTTCGCCGGCTTGATCGGATCGACGACGGTGATCTCGAGCTTCGGCCCCGAGCTGCACATCGGGAACATCTGCTCGCCGGAGTCGTTGACGACGGGCGAGGAGTCGACCGGCGCGGGCGGTGCGTCGAGGATGGGGCCGGTGACCGAGTCGAACGGGTTGTTCTCGAGGATGGTGCGTGCGCTCACGTTGCGCGCAGCGGCGGGCCCCGGCATCAGCGGCTTGAGCGGAGCGCCGCCGCCCGACGCGGCGAGCGACTGCGGCTCGAGCGGCAGCCACTTGCCGCCGATGAGCTGCGTGAGCCCGGCAGCGAAGAACCAGGTCGCGATCGCGCCGAGCGCGATCACCACGACCCAGAAATTTCGCTTCAACACCGCATCCATCGCTGAGGACCCCTTCGCATACCCGGAACAGACGTTCCGTCCCGCGAGCCGCGTCTACCGTGCGTAGCCGCCGACGTCGAGAATCTTGTTGGCGCCTGTAGCGAGCCGCGTGCCACCGACAGCGCGGCCATTTTCTCGGCGATTCACGTGCTCGGTCGCGCCCGCTGTCGGCCACGTTGGCGGGCGCGGGGGCGGGGACTGCCAAAGTGGCAGTAGAGGGACGCGGAGCGAACGCCGAGCGGAACAAGAGGAAGGGCGCTCGGCGCTCGGCGCTGGGCGCTCGGCCCTGCGAGTTCTTGCGCAGCGTCGCCCGCCGCACCTAGCCTCACGAACGCATGTTCAAAGACACCCTTCGTCAGATCGTCGACCAGACCGAGGGGGCGATCGCCGGGTTGCTCATGGGGTTCGACGGGATCGCCGTCGACAGCTACACGCGGGACGAGGGGCTCACGCCGAACGTCAAGGACATCAACGAGATCGGCATGGAGTTCAGCGTCATCCTCGGCTCGATCAAGCGAGCCGCCGAGGCGCTCGAGGCCGGCGGCGCCAAAGAGGTGGCGATCCAGGCCGAGCACCTCACGACGCTCATCCGCGTGATCAACGAGGACTACTTCGTCGCGCTGACGATGCGACCGGACGGCAACCCGGGCAAGGGCCGCTTCATCCTCCGCACCGCGGCGCCGAAGATCATGCAGGAGCTCCAGTAGGCCTCGTGCGGATCCTCTGCCTTTCGGGTCCGAACCTCCAGCTGCTCGGGACCCGCGAGCCGGAGGTCTACGGCTCGACCACGCTCGCGCAGATCCACGCCGAGCTCGCCGACCTCGGCGCGGCGCGCGGCGCCACCGTCGACTGCCGTCAGAGCAACCACGAGGGCGCGCTCGTCGACTGGATCGGCGAAGCACGCGGCAACTACGACGGCATGCTCCTCAACGCCGGCGCATTCACGCACACGTCGCTCGCCCTCCGCGACGCGATCCGCGCCGTCCAGGTGCCGTGCGTCGAGGTGCACCTCTCGAACCCCGAGGCGCGCGAGCCGTTCCGGCGCCGCTCGCGGATCGCGCCGGTCTGCGTCGCCAAGGTGGCGGGCTTCGGGGCCGCGTCGTACCGCGTCGCGTTGTACGCACTGCTCGATTGGCTCGACGCGCGCACCAAGGTTGATTAGGTCCCACCGCCGGAATGGCGAAGCCGATCCTCAAGAAGTCCGCTGCGGTCACCACCAACACCGAGGACCGGAATGAGTGGATCGCGCCGCGCGATCTCGAGGCGCTCCTCACGGTGATGGCGCGTCACGAGCTCGGCGAGCTCGAGATCACCCGGGGCGACCGCAAGCTCACCCTGCGCCGCGGGTTCGTCTCGGCTCCGGCCGCCCCGCCGCCCCCCGCCGCTTCGGTGGCGAGCGCGGGCCCCGCGCCGATCAAGGCCTCGGCGCCCGCCGTCTCCGAGGTCGAAGAGGGTATGGGCTATGTCACGTCGCCGCTCGTCGGCACGTTCTACCGGGCGCCGTCGCCCGACGCTGCGTCCTTCGTCGACGTCGGCACCAAGATCCGGCCCGGTCAGCGCCTCTGCATCGTCGAGGCCATGAAGCTGATGAACGAGATCGAGTCCGAGATCGAGGGCACGATCGTCGAGATCCTCGTCGAGAACGGCAAGCCCGTGGAGTACGGGCAGAAGCTCTTCAAAGTCCGCACGAAGTGACGGGTCAGATCCTTTCGACGGCTCGGCCGTCAGAGGATCCATGCGGAAAAAGCCGATTCCGTCGCCCATCGAGACCCGCGGCCCGGGGCGCTCGCGCCCGCTCGCGCCCGCCTCGGCCACCTCGCGCCTCCCGACCGCG
>JALHOE010000459.1 GCA_022843175.1 Deltaproteobacteria bacterium
GGGGGGCGGGGGCGGGGGATGGTCGTGCGGGTGATCCCCGTGCGCCTCGTCTCCTGCCGGCGCGGACGCCGAAGCCGAAGCCGAAGCCGACGCAGCGGCGTTCGCGCGCGCTTCTTCGGCGGCGCTCGGCGTGGAGAGCCACCAGACGACGCCTGCGCCGAACAGCGCGACGCCGAGGTAGGGCAGCCAGGCCGGCGACCGCGGCTCCGCGAGCACCGCGCCGTGCTGCGGGATGTCGTCGCCGTCGGCGACGGGGGCGTGGTGGTCGTCGTGCGCGTGCGCCATCGCGCGCACGCTCACCCGGGCAAGCCACCGCCGTCAAGGCCGACGGGAATTGGACCCCCAACGGTCGCGCGAGCGCCAAGCGCTCAGCGCTGCTGTCGCGTCGCACGGCCTCCCCCCCCATGGGACGGGCGGCGCCTCGCGCGACCGTCGCGGGCAAGGTCTGGTTCGCAGATTAGAAACGTACGATCAAGCAAAAAGAGACGACGCGCCACGTCAGCGCTCCGCTTCTACTCGAAAGTCGTTTCGACCTTCGGCTTCGGCTTCGCCGTCGGGGCGACCGTCGGCGCGATCGCCGCGCCGGTCGGCGCGGGTTGCGTCGCGATCGTCGTTGCCGTGCCGGCGGCCTTCTTGGGGATCGGCTTGGCGACGACCTGCTCGCCCTTGTCGACGTCGACCTCGGCCGGGATGGGGCCGTCGTCGCTCATGAAGACCTTCTGCACCAGCAGGTTCTTGCTGCCCTGGTAGATGCTGACGATGAAGCTCTGACCGACGGGGCCCGAGAGCTCGAGCTTGCCGTTCTCGAGCTTCACGGTCTCCTTGCCGAGCTTCACGATCGCGTCCTTCGGCGCCTTGATCGAGACGTGACCGGTCTTCTTCTCGTCGGCCTGCGCGGGCGGGTCGGCGGGCGGTGGGTCCTTCTTCTTGACCTCGGTCTCGGTGGGCTGCGCGGCGACGGCCGGGTCTTTCTTGGGCTGCTCGTCGCCCTTGCGGGTGGCGACGAACACGCCGCCGCCGACGAGGAGCAGCGCGAGCACGGCGACCGCGGCGAATGCGGGCGCGCTCGACTTCTTGGGCTGCGCGGCGGCGCTCGACGAGGTGACCCCCGTGTTGGTGGACGAGGCTTGCGGCAGCTGGGCTCGCTCGGCGATGGTGCTGCGGGCGTCGCCCACGCCGACGAGGACCTCGGGCGTGATCTGGAACGAGCCGTTGGCGAAGGGGCGCAGCGCTTCGACGAGCGCGCGGGCGTTGGGGCAGCGCTGGTTCGGATCGCGCGCGATCGTCCAGTGCACGATCTGGGCGAGCTCCGGCGGCACCCACGGTGCCACGTCCTGCAGCGGGGCGACGTCGCGCGAGCAGATCGAGAGAATGAGGGCGCCGAGCGTGTCGACGTCGCCCCAGGGCGTGCGGCCGGAGAGCGCCTCGTAGAGGCACATGCCGAGCGACCAGATATCGGTGCGGGCGTCGATCGTCTTGAGGCCCTGCGCCTGCTCGGGGGACATGTAGAGCGGGGTGCCGAGCATCGAGCCCGTCTTGGTGAGCCCCTGACCGTCACTCGACGAGAGCGCGTCGACCTGCTGCTTGGCGATGCCGAAGTCGAGGATCTTCACCACCGAGTCGCCGCTCTCGCGCGCGGTCATGAAGATGTTCGCGGGCTTGATGTCGCGGTGGACGATGCCCGCGTCGTGGGCCTTGCCGAGGCCATTGGCGGCCTGGGCGATGACGCGGGCCGCCCCTACGGTGCTCAGCGCGCCGACGCGCGCGATGGTGTGCTCGAGATCCTCGCCCTTGAGGAGCTCCATGATGATGAAGGGAAAGTTCGTCTCGGGATCGACGCCCGTGTCGTACACCTCGACGATGTGCTCGCTCTCGATCGCCGCCGATGCCTTCGCCTCGCGGAAGAACCGCGCGACGAGCTGCGCGTCGTTCGCGAACTCGGGCTTGAGGAGCAGCTTGACCGCGAATCGCTTGCCGAGGTGGTTGCGCGCTTCGTACACGGCGCCCATGCCGCCCTGTCCGAGCATCCGCACGAGCTCGTATTTCTGGGCGAGGATCCGCCCCTCCATCACCACATTCGACATCTTCGCTCCGGGCTCCGGCGCGAGCTTCGCTCCGGGAACGGAAATTCTGGCCGTGCGCCTCCCTCGCGGCAAGAGTTCGCGGCAAGCCCGGCCGGCGCGCTTGTTCCTGTGGACACCGGGCGACCCCCTTGGTAGACGCGCGCCGCCCGCGTCGCCCCCTCAAAAAGAGGGCTAACCCGCGGGAATCCTCACATGGCCCTATCGTCCGTCCAGACCGGCGCTCTCGAAGAGCTGATCGGCTCAGCTTCCGGAGGCGTCGTCGTCGATCTCGACGTCACCTTCGTGGGGCAGATCGTTCTCTTCGTTCTGCTCTTCATCGTCCTCAAGCCGATGCTCTTCGATCCGATGCTCAAGCTCTTCGAGGAGCGCGAGCGCCGGACGGGCGGAGCCAAGGACGACGCGCGTCAGCTCTACGCCGACGCCGACGAGAAGATGGCGAAGTACGAGGCCCAGGTCACCGTCGTCAAGCAGAAGGCCGGCGACGAGCGCGACCGTATCCGTCAGGAGGGCCAGAAGCGCGAGCAGGCCATCCTCGCCAAGGTCCGCACCGAGACCGACGTGATGCTCAACGAGGGACGCGCACGCATTCAGAAGGAGCGCGAGTCGCTCAAGACGGAGCTCTCCGCCACGAGCACCCAGCTCGCGCGCGAGATCGCCGCCCGCGTCCTCGGCCGCGAGGTGCAGCCGTGAACCGCATCGGTCAAATGGTCGAGCGCCTGCGCCGTTGGCTGCGCTCGCGCGAGGGCCGCATCGTCCTCATCGGCGCCGTCGCCGGCGTGCTGGTCACCGGCACCGCGTTCGCGCAGGACCCGCACGCGCAGGCCCCCGCCGCTCCCCACGCCGCC
>JALHOE010000460.1 GCA_022843175.1 Deltaproteobacteria bacterium
CGAGCGCGGCCCCGTCGACATCGGCTGCGTCGAGCGCGGTGAGCGCGCCGTCGAGCGCGTCGAGCAAATCTCCGGCGACGAGGGACTCGGTGCACTGACGGAGGACCACGCGCGCGACCGCCGCATCGGCCACGCGGACGCGCGGCAAGAGCGCGCGGACCAGCCGCGCCTCGAGCAGCGCGAGCGTCGTGACCGTGGGCGCGCCGCGCGCGAGCGCGTGCTCGACGTGGTGCGCCGAGGGCTCGACGACGAGTGTGGCCTCGCTCACCGAGGCAACATGCGTCGCCCCACCGCCGAGCGGGAGGGCCAGCTGCGCGCCGCGGTCAGGAAATGTCCGGCGGCCCATGCCGCTACTCGTCGTCGGACGCCTTGGGCGCAGCGGCGATCTCCGCGAGCACCTCGTCGATGCGGCGGCTCTTCTCGAGGGACTCGTCGTAGAAGAACGCGAGCCGTGGCGCGTTGCGGAGTTGGAGCCGAGCGCCGAGCTCCCGGCGGAGGAACCCCGACGCGCTCTCGAGCCCCTTGAGTGCCGACTTCGCCTCGCCGCCGCTCTGCATGCGAATGCGGATGCGCGCGTCGAGCAGGTCGGGGGTGACGTCGACCGAGGTCACGATCACGCCCGCGACCCGCGGGTCGGAGACCTTCTGCGACAGGAGCTCGGCGAGCTCCTGCTGAATGCGCGCCGCGACGCGGTCGGTTCGCTTACCGCTCATACCGTCAGGATCTCCGTCGTGCGATCGAGCAGCACGGCATCACGCACGTTGTTGGCCATGGACGCGACCGACGCGAGGATCTCGTCGCACACGACGGAGTCGCCCGAGACGACCGCGACCCCGAACGTGGCGCGCTGATGCAGGTCCTGGTCGGCGACCTCGGCGATCGACACGTCGAGCTTCGCCCGCACTTTGTCGCGGAACGACCGCACGACCTGGCGCTTGTCCTTGAGGGAACGCGCGCCGGGGACGTGGAAGCTCAGACGAAGGACCCCCACAAACATCAGAGCTTGCCGGCGACCTCTTCGACCTCGAAGCACTCGATGAGGTCACCCGGCTTGATGTCGTTGTAGTTCTCGAGGCTGATACCGCACTCGAAGCCGCGCTCGACCTCTTTGCGGTCCTCTTTGATGTGCTTGAGGCCGGTGATCTTGCCCTCCCACACCTGCACGCTGTCGCGGAGGAGGCGGACCTTGCCGGCGGCGCGCTTGATGGTGCCGTCGACGACCATGCAACCGGCGACCGCGCCGACCTTGGAGATATTGAAGACCTGGCGCACTTCCGCGCGGCCGAGGAACTTCTCGACGTACGTCGGCGCGAGGAGGCCTTCCATGGCCTTCTTCACGTCGTCGACGGCGTTGTAGATGATGTTGTAGAGGCGGATCTCCACGCCCTCGGTGTCCGCGAGCTGCGACGCCTTGCCGGCGGGGCGCACGTTGAAGCCGATGATGAGCGCCTTGGACGCGACCGCGAGGTTGACGTCGCCCTCGGTGATCGCGCCGACCGCGCTGTGGACGACGGTGACGCGGACCTTGTCGCCGGTGAGCTTCTGCAGCGCGTCGGCGACGGCCTCGACCGAGCCCTGCACGTCCGCCTTGATCACGAGCCGGAGCTCGAGCTGGTCGGACTGCGCGACCTGCGCGGCGATTTGCTCGAGCGTGACCTTCGCCGTCGCCGGCATGATCGAGCGCTTTTGCTTGGCCTGGCGCGCATCGGCGAGCTCCTGGGCCTTGCGGGCGTCCTTCACGGCGTCGACGTTGTCGCCGGCGTTGGGGACCTCGCTCAGACCGAGCACCTCGACCGGCGTCGCCGGACCCGCCTTGTGAACGGCGCGGCCGTGCTCGTCGGTCATCGCGCGGACCTTGCCGAACGCCGGACCGGCGAGGATGAGATCGCCGACCGCGAGGGTGCCGTCGCGCACGAGGATGCGCGCGACCGGGCCCTTGCCACGATCGAGCATGGCCTCGATGACGGTGCCGGTCGCCGGCTTCTTGGGGTTGGCCCGCAGCTCGAGGACCTCGGCCTGGAGCGAGATACCGTCGAGCAGCTCGTCGATGCCCTGGCCGGTCTTGGCCGAGACGTCGAAGAACATCGTCTCGCCGCCGAGCTCCTCGGGCACGAGGCCCATCTCCATGAGCTCGCGGCGCGGACGCTGCGGATCGGCGTCGGGCTTGTCGACCTTGTTGACCGCGACGACGATCGGGACCTTCGCCGCCTTGGCGTGGTTCACGGCCTCGCGCGTCTGCGGCATCACGCCGTCGTCGGCGGCGACGACCAGGATGACGATGTCGGTGACCTGCGCGCCGCGGGCGCGCATGGCGGTGAACGCCTCGTGGCCGGGCGTGTCGAGGAAGGCGATCTCGCCCTTGTTCGTCTTTACGCGGTAGGCGCCGATGTGCTGGGTGATGCCGCCCGCCTCGCCCGCGGCGACGGTCGCCTTGCGGATGTAGTCGAGGAGCGAGGTCTTGCCGTGGTCGACGTGACCCATGACGGTCACGATCGGCGCGCGGAGCTCGAGGTCCATGTCCTCGATCGGGGCGTCGTCGCGCAGCTCCTTGAGGGCCTGCTCGTCGGAGACCGCGACGTCGGAGACCTCCCAGCCGAACTCGCTCGCGAGGATCTTCGCGGTGTCGGAGTCGAGGGCGGTGTTGATGTTCACGCCGGTCATGCCCATCTGCATGAGCTTCATGAGGACGTCGGTCGCCTTGAGGCTCATGCGCTGAGCGAGCGCGGCGAGGGTGACCTTCTCCTCGATCTTGATGACCTTCTTGTGCGCCGACATCTCGACGGTGCTCGGCGGCGCGTTGGGCCGGCGCATCGTGGAGGGACCGGCGCCCATGCGGCCGCGGGCACCGCCGACGCCACCGAACTGGCCGGGGCGGCCCTGGCCGGGGCGACCCCCGGGACCGCTGCGCGGCGGGACGCC
>JALHOE010000461.1 GCA_022843175.1 Deltaproteobacteria bacterium
GCCGACACCGCGTGCGCGGGGAGCGCCGCCATGACGACCGAGGGCTGACCGCCGGCCGCCATCGTGAAGGCGTGCGCCATCTCTTTGGCGCTCTGGAATCGCGCGTCGGGCTCGCGCGCGCACGCACGGGCGAACCAGCCGTCGAGCGCGGGCGGCATCGGCGCGAGCTCGCTCGGCCGCGGCAGTTGACCGCCGTGGATCTTCACCGCGAGCGCGCCGATGGTGTCGGCCTCGAACGGCTTGCGACCGGTGAGGCACTCGAACGCGACGACGCCGAGCGACCAGATGTCGGCGCGGAAGTCGATCGACTTCGCGCCGAGGATCTGCTCGGGGCTCATGTAGTACGGAGTCCCGATCATCGAGCCGGTGCCGGTGTGACTGCTGAGCGCGCCGGTGCCCTTGGCGATGCCGAAGTCGAGCAGCTTCACGTAGAGCTCGTCGCCCTCGAGGACGAAGATGTTCTCCGGCTTGATGTCGCGGTGGACGATGCCCTTCTCGTGGGCCTTGCTCAGCGCCTTGCACACCTGGGTGAGGATCGTCGCGAGGTCTTGCGGCGCGATGCGACCCCGCGCGGCGATGTGATGCGCGAGATCTTTGCCCTCGAGCAACTCCATCACGATGAACGGGATGTTCTCGGACGTGATCCCGTGGTCGAACATCTGCACGACGTGGGGGCTCTTCACCTGCGACGCGGCGGCGGCCTCGCGGGCGAAGCGCTGCACGTTGGCCGGGTCCTTGGCGAGCTCCGGCGACATGAATTTGACGACCACCTGCGTTTGCAGCGACAGGTGCTCGGCGACCCACACGCTGCCCATGCCGCCATGTCCGAGCGGCCGCACGAGGCGGACGGCCGGATTGACGTGGGCCCCGGGTTGGATCGGCACGGCCGGCGCATCGTAGCATTCAAGGAGTGATCGAGCGGTAGCTCAGTCGGGGGTCGTCACCGGCGCGAGGCTGTCGACGGTCGCGCTGCAGGCACGCAGCTCCTTGCCGCAGCCGCAGTACGAGCCGCCCCCGTCGGTCAGCGCCGAGAGCGGTCCGAGCGCGGGCTCCTCCTTGCCACGTCGATCGCTCGCGATCAGCGCGAGCGCCATGCACTCCAGGCGCACGCCGGACACCGTGGCCGAGGTCGCACCGAAGGCGGCGATGCCGGCGCGCTCGACGCGCTCGACCACGGTCGACGCGATGTTCGCGGTGGACTCGACCCACGTGCCGGAGAGCGGCCACGGAACGACGTCGATGCCGTCGCCGAACCCGTGGGTCGCCGCCCTGACGTCGCGGATCGCGCAACCGCGGAGGGTGATCTCGCTGCCCGCGAGGAGCATCCCGGCGTCGGCGACCCGCGCGATGGCGCTGTCGAGGAGGTCGAGCGTGACGGGCCCCGCTCGCGGCACGCTCACGATCCCGATCCCGCCCTGCCCGGCGTCGTTCGGCGTCAGGTCGGAGATCGACACCCGCTCGATCGTTGCCGAGCCGCCGGAGATCTGAACGCCGATCTGCCGGCCGTCGCGGCAGAGCGAGTCGCAGAGCGTGCTCTTGGAGCGCTCGGCGAAATAGCAGTAGCCGCCGTTGCCCTTCCGATTGGACGCCGTGTGGACGATGGCGGTGTTGACGATCTCGGCAGTGCTCCCGACCGCGTGCACCCCCGCGCGAATCGAGCGCGCGATCACCGAGTCGGCGATGCGCAGCGTGGTCGGTAGCATCGTCGTCACGTCCTCGGTCACCCACACGCCGAAGCCCTCGGTGGCTCCCTCGACCGTGTCGCGGAGGAGCGAGCCCTCGACCGTCGCGCTCGAGCCGATCGCGAAGACGTTGACCTCGCGGTTCTTCTCCACGATCGAGCCGCGCACCACGACCGCGCCGGACTTCTTGCGCGCGATGCTGTTCTCGGCGCCGACGCCGTACCCGCGGACGTTGCCCGGCGCACTGCGCGTGCCGCGAACGATGCTCCCTTCGAGCGTGACGCTGCCGCCGAGCGCAAACACGCCGAAGTCCCGCGCGCGCTCCACGAGCACGCGCCGCGCGACGAGCGCGCCCTCGAGGCGGTCCCCCTGCGCGCCGAGCCCGGCGTCGCCGGTGTCGTGCACCCACGAGTCCTCCACGGTGACCTTCACCGTGTCGAGCGCGACGATGCCGCCGGTGCGGCCCGCGACACCGAGGCGCCGGATCGCGACCGCAGCGCCGAGGATCCCGATCGCGTACGGGTTCGTACCGGTCGTCGGCGCGACGGTGACCTTCTGCGGGCAGCGCCCCCAGAGCTCGACGTCGCGGTCGAGGACGAGCTCTTCGTCGTAGGTGCCCTCGGCGATGGCGATGGTGTGCTTGGTCGACGCAGCCCTGGCGACCGCCGCGCGGATCGTCTTGAACGGTTTGTCGCGGCTGCCGTCGTTGGCGTCGTCGCCGGTGGCGTCCACGTACAGGAGCGGGAGCGTGGTCGGAGGACTCCCGTAGCGATCGCTGCCGCAGTCGACGATCGGGTGGCACGCCGCGTCGCCGAGCCACGCGACCTCGCCGCTCGTGCACGGCGCATCCGGGAGAACGGGCTTGCACCCCTCCTCGGCGTCCGCCACGAAGCCCGCCGCGCACCTCAGCACGCCGACGCGAACGCACGCGCCGTCGCGCACGATCTCGTCGCCCTTGCACGCGGGCAGCAGCGCGACGCACGCCTCGCCCACGCGCGCGCCGCGACACTCCGGCGTCGCCTCGGCGTCGCTGCCGCATCCGAGCAGCAGGACGACGAGGACGAGCGCGCGCACTTCGCGAGCTTACCCCGAGAGCCGCCGCAGGAGTGCGCGCGTCTCGGCGACGAGCTTGCCCGTGAGCTCGCGCGCCGGCAGCGCGGCACCGAGCGCCGCCGCCTGCCCCGACCAC
>JALHOE010000462.1 GCA_022843175.1 Deltaproteobacteria bacterium
CGCGTCGGGCACCGCGCCGTGCCCCACCTGCGGTCACCCGAACCCGCCGAGCAACAAGTTCTGCGCGTCGTGCGGCACGGTGCTCACGTCCGCCGCGCCGGCGCCCGCCGTCGCGCCGTCCGTTCCGCCGGTCGCCGGCGGCCCGAGCTCGGTCACGCTGACGGCCCTTCGCGCCGACGGGAGCGACGCCGGCACCTATCAACTGCCCGGCGGCTCCACCACCATCGGCCGCGACCTCGGCGGCATCTTCGGCGGCGACAGCTACCTCTCGCCCAAGCACGCGACGTTCACCGTCGGCGGCGGCCGCGTCAGCGTTCGCGACGAGTCCTCGCTCAACGGCGTCTACCTCAAGATCGCGCGCGACACGCCCACCGAGCTCAAGCCCGGCGAAATCTTCCGCATCGGTCAGGAGATCATCCGCTTCGAGCGCCTCGCGCCCCCCGCGCCGAGCCCCGACGGCGTCGAGCGCATGGGTAGCCCCAACGAGGGCATCATCGGTCGCCTCTCGCTGGTCACCGGCCGCGACTCCACGGGCAACTCGTTCACCATCCCCGCGCACGGCGTCCACCTCGGTCGCGAGCGCGGAGACGTGATCTTCCCCGAGGACGGCTACGTCTCCGGCCTCCATTGCCGCGTCGCCGCCGAAGCGGGCCGCATCTTCCTCACCGACCTCGGCTCGTCGAACGGCACCTACGTTCGGCTCAACGAGGAGCGGGCGATCCAGAGCGGCGACATCCTGCTGATGGGCCAGCAGCTCTTCCGCGTGGGCGCCTGAGCGGCCGCCCGGCCGGGGTGCTACGTTCCACGCGCTCGCATGTCCGACCCGCAACCCAACCGTCGCACGATTCGCGTCGTCGCCGCGGTGATCCAGAAGAACGAGCGCTACCTCATCACGCAGCGCCGTAAGGCCGCGGTGCTCCCGCTCATGTGGGAGTTTCCCGGCGGCAAGGTCGAAGAGGGCGAGGCCGACGCCGACGCGCTTCGCAGAGAGGTGCTCGAGCGCCTGGGCGTGGAGATCGAGGTGGGGCAGCTCATCTCGTTCGTGAGCCACCCCTACGAGCACTACACCGTTGACCTTCACCTTTACGAATGCAAGCTCAAGTCCGAGACATTGCAGGCGAAAGCCGTGAACGACTTCAAGTGGGTCACCTCGGGTGAGTTCGACCAGTACACCTTCACGCCAGCCGACGAGGCGTCGATGACCAAGCTGCTCGGAGTCCAGCTGTGAAGTGGGGGGTCGTCGCCGTGCTCGTTGCCTCCGCGGCCTCCACGGCGTGCACGCCCGAGCCGCAGCCGGCCCCCAACCCCACGGCCAATCAGGGCGCCAACCCGGCGGTCGCGACCGCGTCGGCGGTCAAGGTGCCGGCCAAGCCGGGCGACACGTTCGGCAAGACGATCGACTCCGACACGCCGTTCGTCGCGCTCTCCGACATCCTGAAGGATCCGAAGGCCTACAACGGCAAGAAGGTCCGCACGCGCGGCGAGGTGATCGCCGTGTGTCAGGCAGCGGGCTGCTGGGCCGACCTCAAGCCCGAGGGCTCGGGCGCCGAAAAGGCCGTCGCGCCGACCCACGTCACGATGCACAACCACGCGTTCTTCCTCCCCAAGCACGCCAAGACGAAGGTCGCCGAGATCGAGGGCAACCTGGTGGTGCGCGAGCTCTCGCAGGGCGAGGTCGACCACTACAACTCCGAGGGCGCCTCGCTCACGGCCGGTACCCCGCTCGTGAACGTCGACGCGCTCGGCGTCGTGCTTCGCTGAGATCCGAGGCGGTGAGCCGGTGAGCACGCGGTGGTCGTTCGCGGAGGCGACGCTCCTTCGCGCGACCGGGTTCATTCAGCTGATGATCATGCTGATGGGGCTGTTCACGCCCGCGCAGCTCTTCTCGGCGTGGGGGCTCCCCCACGGCGAGCCGGCCACCTTCCTCCGCTTCACGGTCCTCACCTACGGCGCGCTCGGCCTCGCGCTCCTCCGCGCGGTGCGGTTGCCGCGGGCGGAGGGCCGGCTGCTCGTCGAGACGGTGGGCCTCGTGAAGCTCGGGTTCGTCATGGTGGTGATCGCAGATATCCTGGCTCGGAAGTTGCCCAACCAAGCCGGCATCGCGGTGATCCTCGACGTGATCTTCGGCGTCGCGCTCTTCCGCGCGGCCCGCAGGAACGCCGAAACCGCCGCACCCTCCCCATGATCGCTCGTGCCCCTGGTGTTCATCGGTTCATGCTCCGGGTGGGGACGCCCGTTCTCGCTCTCGCGATCGCGATGTCGTCCATCGCCTCCGCACAGACGGCTCCCCCGGCCCCCAAGGTCAGCGCCGAGGTGAGCAAGCACTTCGCCCTCGGCAACGACTATTACCAAGAGGGTAAGTACGCGAGCGCCCTCGCCGAATACGACCAGGCCTACGAGCTCTCGACCGACGAGAAGGGCAAGCGGAACTGGAAGATCCTCTTCAACCGCGGCCAGTGTCTGGTGATGCTCGGGCGGGAGCCCGAGGCGATCGACTCGTTCGACCGCTACCTCAACGAGGGCGGCGATCAGATCGACCCGGCGCGCCGGGCGCAGGTCGAGACCGACATCAAGAAGCTCCGCGACCGGCTGGGGACGATCATCCTCGAGGGCACGATGCCCAACGGCTCGTCGGTCACGCTCGACGGGCGCGCCATGGGCAAGACACCGCTGCCCGGCCCGATGATCGCGGCGTCGGGGTTCCACGATCTGGTGATTCGTCCGGCGGGGGGAGGGCAGCCCTACGTCGCCTCGGTGAAGGTGATCGCCGGGCAACAGATCGCCCACCGCGTGGTGATGACCGCCGCCGGCCCCACGCCCGAGGGCCCGCCCCCGAGCGGCCCCTACGTCGACACGCCGC
>JALHOE010000463.1 GCA_022843175.1 Deltaproteobacteria bacterium
CCCACCGCTCGGCGGCTTCGTCGTCGCGCCCGAGATCGTGCTCGAGCACGCGCGCGAGCTTGCGCAGGAGCGTGACGCGTTTGTCGGGACGCGCGCGCTGCAGCCGCTGCGCGAGCGCCGCGGCGAGGCGCTCGTGGGCGCCGATCGCCTCCGCGAGATCGCCGATCTCGTTCCACAGCTCGTCGTCTGCCGGCGCGAGCCGTCCGCCCTCGACGAGCGCCTCGAGCGCACCGGCGCGGTCGCCGAGCCGCGTGGCGCGGAGCTCGGCGATCTGGCGCCAGCGCGCGACGCGGTCAGCCGGATCGCCGCCCTCGTTGGCCTGCAGGTCGTCGATGAGCATGTCGACCAGCGCCGCGTCGGCCGAGGCGTGCGGGAGGATCTGGTGGGCGAGCGTGAGGATCTCGCGCAGCACCTCGGGGGACGCGTGCTCGCGCGCCCGCCACGCCTCGATGAGCACCCGCGCGGCCTCCTCGGTCTGTCCGGCTTCGTCGAGCGCCTTGGCTGCTTCGAGCTCCGACGCGGGACCGTGTCGTCCGAAGCGCTCCCACGCGCGCGCGACGAGCGCCTTGTCGGTGGCCGCGGGCGCCCACCGCTCGAGGAACGCGATCTCGGGCGGGGGGCCCTCTTCGCCGTCGCCGAGATCGAACCCGTCGGACTCCGGGGTGGTCGCCACGAGCAGCCCGATCGCGCGATCGGGATCGCCCCCGGCCCACGCGAGGTGGGCGTGGATCGGACCGGCGTTGGGGTTCTTGTCGAGCCAGGCCCGCGCGGCCTCGGGATCGCGCTGGCCGAGCTGCTCGGCGAGCTCGCGCAGCGGCCCGACGTCCGCGCGAGGGGTGTCGGCGGCGCCCCTCCCGAGGAGATCGAGCGCCGCGCCGGGATCCACCAGCTCGGCGACGAGCCGCGCGACGGTGACGAGCACCGGCACCCGCTGCGACCAGCCGATGTGCTGCTCGATGTTGCGGTACGCCCGCAGCAGGCGAAGCGACCACGGCTCGCGCAGCGTGGGATCGGCCGCGACGACCGCGCGCACCGCCGTGGTGAGCCCCTCGATCGTCCGCGCGCTCGGCGCGGTGAGGAACAGGCGCAGCAGCAGATCGACGCGCTCCTCGGCGGGGAGCGCGTCGCTGTCGGCGATCGCGGCCGCGCGGTCGAGCCAGGTGGCCTTCTTCTCGGCGTCGTCGGCCTGATCGGCGGCCTCGACGAGCGCGTTGATCGCGACGTCGAAGCGACGCGAACCGCGCGCGAGGCGCTCGAGCATCACCAGCATCGCGCCCTCGCTCGGCACCGAGGAGAACGCGCGGACGGCGTGGTCGAGCGCGTCGTCGCGGCGGCCGAGCCGATCGAGGATGCGCGCGGCCCGGTAGTGGACGGCGCGCATGCCGAACCGGCCGGCGGTGCGGCCGGCGGTGATCTCGTAGAGCTCGTGGAGCACGTCGTAGCGCTGGTGACGCTGCGCCAGGATCTCGAAGGCCGGGAGCAGCGCGGCCGGATCGCTCGCCCGGGCCGCGGCCTCGCGCGCGAGGCTGAGGGGCTCGACCCACGAGGGCGGCTGCGCGACGAGCCGGTCCCACGCCCGCAGGCGGAAGGCGTCGATGCTCGCGCGCCGCGCCGCGCTGCGAGGCTCGTCGCTCATGTCCTCGCGACGCGCGAGCTCGAACAGCGCGTCCCGCGCCGCTTCCTCTCCGCCGAACTGCGCGATGTCGACCTCGAGGCGTTCGAGGCCGTCGCCCCCGAGGAGCCTCGCGCCGTTGAGCCACGCGCGGAGCGCCCCGTCGCGATCGTCCGCGAGATCCCAGAGATCGCGGCCGAGCGTTCGATGGGCGTCCGCGGCCTGGAACAGCCGCTCGAGGGCGCTCGGCGACAGGCGCGCGCGGGGCGCGCGATCGAGCGTGTCCATCGCCTCCTCGGCCCTGGTGTCGGCGATCGCCTGGCGGACCGCGAGCTCGGCGTCGCCGTCGAGCGTCGCGTCGACGAGCTCGCGCAGGATCTTCCTCGCCCGGTCGCGACCGTCGGCGTCGACATCGCTCTCGGCGAGAACTCGGCCCGCGGCGTCCGCCGCTCGTGACGGCTGCTGCGCTGCGCGTGCGCTCTCGGCGATCGCGAGGAGGACCCGCGGGCGGTCCGCGGCCGCCGCCCCCGACGCGAGCCAGCGCTCACGGGTGGAGAGGAGCAGCGCGGGGGGCGCCGACGGTGCCGTGAGGATCGCCTCGCGAATCGGCGCGATGCGCGCTGCGCCGAACGACAGGAGATCGCGCGCGACGATCTCGCCCATGCGGGCGTCGTCGTTGAAGAGCGTGCGCAGCGCCGCGGCGAGCTCGGCGCTGAGCGGCGCGAGGCTCGCGACCAGCGCGCTCGTCGTCCTCACGACCTCGGCGATGACCTCGGGATCCTGCAGGGCTACCGCGCGGGTGAGCCACAGCGCTGCGATCTCCAGATCGCCGGGGCGGAGTGACCACGCGCGCCGCGACCACGCCGCCGCGAGGGGCGTCTCGCCCGTGGCCTCGGCGATGCGCGCGAGGGCGAGGGCCCACCGCCCGCGCGGACCGATCGACGCGAGCGCTCGCTCGAGGACCGGGCCGGCCACCTCGTTCGGCACCGTGTCGCCGTGCTCGGCGGCGAGGTCGGAGAGCGCGAGGATGGCGCGTAGATCGCGCGGACCCTCGCGGACCGCCGCTTCGGCGAAGCGACGCGCGTCGTCCATCTTCCCGCCGAGGCGACACGCGCGGGCCGCCGCAGCGAGCACGATCGGTCGCTCGCGCGCGATGGGCGCGAAGCGCGCGAGCGCGTGGCCGAGCTCCAGCACGCGGCCCGCGCGGAGGGCGAGCGCGATCAGGGT
>JALHOE010000464.1 GCA_022843175.1 Deltaproteobacteria bacterium
GACGGAGCCGAGCTGCACCTCGGCAACACCACGCTCGTCCTCGACGATCCGCTCGCGCGGGCGCTCGATCAGAGCGCCCACGGCGACGACGAGAAGCTCGCGCCGGAGTCGCTGGCGCCCCCGCCGCCCGAGCCGCCGGTCGAGGCCGCTCCGACCGTGGACGACGAGGCGCCGAAGCCCCCGCCCCCGCGCCCCAACTACGACCGCAGGCGCAGCTGGCGCGGAGCGACGCTCGCGATCGAGCTGCTCGCGGCGATCGTCGCGCTGGCAGTATTGGCAGGATCGATTGCGGGGCTCGTGTGGCTGCTCCGCAAGTGACGGCTACATGCTCAACCCGCCGTCGACGTCGATCGTCCGGGCGTTGAAGTAGTCGCACTCGAGGCAGAACTTCACCGCCAGCCAGAGATCCTCGGGGACGCCGACGCGTCCCACGGGGATCGCGGCGACGAGCGCGTCGCGAGCCTTCTGGTTCATGCCCTGCGTCATCGGGGTCTCGACCATGCCGGGGGCGACGGCGGTGCAGCGCACGCCGTACGGCGCGAACTCCTTGGCCCAGGTGACCGTGTTGGCCGCGAGCGCCGCCTTGGCTGCGCTGTAGTTCGACTGGCCGCGGTTGCCGTGGCGCGCGATCGACGAGATGTTGACGATGACGCCGGGCTTCTCGCCGGTCTCGAGCATCTTGGCGACGAGCTCGCGCACCATGAAGGTGGCGCCGGTGAGGTTGACGCCGATGACCGCGTCCCAGTCGGCCTTCGAGAGCTTCTTGATCTCGCCGGTGGCCTTGTCCTTCTTCACGAGGAGGCCGTCGCGAAGGATGCCGGCGTTGTTGATCAGACCGTTGAGGCCGCCCATCTGCTCGTGCGCCCACTGGGTGAACGCGGCGATGTCGTCCTCGCTCGACACGTCGAGCTTGCGCTTGAAGATGCCGCTCGGCAGCTTCTCGAGGCCTGCCTCGTTGACGTCGCCGACGGCGACCTTGGCTCCGGCCTCGTGAAGTCGCGTCGCGAAGTGCGCGCCCATGCCGCCACCGGCGCCGGTGACGATGATCTTGAGTTTGCTGAGCTCCATGGGCGCGCTCTTAGCACTGCTACTTGTCGTCGTCGTCGTCGTCGTCGTCCGCGCCCGGGGGCGGGCCGCCCGGTCCGCCGGGGCCGCCCATCTTCGGGCCGCCCATCTTCGGGCCACCCATCTTCGGGCCACCCATCTTCTCCATCTTGGCGGCGAGCTTCTCGCGCTGCTCCGGCTTGAGGATCGCGAGGAACTCGTTCATCGCCTTGGGATCGTGCGGGCCCCGCATGAAGGGCATCTTGTCCTCCGCCGGATCGAGCTTCTTGGCGTCGAAGCCGTCCTTCTCGAAGGCGTCGAGGAACGCGTCCATCCTCTTCTTCATCGCGTCCATGTCCGGCATGGCCTTCGGATCCTTCTTGGCGAAGATCGCGTCGGCCTTCTTCTGCTGCGCGTCGTCGAGGCCGAGGTCCTTCGTCATGAACCCGTGATGGCCGCCGGGCCCGCCCTTCATCTTCATGTCGGGCTTGCCGTCGCCGTCCTTGTCCTTGTCCTTCCACTTGGCGGCGCGCTTGGCCATCTTGTCGCGCACCTCGGCGACGACCGCCTTGCGCTGCTCGGGCTTGAGCGCGGCGTGGAGCGAGTTGAGGGTCTCGGCCTCCTTCTCCTTCATCGCCTTCATCGCCTTCTCGGCTGCGGCGAGGTCGGCGTCGTGCTTCGCGACGTCGATCTTGCCGGCCTTGATGCCAGCGATCACGCCCGCGTGGAGCGCCTTCATCTCGTCGCGCGGCGTCTCGCCCTCCTTGAGCTTCTTCTGTAGGTCGTCGACCGTCGCCTTCGCCTCGGGGACCTTGTCCTCGGCGGCGCGAAGCATCATCGAGGCGAGACCGCCGCGGCCGCCCTTACGGTGCGGCTTCTTGACGTCAGCGCTCGGCGCAGCGCTCGCGGAAGCGACGACCGACGCCGTCGCAGTGACGGTGGTGCTCGGGGTCGGCGACGCGGTGTCGGCGGGCTTCTCCTTGTCGCACGCGAGCAGACCGAGCGCGAGCAGGAGGGAGATTGCACGGGTGACGTTCATGGAGGGGACGCTCGCACGACGCACCGAAGGAGATCAACTCACTGCCGCGTCTTGGCCTTCAGCGCGGCGAGCTCGTCGTCGATCTGTTTCTCGCGAGCGTCACGATCGATGACGGGCGGCGGCTCGCTCACCCGACGCGGCGCCTCCGGTTCCGGAAGCGCTTTCGGCGCTTGGGCCACCGCCGGCTCGCGGAGCGCGCGCCACTTGCGTCGAGCAAAGTAATAAATCGCGACACCCGCACCGGCGAGCAGGGCGATCCCAAGAATCCACATCCAGATCTGGGCCAGGAGGAAGATCAGCGAGATCAGCAGCACGAGTCCGGCGACCCCGATCGCGATCCACTTCCACCGCCGGCGCTTCGCCTCGGCCGCGCGCTCCGCGTCGCGCTGCGCCTTCTCCTCGTCGCTCAGCGTGAAGTCCTCGATCGCCCGCTTCGCCGCGTCCTTGCCGGCGGCGAGCAACGCGCGTCCGGTGAGCTCACCCTTGAGGTCCTTCGCCATCGGGAACCATCATACGCAGCACTTGGCGATGCCACGCAATGCGCGACCATGCCCCGGGCCGCTCAGCGGGGTGAGCGGCGCGAGGATCGCCGAGAGGAGGGTCGCCCCGGTCTTGGCGGCGGCAGTACTGGCCCCACCGCTATCCGAACAGCATTGCGGGTAGGCGCTCGCTGGACCCCCCGGCCAACCCCCCCCGCGCCCCCC
>JALHOE010000465.1 GCA_022843175.1 Deltaproteobacteria bacterium
GCTCGCGATCGCCGTGGCCCGCGCGCTCGGCGCGGTGCTCGTCGGCCACGGCTACCGCGGTCGACTGCGTCGCGCTCGGTTCGTGTCCCCGCACGACGACCCGGCTGAGGTCGGGGACGAGGCGATCCTCTGCGCGCGGGAGGTGCCCACCGTCGCGGGGCCCCGGCAGGAGGCGCTCGCGCTCGCGGCCGCGCACGCGCCGGTGATCGTGGTCGATCGACTGCTCCAAACACGACCGATCCGGCTCGCGCGTTCGCTGCTCGCGGTCGACGCCGAGGCGCCGTGGGGGAGCGGGACCACCCTGCCCTTCGGGGATCTCGTCGCCCCGCGGCGCGCGCTGCTCGCCGCGTGTGACGAAGTGGTGGAGATCTCGCGCGCGGTCACCCTCCCGGAGCTCCCGACGGGCGCGCGGCTCGGCGTCATGACGTCGCTCGCGCGCCCTTCGCGCGTGCGCACCGCCCTCGCGCGCGCAGGCGTCTTTCCTCGAGTCTTCGTGGAGCGCGCGGACCACGCGCCGCTCGACGACCTCACGCCCTTCGACCGCCGCGACGTGGACGTGTGGCTGATCGACCAGAAGACCGACGTCCACCTGGCGGGGCGAAGGCCGGCGCTCGTGATCGGTCATCGCGTCACGCTCCCCGACGACCTCGTCGCGCGCCTCGTGCTAACCTCCCGCGCCGCATGAGCTCGCAAAGCACTCGCCACGACTGGACCGTCGCCGAGATCCGCGCCATCCATAATTTGCCGCTCCTCGAGCTGGTGCACCGCGCCCAGTCGGTGCACCGCGAGTTCCATCCGAAGAACCAGGTGCAGCTCTGCACGCTGCTCTCCGTGAAGACGGGCGCGTGCCCCGAGAACTGCTCGTACTGCCCGCAGTCCTCGCACTACAACACGCACGTCGAGCCCGAGAAGATGATCCCGGTGGCCGAGGTGCTCGACGCCGCGCGCCGTGCCAAGGAAGCCGGCGCCACGCGTTTCTGTATGGGCGCCGCGTGGCGCGAGGTGAAGGACGGTCCCAAGTTCGACCAGGTCCTCGACATGGTGCGCGGCGTGAAGTCGCTCGGCCTCGAGGCGTGCACCACGCTCGGCATGCTCACCGCCGACCAGGCGCGCCGCCTCCGCGAAGCCGGCCTCGACACCTACAACCACAACATCGACACCTCGCGCGAGCACTACAAGAAGATCATCACCACCCGCGCCTTCGAGGAGCGCCTCGAGACCTTGAAGAACGTGCGCGAGGCGGGCATCGATGTGTGCTGCGGAGGCATCATCGGCATGGGCGAGACGATCGACGATCGCTGCCGCATGCTGCGCGAGCTGGTCACCCAGACGCCGCACCCGGAGAGCGTCCCGATCAACGCGCTCGTCCCCGTCGAGGGCACGCCGCTCGCCGACCAGCCGCGGATCGATTCGATCGAGCTCGTGCGCATGATCGCCACGGCCCGCATCCTCATGCCGCACGCGAAGGTGCGCCTGAGCGCCGGGCGGCAGGACTTGAATCGCGAGGCGCAGATGCTGTGCCTGATGGCCGGAGCAAACTCGATCTTCTACGGCGAGCAGCTCCTCACGACGCCGAACCCGGACACCTCGTTCGACCAGAAGCTCCTCGCCGACGCAGGGCTCGAACCGCTGCCGCCCGCCTGCTGATGCGCCTGTTTTCTGCCGCGATCGCGATCGGGTGCGTGCTGCTCCCGAGCGCCGCGAGCGCAAAGGTGCAGAACAGCGCGTCGGGCCAGCTCGGCATCGTCGGCGTGTCCGGCGAGCGGACGTGGGCAAAGACCCGCGTGAACATGGGGCTTCGTTTCGAGTCGCTCTGGTTCCGCGAGGGGCCGAGGGACTTCGGCATCGGCCCGTACGTCGAGGCGCGCACGGCCTCGTTCGGGCACGCCGACTACGGCGCCGGCCTCGTCGCGCTGCTCCCGACCGACCAGACGTTTCCCCTTTGGTTCGGCGGCGGCGCGTTCGCCCGACGCGAGGACGCCGCGTTTTTCGCCGGTTACAACGGCTTCGTGGCGATCGGCGGCCGGAGCTTCAACCATCACGGCAGCTACGGCATGGCTTACGGCCTGATGTTCGACGCCCGCTACCACCGCGGTCCGGTCGCCGGGGTCGACCTGATCCTGACCGCCTCGATCGACCTCCAGGCCCTCGCGTACCCCTTCCTTATTGGGTACGGCGCGCTGCGACACTGAACGAACGTGCTTTCTATCCATCCGCTTGTTCGGTAGCCTCGGGGGCGGTCGATGCGGGCTCCGGTCACCCTCAACGTCGGCGGTCAGCAGTACCGCGTCGTCGCGAGCGTCCCCGAGGATTCGCTGCGTCGGCTCGCGGCCGTGGTCGACGAGCGAATCCGCGCGATCGTTCCTCGCGGCAAGCCGGTCACACCCAACGCGATCCTGCTCGCCGCCATCGCCCTCGCCAACGAGGTCGAAGAAGAGCGCGACAAGCGCGCCGGAATCGAGAAGCGGAGCCGCGACGTCCTTCGTCGCCTGCTCGCGCGGATCGACGAGGCGCTCGAAGCCCCCGACGACGACTCGGACGGCCACACGACGCACCCGCCGGCGACGCTGTAGCTCGCGCGGGAGTAGGCGCTCGCTCACGCGCAAGCGTCGAGACACGCACAAGCGTCGAGACAGGCGCGCGCGTCAGCGAGCGCCTGATATGGAACGACCCCCAGTCAAGCGAGATCGTTTCTTCATCTTGTCTTCTCCTGGTTTCGAGGGCCGAAGACGGAGGACGACGCAGGTCT
>JALHOE010000466.1 GCA_022843175.1 Deltaproteobacteria bacterium
CCGGCCGGCGGGCGACGAGCTCGATCGCCCCCTCCCCCTTGCGCGTCAGGCGAAAGGGTCCCGACCCGGTGAGCGGGGCGTCGCGCGGGCGGCGCGCCTCGTCGGCCCGGAGGATTCCGACGTCGAGATCGCCGCGGAGCGTCGCGCGCGGGGTGCGCGGCCGAAAGCGAACTCGACGCGCGTCGAGCGCCTCGATGGCGGTCAGCTCGGCGACGACGCGACGCGAGGCCGAGCCGAGCGCGGGATCGCCGAGCGCGCGAAACGTCGCGACGACGTCCTCGGCGCGCACCGGCGTGCCGTCGTGGAACCGAGCGTCGTCGCGCAGCGTGACGACAAGCGCGCCGTCGGCCTCGTCCTCGATCGTCGAGGCGAGCCACGGCGTCGGCGCGGCGGTGTCGCGGTCGGGCGCGACCAGCGCGGCGTGGCACAGCCGCGCGATCCGCAGGCCGTAGACGTCGCTGACGAAGCGCGGATCGATCGTCGCGGGGTCGTTGGGGATGACCAGCTCGATCGCGTCGTCGGAGCGCTTCACCCGCGCGCAGGCCGCCGAGAGCGCGATCGTCGCGAGCGCCGCGCGGCGGGTGACCGCGACCGAGGTCATCGCCGTGGCAACGTCTCGGCGATCGCCTGGGTGATCTCCGAGACCTCGAACGGCTTGCGCACCCAGCGCGCGCGCGGATCGCCCGCGGTGAGCTCGGCCTCGAGCGCGACCGCCGAGCCGCTGATGAAGACGATGCCGGCCCCGGGGCACGCCTTGCGGAGCTGGTCGAGCGACCCGCGCACGTCGGCCTGGATGGGCGAGAGATCGAGGAGGACCGCGTCGATCGCGCCGATGGACGGGAGCGCAGCCCGGAGCGCCGCTTCGTCGTGTACGGCGATCACCTCGGCACCGCGCGCGCCGAGGCCCGCGTCGAGCAGGGCGCAGACCGCGCGGTCGTCCTCGACGAGCAGGACGCGGAGCCCATTGATCGCGGAGCGCATCGTCGCCGAGCTCGACGAGCGCGGCGGCGTGTCGCTGGGGCCGGCTGGGGCGTAGCGCGGGAGCTGGAGCTCGAACGTCGCCCCCCGCCCCGCGTCCACGTGCACCAGCTCGCCGCCGAGGCGCCTCGTCATGTCCCGCGCATGTCGGAGCCCGATCCCCGCGCCGCCGGGCCTCGACGTGCGTCCCTCGAACAGCATGTCTGCAACGGTCGGGTCGACCCCCGGCCCCTCGTCGGAGATGGTGACGAGCACCCGGGAGGGCTCGCTCGCGAGCCGCACCCGGATGGTGGAGCCCGCGGGGCTGAAGGCGATCGCGTTGAGGATGAGGTTGGTGATGACGTGCCCGAGCGCGGAGGCCCCGAGCACCGGCGCCTCGCCGTCCGCGGCCTCGATGGCGATCGTGACGCCGGCGCGCGCGGCTTCGATCGTCAGCGCGTCGATGGACTCGCGGACGATCTCGCCGATGGGCCGCGCGACGTCGTGCATCGGCGACGCTCCGATCGCCTCGCGCGCGAGCAGGCGAGCCTCGCGAGCCTTGCGCGTGGCCACGCCGATCGCGCGGCGGAGATCGTCGCGCGAGAGGCCGTCGCGAGAGGCCTCCTCGAGCCAGCCGAGGACCACGGTCAGGGCGTTCCCGACGTCGTGCAGCGCCTCCTTCGGTCCGGGCTTCCGATCGTGGTCGTCCAACGACTTTACGGTAGCACGTTCGGCCGCGGACCTCGCGCCGTGATAGAGCGTTTTGACGATGCGCCCACCGCGGGTCGCGCTCCTCCTCGTACCGCTGACGATCGGCTCCGTCGGCCGTGCCGCGCCTCCGATCCGCTGCCCCTCGGGGACGGTCGCGGTGGCCGCGGGCATGTTCCCAGTCGGCACGACCCGCGCGCAGGACTACGACCTCGACGAGCAACCGCGTCGGATGATCATGCTGACACGCGCGTACTGCATCGACCGCACCGAGGTGACCGTCCGCGAGTACGAGCGCTGCAGCGCGGCGTCCGCGTGCGTCACGCGCAAGCCGTTCTTCGCCGGTGACGAGCTGCCGATGACCAACGTGTCGTGGCACGACGCCCGCGCAGCGTGCGCGTTCCGCGGCGGTCGGCTGCCGACCGAGGTCGAGTGGGAGCACGCCGCGCGCGGCCACGACGATCGCCTCTACCCGTGGGGCTCCTGGAGGCCCGACTGCCCCTACGCCGACCTGTGGGGCGAGACGTGGGGCAACTGCAGTGGCTACGGGCCGAGCCCCGTCGGCAGCAGCCCCAAGGGCGCGTCTCCGTGCGGCGCGCTCGACATGGCCGGCAACGTGCTCGAGTGGGTCGACGACGAGTGGGACGGCCGCTCGTGGGCGGAGGTCCCGCAGATCGATCCCCACCGCAAGAACCCGAAGGCGCTCAAGCACGGGGTCCGCGGCGGCAGCTGGGACTACGACGTCGTGCACTCGTTGCGCGTGTCCGATCGCGACGGCTACCCGAGCGACTTACGCGATGCGACGCTCGGATTCCGGTGCGCGTTCGAGCCGCTCCCCTAGCGACACCACTTGGTCGGCGATCGCGAGCGGCGCGGGTCGGTGGGTGACGATCAACGCGCAGCGCTCGCCGAGGTGACGCTGGAGCGCCTCGATCGCGCGACGCTCGCCCTCGGCGTCGAGGTTCGCGGTCGGCTCGTCGAGCAGGAGGATCGGCGCGTCGGTCGCGAGGGCGCGAGCGAGCGCGATGCGCTGAGCCTCGCCGCTCGACGGCAGCCGACCGC
>JALHOE010000467.1 GCA_022843175.1 Deltaproteobacteria bacterium
GCCCTCCGTGATCGCGACCGCAGCCGGCGATCGATCCGCGTCGTCGCCGCCGAGCGCGCTCGAACGTGATCGCTCCGACTCGTCAAACCGCCGCGCATTCCGCTGATCGGCGACACGGCGCGCTGTACGATCGCTTCCTTCTTCGTCTGCACGTCGAACCGGTGCGGGACAGCGACTTCCCGATGCTGCTCTCCGAGGGCAGCGGGCAGGCCGCAGAGCTCGCGCTCGACGATCGTCTCACGCCGGGCGATGTTGAGGCGGTGGACGCCGCTGCGAAGTTCGTCGTCGTGCCGACTCCCGTCGTGGAGCTGCTCGCCGAGCTGCGCACGTTCCTGCGCGCGAAAGACATCGCCGTGTCCGACCGACGCTGGCTGCGCATCGTCCGGCTGTTGCGAGTGTCCGCTGTGACGGATGGACGGAGCGAGGTGTCTCCGTGGGATCTCTGGCTGGTGCAGCACTGCGCCTGGCAGAAGCCGGAACATCGCGATTTGGTGTTCGATTGGTACGCGCAGCGTGTGGCCGCGTGGGGAGTGGGACACCCCGAACGCCTCTCGCGGCTCGTGGCGAAGTGGGAGCACCACGTCGAGCAGCTCGCCGCGCAGCAGGCGCAGCAGCGCGACGCCAGCGGTCGGCTTTTGTTCGTGCGCCCCGACGGGGAAGCGCATGATGCACCCAAATGGGTCGGCCCCGACGCGCGCGAGGCTCGTCGCTTCCACGCGCCGCAGGGAGCGCGCCGTGGGTACCACAACGTCGAAGTCACCAATGCGGGCAGCGGGTGGAGCTTGCAGGAGCTCGACGCCATGACGGTGCCCGATGGGACCTCCTTCAGCGACTGGAACCAACGGAAGAAGTGGCTCGCGGATCCGAAGAACATGATCACGCGCGAACATGCGTTGCCGCCCCGGCTCGGTCCGCTCCGCCACAGCAGCGCGGCGATCGACAACATCGAGCGCCAGGTGATGACCGTGGAGCGCGAGCTCGCAACGCAGCTCGCGTGGCTCGACGATCGCCTTCGCGAGGCGCACGTCGCGATCGCGAACCACCCTTGGGTGCCAGACAGCTTCGCCGAGTTGGCATCGCTCGGACTGAATCGGCAACGCGAGCTCGTTGCGACGCTCTCAGCGCGGCTGGCCACCGTGCGGACGCGAGTTCGCGCGCTCCCAGTCGAGGCCGAGATCGTCGACGACCCCGAGGAACGCGATGCCGCGCACGGGGTCTCGGCGTGACGTCCGACGGCACCGCATTGCAGCGTCGCTTCGCCGCGTGGGAGCAATGTCCGCCCGAGCTCTTCGACGCACTGGCGACGGTCACGACGGGCGACTTCGACGAGCGGATCGCCTCGTTGATCGCGTGGCGTACGGCGCTGCTCGCTGGGCGCGTACCGACGCCGCTTCCCTCGTGGCCTCCGCATTGGATCGCCGGACCGTTCGTGAGCGTCCTGACGCAGCTCGGTCTCCATCGGTTCTGCCGCGAGCAACCGACCTTGGTCGACGAGCTCCTCCTCGATCTCGTCGCCGAGTCCGAACGACGAGCGGCAGTGCGTCGTGCTCGCATCGCGGCGCAGATCGCAGAGGAGCTGGCTGCACGCGCCGCGTTGCGCCGGAAGTTCGCGAGCCGCGGCCGGCGTGGCGAGCGTGTGGACGGCAAGCAGGTCGAGCGAGCCGTCGAACGCGCGCTCTCGACCGAGGCATGGTCCGCCGACCGTTGGGGCGAACGCGTGCGACTGTGGCTCGAGATCGAGAAGACGTTCGGTGAGCTCGGCCGCGTGCTCGGATTGGGCTGGGATCTATCGCGCGGCGTCCTCCGCCATAGGGGGTTCGATCAAATCGCACGGCTGCGGGATCTGGTTTCGCGCCTGCCGAAGCTCCGCGATGTCATCCAGATGCTCGGCCGCCTTCACCCAAGCGCAGAGTCGTCGTCCTCGATCGAGGAACTGGTCACGGTGCTGCGGCGCGTGCGCGTCTCGGTTCGGACACCGCTCGTCGCTGCGGAGGCGCGCGGAATCGATCTCGGCGGCGAGGTCGACCGCATGCTGCCGAGCGAAGCGATGCTGCTTCGCCGTCCGCTCCTTCGTCGGCTGTGGCAGGCCCGTCTCCTCGAACGTCAGCTCGCTACGTTCTTGATCGACGGCCTCGACACGAGCGATCGCGACGTCGAGGACACCGAGGTGCGGCGTCGCCAGGGCGACGAACGCGGACCGATCGTGCTCTTGATCGACACGTCGGGCTCGATGGCCGGGGTCGCGGAGAGCGTGGCGAAGGCGGTCGCGCTCGAGACGATGCGCGTCGCGCACCACGACGGTCGGCGATGCATCCTGATGTCGTGGAGCGGGCCAAGGCAGATCGCGGAGCGTGAGCTCGCGCTCACGCCCGACGGGCTCGGCGCACTGCTCGACTTCCTCGCGGCCTCCTTTTCGGGCGGCACCGACCCCGAGGGGCCGCTGCGCCGGGCGATCGCCCGGGTGTCTGGCCGACGACAACTACATTCTCGCATCAACGACAATTACATCTGAGCATCCGTCTCCTTGGTTGACTGCGGCTTCGTAGTTGTCGTCGTGCTCGTAGTTGTCGTCGTCCCTTCCTTCCTCGTCTGCTCGGCGGTCTCTGCTCGCACGCTGGTCCCGGTCATCTCGAGGATCACCGAGTGATGGACCA
>JALHOE010000468.1 GCA_022843175.1 Deltaproteobacteria bacterium
AGGCCGTCAGCCCGCGGCTCGAGGCCGCCGTCACCCGGGTCATCGAGACCACCGCGGCGCAGGCCACCGCCACGATCGCCCGCTTCGACGCGGCGAGCGAGGCGCGCATCGCGCGCGACGCCGCCCACGCCGAGGCGCTCGCCGCGCGCGTCGATCGCGCGGTCGAGAGCGTGGTCACCGCGCACCGGCAACAGGCCGTGGCGCTCCGCGACGACGTCGCGCGCGAGGCCAAGACGGTGGTCGACGCCGTCGTCGCCGGACGCGAGCTCCTCGCCGAGGCCGAGGCCGAGCGCGCGCGCACGATCGCTGCGGCCATGACCGAGACGGCCACCGCGGTGGGCTCCCGCCTCGAGCACACCGCGCTCGAGATCGGCAAGACCCTGAGCGACACCATGACCGCCACCGAGCTCCGCCTCGACGCGCTCCGCGAGGCCGTCGCGCACGACACCAAGAGCGTGCTCGAGACGGTGGTCGTGAATCGCGAGATGCTCGCCGCCGCCGAGGCCGAGCGCTCGCGCGCCGTCTCCGCGGCGCTCACCGACACCGCCGCCGCCGTCGGCGCGCAGCTGCAGCACATCGCGCTCGACATCAGCAAGAGCCTCGCGGACACGCTCGCGAGCACCGAGCTCGCGCTCGAGGCGCACCGCACCCACGCCACCGAGCAGGACGCCGCGCGCGTCGCGCGGTTCGACCTCGTGGTCGAGCGGCTCGAGGCGTCGGCGCAGAGCATCGGCGAGCGCTTCGAGGGCACGGCGGCCTCGTTCGGCGAGAGCCTCGCGGCCACCGCGCGCACGATCGAGTCGCGGCTCACCGAGTCGGCGCTCGCGTCGATGACTCAGTTCGACGCGCTCCTCGCGCGGGTCGACAGCTCGACCGAGGCGCTCGACAAGTCCCTCACCGGCACGGCCAACGGGGTGAGCAAGGTGCTGGTCGACGCGGCGGAGCAGATGGTCACCGCTCAGTCGCTCGGGGCCGAGCAGCTCGCTGCGTACGTCGAGAAGCTCGCCGCCGTGCGCGCCGAGCTCCGCGTCGACGACGACGCGCGCGCCGATCGCATCGCCGAGGTCACCGAGGCCCGCCTCGAGGGCTTGGCCCGCACCCTGAGCGAGGCCCTCGCCACCTCCATGGAGAAGGTCGTCGCCTCGGCGCAAGCCGCGCCCGAGGCCGCCGCCCGCGTCATCGCCGACTCCGCCGACCGTCTCCGCGCCGAGGCCGAGGCCAACGCCGAGCGCGACGCGCGCCTCGAGCTCCTCGTCGAGCGCCTCGACGCGCTCGCCACGGCGATCGACGCGCGCGGCGCCGAGCACACCGACAAGGTGTCCGCGCTCACCGAGCGTCTGCAGGAGACCTACGCACAGAGCGCCGCGGCGCTCGAGAAGGGCGGCGTCGAGCTCACGTCGACGGCGGAGCTGTTCGGGGCCTCGGTCGACAAGTACCGCGAGGCGAGCGACAAGTGGCTCACCGGCCTGTCGGTGCTCCGCGCGGCCGCCGAGCGCGCGGCGCAGGGCGACGCGCAGGACATGCTCGCCGCCTACCTCGAGCAAACGCGCGAGGTCTTCGACCACACGCTGCAGTTCCAGCGGCAGTTGTTCAACGAGCTCAGGCGCGTCGAGTCGCGTGAGTTCGCGCCGCCGCGCCTGCTGCCCACCGGCACCGAAGCGGAGGCCGAGGAGTGATCGCCGAGGCCGAGACGTCGGAGTCCGAGTCGCCGCCGGTCTGGCCGGCCTTCGGCGATCTGATGGCGTGTCTGTTCGGGATCTTCGTCCTGCTCTTCGTGTGGGCGATCGCGTTCCACGTCGACCTCTCGCGCGACCTCGCGATCGAGCGCGAGTCGCGCGTCGCCGAGTCGGCGAAGCGGGTCAACCTCGAGAAGCTGCTCGAGCAGCAGCTCGGCCCGGGCGGCATGGAGGGTCGCATCACCATGATCGACGGCCGCATCGGCATCGGCGGCGCGGTGCTCTTCCGCTCGAGCTCGGCCGATCTGCAGCCCGAGGGCGCCGCGCTGCTCACCGAGCTGGCCAAGCCCTTCGCCTCCTACCTCTCGTCGCACGACAAGGACTCGATCATGGTCAGCGGCTTCACCGACGACCTCGCGATCGTGAACCCGCAGAAGGGCTTCAAGGACAACTGGGAGCTCTCCGCCGCGCGCGCCCTCACGGTCGTGCGCGCGCTCGTCGCGGCGGGGGTGCCTGCCGATCGGGTGTTCGCCGCCGGTTTCGGCGAGACGCACCCGGTCGCCGCCAACAACGACGACGCGGGGCGCGCGAAGAACCGCCGGGTCGAGATCGCGCCCGTTCCGCGGCGATGACCGACGCCCTCGAGGAGCTCATCGTCCGCGGCGTGCGCGGGTTCGACGCCGCCGAGGTCACGTATCTGGTGACGCTCCGCGCGCGTGACGCCGAGGCGCGGTTCGCAGCGCGGCTGGCGCGGCTCGAGGCGGCCTTCGACGAGACCCGAGCCGCGGTCGCGCGCCACCTCGACGACGAGGCCTTCGACGACGACACGCGCGCCGAGCTGCGCGCCGCCTTCGACGCCGGCGACTACGTCGCGGTGGAGATCCTCGCGAGCACCCGGCCGCGCCGCCGCCCGTCGGCGCTGCGCGACGAGTGGGTCGCCCGCATGCGCGCCCGCGCCGA
>JALHOE010000469.1 GCA_022843175.1 Deltaproteobacteria bacterium
CTGTGTCTGCGCCTGCGCCTGCGCCTGCGCCTGCGCCTTTGCGTAGGCGCTCGCTGACGCGCGCGCCTGGTCTCGGCGCCTGCGCTTGTCAGACGGGCACGACGATCGCTCCCGCCGGTGCGCGCTCGCCCGTCGTGACGATCGCGACCGGTCGGTCGCGGAGCTGGGTGTCCGCGGCCAGGGCGGCGGCGAGCGGGGTGACGACGAGATCCTCGATCACCCGCTTGAGCGGGCGTGCGCCGCGCGTGGGGTGGAAGCCGAGCTCGGCGAGGCGCGCGCGCGCGGCGGGGGTCAGCGAGACCGTCAGGCCGCGGCGGACGAAGCCGGTTCGGGTGCGGACTTCGTCGATCGAGAGATCGACGATCCGCTCGACGTCCTCGAGCGCGAGAGGGCGGAACGACAGCACGTGATCGATGCGGTTGAACAGCTCGGGGCGGAAGTGCTTGCGGACGGCGGCCTCGAAGCCCGCGGCGCCGGAGCGCTCGCCGAAGCCGACCGGGGCCTGCTCGGTGACGCCGAGGTTCGAGGTCATGACCACGATCGTGCCGCGGAAGTCGGTGAGTCGGCCGCTGCCGTCGGTGAGCCGGCCCTCGCCGAGCACGCCGAGCAGGAGATCGAACACCTCTGGGTGCGCCTTCTCGATCTCGTCGAGGAGCACGAGCGAGAGGGGTTGCTTGCGGACGAGGGTGGCGAGCGACGTCGAGCCCTCGGACGCATCGAGGAGGCGCTGGGCGGAGCCGCGGAGGCCGTACTCGCTCATGTCCACCCGGACCATGCGCGACGCGTCGCCGAACGTGACGCGCGCGAGCTGCTTGGCGAGCTCGGTCTTGCCGACGCCGGTGGGGCCGACGAACAGCAGCGTGCCCGCCGGCCGTTCGGGATCGCTCATGCCCGCCTTGAACCGCGCGAGCAGGCGTCCGCACGCGGTGCAGGCGTGCTCCTGACCGATCACGCGCTCCTGCAGCTTGGCCGCGAGCGTGGCGGCGCCGGCGGCGTGCTCGTCGGAGATGAGCTCGATCGGGAGACCGCTGAAGGTGGAGAACGCGGCGGAGATGTCGCGCGCGTAGAACGTGCGCTTCTCGGGCGATAGCTGCCCGAGCCAGTCGACGAAGCGGAAGGCCTTGCCGGGGAGCGCTTGATCGCGCTGCAGATCGGCGACGTGCCGCACCAGGCGCGCGACGGCGGAGGGGTGGAGCGAGAGCGTGGGCTTGCGCGCGGCGTAGGGGCCGATGAGGGCGATCGTCGCGTCGACGGACTTCTCGGGGACCCGGATCACGCGGAAGCGCGCGAGGAGCGACGCGTGCCTGCGCCCGAGGTGCTCGAGCTCGCTCGGGGTCGCCTCGGCGAGCAGCGAGACGTCGCCGTTGGCGAGCGCGCCCTCGAGCATCTCGGCGATCGAGGTGCCGTCGGGCTGCGGCTTGGCGAGCGCGGACAGGCGGTCGACGTGAAGCCACTCGTTGCGGCCGGAGAGCTCCTCGATGAGGTTGAGCACGCGCTCCTGCCACATGCCGAGGTAGACCATCCCGGCGATGATCCGATCGGCGGTCGTCGTCCACAGGTGGGGGCGGGTCTTGTCACCGCGGTTGCGCGCGCGGTCTACGAGGAAGCGCGCGGTGCGCCGCACCAGCGCCGACTTGCCCGCGCCGGGCGGGCCCACGAAGAGCAGCGAGGGCAGGGGCGTGCGCCACGCGTTCTGGACGATTTGCTGGAGCTCGGGCGGGTCGCCGATCACGGCGGCGAGCTTCTGCTTCTCGAGCTGCGCGACCATGTCGTCGGCGACGCGCGCGAGCTCGGTCGGGACCTCTTCTTCGGCCGCCTTCGGCGCGACGCGGCGGGCGAGGAGATCGGGCGACCACTCGCGGACGTACTCCTCGCCCTCGGCGCGGTAGTCGTAGACCCAACGCGGGTTCTCGCCGAGGAGCGCGAACGAGAGGAACACTCGGAGGACCTCGGGCGCGCTCTCGAGGTCCTCGAGCACGACCCACGCGCCGAAGCGGGGGAGCATCACCCGGTAGGCCGACGGCGCGTTGATCTCATCGCTCGTCTTCACCTTCGTCCAGGCGTAGGTGACCCGCAGCGGGATGGAGCTCTTGCCGATGACCGGTCGCTTCTTGACCGTGTTGAGCGGGTGGACGTCGACGCGCGCCTGGCGCGTGTGGAACGGCTCGTCCCACAGGTAGCGATCGACCGCGTCGCCGCCGTCGGCCTCGATGCGGAGCAGCTGGTCCTCGAGGAGCGAGAGCACCTCGCCCTCGGTGCCGCCGTACGCCGAGGGCGGCGGGCCGTCGAAGAAGGAGTCCCACGTGCGCAGCAGGAGGCCGGTCTTGTGGCCGTCGTGGTGGGTGACGAAGTAGACGCGGAAGCTCTTCATGAAGGGCTCCGCGACATCTTGAGGAGCCAGATCGGCTGGAGCGCCTCGCTCAGGTTGCGCGCCCAGACCGTGTCCACGTAGGCGATGCGGTAGTCCTCGATCGCGAACGGGATCGGCCCGCTGCGGTTCTCTCGCGAGATCGAGCGGACCACGGGGAGGAGCTTGGTCGCCTCCGACGGACCCTGTCCGACCGAGCGCGCCCACGCCGCGCGTGCGTCGCGGTGGGCGATGGCGAGCGTCTGCGC
>JALHOE010000470.1 GCA_022843175.1 Deltaproteobacteria bacterium
GCGCGGCGGGGGCTGGACCATGACGGGTCAGGCGCTCGCTCACGCGCGCGCCTATCCGAGGGCGAAGGCCCGCGCGCGCGCAGCCGCGGGCGCAGGGGGGTCAGCTCAGAACCAGCCCCAGGTGTACTCGGCCTTCAGGAACGTGGTCGCGTAGAACGGCGTGGGGTTCGTGGGGCTCGCGAGGAACTCTCCGGGCAGAGCGTGCGCGCGGAGCTCGAGACCGAAGGTGAAGTCCCGCGAGTGCACGTAGTCGACGCCGAGGGCGACCTGCGCGCCGCCCTTCACCTGCGTCTTGGCGAGTCCGCCCCCGCTCATCTCGTACACGCCGGCGTAGATGCCCGCGTAGGGAACGATCTGGATGATGTCGAGCGCGTAGGTCACGCCGACCGCTTGCGACATCACCAGGCTGCGGCCGCCCTTCTCGGTGACTTGGTTCGAGCTCGCCGAGGCGTTCACGCCGAGCGTGAGCGCGTCGGTGAACGACCAGCCGAAGAACAGCGCGCCGCCGTAGCCAGCGAACGAGCCCTCGCTCGACAAGCCGGCGAAGCCGCCCTGCACGCCGACGCGCTTCACGTCCTTGGCAGCGAGGGCCGGCGTCGGCAGGAGGATCAGCAGAGCGGTGAGAGCGAGCTTCTTCACGAGGATGCGAGCCCCTTCAGCTTGAGCACCAGCTGCCACGCGTCGATCGGCGCGAGGCGATCTACATCGACCTGCTTCAACGTCTCGAGCACCGGGTGGGGCGGGGCCGGGGCTGCGGGCTCCGCCGGTCCACCGAAGAAGTCGAGCTGTACGCCGCGCGAATCGCGCCCGCGCATCGTCGCGTGCTTGCCGCTCGGCAGCGCCGCGCCGCGCTCGAGCGACGCGAGGATGGCCCGCGCGCGCGCCAGCACCGGCTCGGGCACCCCCGCGAGCTTGGCCACCGCGATGCCGTACGACCGCGACGCGCCGCCCTTCACCAAGCGGTGGAGGAACACCACGTCGTCCCCGATCTCCTTGGCCGCCACGCTGTAGTTGGCGACGCCGCCGCAGGTGGCCGCGAGCTCGCACAGCTCGTGGTAGTGGGTGGCGAACAGGGTGCGCGCGCCCACGGCCTCGTGAATGTGCTCGGCCACCGCCCACGCGATCGACAGCCCGTCGTACGTGGACGTGCCACGCCCGATCTCGTCGAGCACGATCAACGACCGACGCGTCGCGCGGCGGAGGATGTGCGCCGTCTCTCGCATCTCGACCATGAAGGTGGATGCGCCTCGGGCGAGGCTGTCGCTCGCACCGACCCGGGTCATCACCCGGTCGACCACGCCGATCCGCGCCGTGCGCGCGGCGACGAAGGACCCCGCCTGCGCCATGATGCATGCGAGCGCAACCTGCCGCATCAGCGTGCTCTTCCCGGCCATGTTCGGTCCGGTGATGATCAGCACGCGCTCGCCCTCGGCCGAGACCGTCACGTCGTTGGGAACGAAGCGCCCGGCCCCCCCGGTCGGCGCGAGCCGCTCGACGACCGGGTGCCGCGACTCGAGCAGCTCCACCGAGAGCGAGTCGTCGACGACCGGCCGCACGTAGTCGTTGCGATGGGCCACGTCGGCGAGCGCGGCGAAGACATCCCAGCGCGAGAGCCGCGCCGCCACGTCGCGCAAGCGCTCGCCGTGCTTGGCCACCTCGATCCGCAGCTGGTCGAACAGCTCGAGCTCGCGCTCGCGATGCCGGTCCTCGGCGGAGAGCAGCTTGTCCTGCAGGGCGTCGAGCTCGTCGGTCGAATAGCGCTCGCCGGTGGCGATGGTCTGCTTGCGGCGCCACGTCGCGGGCACCTTGTCGACGTTGCTCCGCGAGACCTCGAGGTACCACCCGAAGACCTTGTTGAAGCGGAGCTTCACGTTGGGGATGCCGCTCTCCTCGCGGAGGCGCGCCTCGAGCTTCACCAACACCGAGTCGCCCGAACGACGCAGCTCCGAGAGCTCGTCGAGCGTGGCGTCGAAGCCGTCGCGGAAGATGCCGCCGTCGCGCGCGTTGGCCGGCGGCGTATCGACCAGCGCGTGCACCAGCAGCGCGTGGAGATCTTGCAGGAGGTCGAGCGGACGCTCGAGGCCGAGCACCTCGCGCGCCGACGGATCGCGCGAGCTCCCGAGCACCGCGGCGATCGAGGGCAGCGTGGCCACGCCGTCGCGGAGCGCGCCGAGATCGCGCGGGGAGGCCTGGCCGAGCGTGGCGCGCGTCGACAACCGCTCCAGATCGCCGATCGCCGCGAGTTTTGCGCGGAGCGCGTCCCGCAGGGGGGCGTCGAGGAGGAACAGCTCGACCGCGTCGTGTCTCCGACGGATCGACGCAACGTCCGCGAGCGGCGCGAGCAACCAGCGCCGCAGCATTCGCGCGCCGCCCGGCGTGCGCGTGCTGTCGAGCTGCGTGAGGAGCGTCGTCGAGGCGTCGCCGTCGGTCCCGCGCACGAGCTCGAGGTGCTGCGCCGTGGACTCGTCGAGCTGGAGCGTGTCGACCGGATCGTAGGTGACGAGCCGCGCGACCCGCACCCGCACGCCGGGCGTCATCGTCTGCGCGTAGATCAGCGCCCGCGCCGCCGCGCGCCGCACCACGGCCGGCA